>JBGGNE010000292.1:0-12055 GCA_041287705.1 Methylacidiphilales bacterium | reverse complement strand
TGTGAAGCGAGGGAAAACAAGGGGAAAGCAGGATGATTCAGACCAGTCGCAGAGTTAGCCCCGACCCCCAGACGTGAACACACCCGTTACCCCGCCGACCTCTCCCTTCCTTTTCTTCTTCCTCCTGCCCGTCATATCACGATTTCGCCGCCTTCCAGAGAGGTGAGCCAGCGCTGCTCCTGTGCCCGGCGCTCGGTGATATCATGCAGGCGGCTGGTATGGCGGGCGATGGCCAGAATGTTGAGTACCAGGCTAAGGACGCCATCGCTGAGCAACGAAGCGCCGGCAAAGAGATCGTTGCGGCGGAATGTTTCGCCCAGCGGCTTGATGACGACTTCCTGCTTGCCGACGACGCGATCCACCAGCAGCGCGACCTCGCGGCCTTCCGCTTCCACAAGCACCACGATCCCCTGGGTTGCATCGCGGAAGAGGGCCTGTACGCCAAGCACTTCGGCCACGCGCACCAGCGGAATCAGCTTGCCGCGCACTTCGATAACCGCAATGCGGCTGCCTTCCATCTCGTACACAGTGCCGTCGGTATGGATGGAGACAAGGCTGGCGGGCTCCTGATCGCTGTCGCTGCCGCCATTGCCACCGTTATTTCTGCGGCTGGCGGCGGCGACCGCGGCGAGATGCGATATATCGGTGAAGGAGCGGCGCGTTGCCCCGGATTCAGATAATGTCTCGTCGTCCATCCCCCCATTGCCGTAGCCCGAATCGCGCTGAGCCTGTTGCTGTTGTGGCGGCGTGGGGCGGAAAGTGCGCAGCACGGATGGCGCAGGGATAATGAAGCGTTGCGCACCCACCGTCACGATCATGCCGTCCAGAATGGAAGTGGTAAGTGGGAGCGTGATAATGAACGCTGTGCCACGACCGGGCTCCGACTCGATATCGATCTGACCGCGCAGGCTGTCGATGTGCTGGCGCACCACGTCCAGGCCCACGCCACGGCCGGAGATTTCCGTGATCACATCAGTGGTCGTAAAGCCGGGGGCAAAGATGAGCTGATCGATTTCCTCGCGCTCCAGCACGGCTGTCGGGGGGACGAGGCCGCGCTCGATTCCCTTCAGCAAAATGCGATCGCGATCCAGGCCGCCGCCATCGTCGGCAATGCGCATCACCACCTGACTGCCCGCATGCCGCGCCTCAATGCGAAGCGTACCGATCGGGGATTTGCCAGCCAGGCGGCGCTCCTCGGGAGACTCGATGCCATGATCCACGGCGTTGCGCACCATGTGGGTCAGCGGATCGGCAAGCTGTTCCACCAGAGTGCGGTCCAGCTCCGTATCATCGCCTGAAAGCACCAGGTTGATCTGTTTGCCTTCGCGCCGGGCAAGATCGCGCACCACGCGCTGGATCCGCCGGAAGAGTCCGCTGAGAGGTACCAGGCGCATCGCCATCGAAGTGCGTTGCAGTTCGCGACTGAGCCGCTGCATCTGGGTAAGGTAGCGCGTCAGCCGGGTGTTCTTGACGCCGAGTTCCTTGATGCTCTGGCCAATAAGGGAGTGCACCACGGAAAGCTCGCGGACATACTCCACCAGAGTGTCGAGACGCGCCACGTCAACGCGGGTGGTGCCGCTGCTCTGCGCATCGGGATCGGCATTCGCCGCTGTGTTCTGCGCTGACTGCAGGGGAGCTGCAGGAGAAGATGAAGCCGCCTGCGGTCCCGAGAAAACGCCGGGAGACGATGCCGTGGGCAGTGAGGGATCCAGAGGCAGTGTAACGCGGGGTGGCGCAGGAACGGCTGGGGGCGAAGCCTGCGCTGAGGGCAGCGGAGCCGAAACCGTGGGATGTGCGGTAATGGCAGCCTCATAGGTATCGGGAACCAGCGGCAGCGCCACGGTCGGGGCAATAATTCCGTCCGATACCGTCGGAAGTTCTGTTTTTCCGGAAGCAGTTCCGGGAGACGATGCCAGTATGGGAATAGCCGATGGATCCAGCGGCTCAGCGGGGGCGGCGGAGGTGGCGGACCCCGATATCGGTTCCGATCCAAATGCAGGTGCGGGTATGGCCACAGCGGGGCTGGTTCCACTGGCAGCGGTCGCGGGTTTCTGCGCGAAGAGAGGCGGCACCGGTCTGGCTGCAGGTGTACCGGTATCGCCTTTAGCAGCGGCTCCGGCCGGTGTCTGCGCGATTGGCGTGGCCGGTGCCGGCGCTGAAGACTTTGTTTGCTCTGGCGTGTCTGACTGTGAAGCGGTGGCCGGGGCGGCGGAAGGTATGGTGACGGAGGCCAGAATCTCGCGCGCTCGGCCTTCAAGCTCGGCGGTGGGGATGAGGATGGGGCCGATGCTGGCGCTAAGTTTGGGGTTCTTCAGACGCGTCTCGATTTCCAGGACGAAATGCTCCAGCACGTCCTTGCTTTCCAGAATCAGCTGGATAACACGGGCGTCCATCAGCAGCTTTTCGTGCCGCACCATATCCAGCACGCTCTCCAGCTCATGGGCCAGATCGTGAATAGGTGCCAGGTTAAGGTAACCGGCAACGCCCTTAAAGCTGTGGAACGCGCGGAAGATTCCGCGCAGCGCTTCGTCTTCGTTCGGGTTGCTTTCCAGCTTCAGCACCCCCTGCTCTATCTCCGCGAGGTGCTCGCGCGCTTCGGAAATAAACTCCGCCAGCAGATCCCCGTCACCGGCGATATCCAGAGTTACCGCTTCGGCGGACGTGGGGGCGGAGGGCGGCGGCGTGGAAGGGAGAGGCAGATCGGCGTCCATAGAGGCGTGGCTATTGCGGCAGGCGGTTCGTAATTCGTACGAGTGGTAAGAGCATAAACGGATCGGCGTACGCTTGCACGCGGCAAGTTGGAATGACGCCATAAATCAGGTGGACATTGACTGCCGAACCGCACAAAAGATTCCGGATGATTGAAGTAGTCTACTACGTGGCATGCAGCATGGATGGCTTTATCTCCCTGCCGGATGGCAGTGTGGACTGGCTGACGCGCTACGAAAAGGACGAGGAGGTAGCCTCGGAATTCCCTGACTTTGAGGAAAGCATCGACGCGATCGCCATCGGCAGCAAGACGTACGAGTTCATGCTGAACTTTCCCGAGTGGCCGCACCCCGGCAAAACGTGCTGGGTCTTCACCACGCGCCGCCTGGAGCGCTTTTCGCACGACATCGTCTTTACGCAGTCCACGCCGCAGCAGGTAGTGGCCGAGGCTCAGGCAAAGGGCCTGCGCCGTATGTGGCTGATCGGCGGCGGTCACCTGGCCGCGCAGTTTCGCCGCGCCGGGCTGATCACGGAGTACGTTATCAGCTACGTCCCCATCATTCTGGGCGAAGGCATTCCCCTCTTCGCTCCCGGCCCCTACCGCACCATGCTAAGCCCCATAGAGGTCAAGCAATTCAAATGCGGCCTGGTGCAGATACGGATGCGGTGAGTCAGCGGATGCGGCGAGCCGGGGCATGCTGCATCTTGCGCCCTGGAGGGGCGGAGCAATTTAGCCCATGGTGCAGGTCCGCCGAAACCCTGGGGAAACGCATGATACGAGGACGCTTCACCTGCCGTTCTCGCACCCAGGGTTTCGGCAGACCAGCACCCTGGGCTAAACTGCTCCGCCCCTCCAGGGCGCAAGATGCCATTTTCCTAAGGAAACTGTCTGCAACGCTACCGGTCATGCGCGTGGCGCTCGGCGGGAGACTGCACGGGACGTTCCGCACCGTGTGAGGCTGATCCCAGGTAACGATGCTCGCAGGCGGCAGCAAGCTCGGCGCCGAAGTTGTCCATCTCCACAGTGAGGCGGCGCACGGTGACGACCAGGAAATTGTAGCCGAACATCGCCGGGATGGCGACCAGCAGACCCGTTACGGTCGTGATAAGCGCGCCCGAAACGCCGGGCGCCATCGTTGCCAGGCTGGCGTTGCCCTTCTGCGCAATGTCGCTGAAGGTATCCATAACGCCCCAGACCGTGCCCAGCAATCCCAGAAACGGCGCGCCGCTGACGGCCGTGGCCAGGGTAATCATGCGGTCCTCCAGCTTCAGCGCCTGTTCGCTTACCTGACGCTCCATAGCGCTGCGCACGCTGGCCATTGCCACCGCGCTGACGCGGGGCGGCCGGGCCAGAATGGCGGCGGTGCGCTCATCCCAGTTATTGCTGCCGGTCATTTGAAAAACGAGCTCGCGCGCTCCCGCGTCATAAATCTCGTAGTAAGTACTGCCGGGAAACGTGTCGCCGCTCATGACGAGCGAGAGCGGGGTGCGGCTGGCGCGGAAGCGCTTCATGAATTCCTGATTGCGACGCCGGACGGTGCGGATCTGCAGGAATTTGCTGATCATGACCGACCAGGAAAAGATGGAGCCCAGCGCCAGCAGAATCAGGACGAAATGTCCCGCCCAGTTGGCGTGCTGTAGCGCGAACAGCATCCCCTCCCCCAGAAACGGCGGCGGCAGTAAATAGCCCGGAGAGCCGGGAATAAGTGGCGCGGCGGTGGCGGTCGCGACGACAGGGGCGGCGGTGGCGAAGGCGGAATGCGCGTGTAGTAAAAAGGGTAGTGTGCCCATTGCTGCGCGCTAATATAGCGCGACTTTGGCACAATGCAGAGCTAATTTGCACGGTCCCGGCGTGTTCAAAGGGGAAATATTTCTGCTTTATAGACAGAACATTTCTCCAAATCCTCGTACAGACGCAATTTGTTCTTTGCCACCGTGGCCATTTTTGCTCATAGTGATAGCTTATGTCTTTGGTAGATAAGCTGGATACAAACCTCATTGACGGGGATAACAACGAGCTCTTTAACCAATACCGCAGCCACTTGATCGTGGCGGCGGGCGTGGTAGTGCTGTTCATCATTTTGTTCGGATACTGGGTCATCCGCAGCCACTCGCAGGAGACGGCCGCACGGCTGGAGTTCGCTCTGGCCAAGACTCCGGAAGAGCGCATGAATGTGGTGCTCAAGTACATCGGCACCCGCCAGGCCGCGCCCGATATGCTGCTGGTGGCCGATGAATACTTCCGCGACGGCAAGCTGGAACCCGCTGAAAAGCTCTACACGGGCTTTCTGAGCACCTACAAGGGACACCCGCTTTACAACGGCGGCCTGCTGGGCCTGGCCTTTACGCAGGAAGCCAAAGGCAAGAATGATGAAGCCTTCAAGCTGTTCAAGGATATCGGCGCGGCCAATCCGCCCGACACCTACACTGGCCTGGCCCTGCTTGAAGTCGCCCGTGTTTATAAAACCAAAGGTGAGCTGGACAAAGCCCGCGAAGCCCTTGGCGACTGCATGAACAAGTGCGCCCCCGGCAGCTACCTGAAGGATCTGGCCCGCGAACGCCTGAAGGAAATCACGCCCGCCGCCGCTCCCAAGACCCCCGTCGTGGCCCCTGCCCCGACACCCGGCAGCACCAACGCAGCGCCTCTCGCACCATCCACGAACGCCGCACCAGCTCCCGCCGCGACGAATGCCGCCGCCCCGGCAAAAGTTCCGGTAGTGCCCGCCACACCGCCGACAAATGCTTCCGTAACGCCTCCCCCGGCCCCGGCAGCTACCAATGCCGCGGCTCCCACTACGGCCGTTCCCGCGGGAACGTAAGCATCATTTCGTTGGCAGCTAAGTCTGCGCTGCCACGTTAATTCCAAAGGCATCCCAGGCCGCCGGCAACAAACCCGGCGGCCTGATTGATTTTTACAGCAGGCTTTATTCGCAAGCAGTGCATTCGGCTGCCTTAAGTCAGAGCAATTCGATCGCATTGAGCACTCCGTAGGGGAAGAGAAGAGTGCTTCCCGGCGCTACTACGGCCTTTCGTTGTACAAGCGAAGCGGGTGCATCCGAAGCACTGAAGGTGCGCTATACCAGCCCCAGCCCAGGGCACAGGTCCGCCGGTGCCCTGGGTACAGAGTCTAAAAAGAGGAACATCCGCGCGTGAGCGCTCTGTTCATGATACGGTGAATAAAAGCTCGCCCAAATCACTCAGGAAAAGTATCTGTATCTTGCTTTTAGCAGTGAGTCTCATGGTCAGCATTGCGTTTGTATTCTTCTCTGGTCTGTTCCTGACATCAGAGCCTCTAAATAACGACTTCACTACTCGCCTCGGACCTCGCTACATAGTGCCCTCTGGTGATGTGCCAGTCTCCCTTGTTGCCGGAGATCTCAACCACGATGGCAAAGATGATGTGGTCGTTCTATATGATAGCAAGCAGGTACAATCCTTTATCAGTAATGGGGATGGCTCTTTCCAGTCGTACCAGAAGTTTCCTGTAACTACGTTCTCAAGCGAGATGCAGCAGTTCCTGCTTGAGGACTTTGATGGAGATGGAAACCTGGATATCGTCTACAACTCAGTCCGGCACTATAGCAGTAGTTCAAGTCGGCTGCATGGCTGGTCCGAGACCATCAATGTGCTTCCTGGAAAAGGAAATGGCACGTTCGAACCCCAGCCTGTCGCCACGCAATTCTACGACTTCAGCCAGGATCAATACCAGAACTCCAGTATCTTGCGGGCATCCGACATCAATAAGGATGGGAAGACCGATCTGCTGGTGCTGATGTCATATGGCGACTTTAAAACCATGTCGTCCTCGCCGTCTGCCGCCATTCCTCCAGAATCCAGACTGGAGCTCAAACATGACAGCAGTTCCAGGCTAGTTGTCGTTCCCTCATCTCCGGATCAACCTGTCACCCCTGCGCCAGTCGGGTATTATCTGCTCGTTTTTCTCGCCAGAGGCAACGGCAAGTTCGAGAAACCCATAGTTTATAGACAGCCCTTCAGTGACAACATTGAGTATATTCCGGCAGACATCAATAATGATGGCTTTCCCGATCTGGTTCTGTTTCCTCCCAACCAGAACAAAAACTATTACGTATTGCTCGGCAAAGGAGATGGATCTTTTACGCCGACGTCTGGTATGGATGTTCCCTATACCTTTCCGCCACTTCTTGTTGATGTAAACAAAGACGGGAGGCAGGATCTGCTCTGTTACAATTCAACGAACATGATGATGCATGCGGGTAATGGCGATGGAACTTTTCTTTCAAACGCCATGCCGGTGGGTGGAGCCAAACAATATCCCTATCATTTAATACAGGGAGACTTTAATGGAGATGGCTACGGAGACTATGCAATGACCATTTCTCATCCAAATGCTCCGCATCTTTTCTTCTACCTGGCTAAGAAAGATGGAACCTTCCACGACCCGCAGGAAGTTGATGTTAAGGATATCTACATGGTGGGACAACGTTTTACTTACTCATTCGATTTCAGGAATTGGAGGATTCGTAAAATCGGTATTCCTTTTCATTATAGCAGCCGCGTTCCCGGCGATTTCAACGGCGACGGGAAAACGGATGTGGCGGTATGCAATCCCAACAGGAAGGAGTGGCGAGTACTGCTGTGCGGAGTTCCGCCTCAGGGCATTGCGGCGGATTTCCGGGACTGGCTGATGGAGAGTTATGCATGGCTGGCTGCGGCGGGCGGACTGCTGGTTGGTCTTTTAACGTTTGTATTACTGTGCAAACGCAGTAACATGGCCGTGCCGTCCCCTTCCTGACATGACGCTTTCCGATCTCTCCATACGCAAACCTGTGTTTGCATGGATGCTGATGATCGGACTGATGGTGTTTGGTGGAATCTGCCTTCCACGGCTGGGCGTCAGCACGCTGCCCGACGTTACGCAGCCTGTTCTCAGCGTAAACGTAGTGTGGCCAGGCGCAGCTCCGGAGCTGATGGAAAGCGAGATCGCCGACAAGCTGGAGGACGCGTGCATCTCCGTTCAAGGCATCGTAAATATCACCACCACGCTGCGACAGAGCATGTGCAGCCTGAAGCTGGAGTTTGCCGTGGACCGCAATATTGATGCGGCCCTGCAGGAAACGAACAGCCGCATCCGCGCCGTGGATCTGCCGGAGGGCGCCGATCCGCCCACGATCATGAAGTTTAACGAGGAAGACTCGCCCTTTATGTGGCTGGCCGTCACCTCGGATCTTCCCTTCGCCCAGCTTGTGACTTTTGTCGATCAGCGCATTCGCGATCGCTTTCTGATCGTGCCCGGCGTCGGCAATGTCGTGATGGGCGGATGGGCCGACCGCACGATGAAGGTGCGCGTCGATGCCGACAAGCTGACCAAATACGAGCTGACCATCCTGGATATCCGCGCCACGCTGCAGAAAGAGAACAGCGAGTCCGCGGCGGGCTACCTGGAGGGTCGCGACCACGAACTGAATGTGCGGGTGATGGGCGAAGCGATGACGCCCGATCAGATGCGCAACATCCTGATCACCACGCGCGGCGGCGCCGTCATTCACAATTCGCGCATACGCCTGGGCGATGTAGCCACCATTGAAGACGGCGTGGCCGACGTTCGCGCTATTAACAGAACCAATGGCGTACGCGGCATCGGTCTCGGCGTACAGAAGCAGCGTGGATATAATGAAGTACAGGTAGCCAGGGATGTCATTGCCACGATGCATCAGCTGAACAAGGAAATCCCCAAGGATATCCGCATCAGCATTAATTTCGATCGCTCGCAATTTACAGAGGAGTCTATCAGGGAAACCTGGTTCACTCTTATCATGTCGGCGGTGGTAACAGGTGTGGTATGCTGGGCCTTTCTGGGTTCGTGGCGATCTACATTTAACGTTCTAATCTCCATACCCACCTCAGTGCTGGGCTCGTTCATCGTGTTGTACATGATGAATTTTACGCTCAACTTCTTTACGCTTCTGGCTCTCTCTTTAGCTATAGGCATAGTAGTGGATGACGCCATTATGGTGCTGGAGAACATCGTGCGCCATTTTCACATGGGCAAAACGGCGCGCCAGGCTGCGCTGGATGGCACTCGAGAAATTACCTTTGCGGCAACGGCGGCCACCATCGCCATCGTGGCAATCTTTTTGCCTGTCGCTTTTGCGCCGGGTCTTATTGGCAAGTTTCTGTTCCAGTTCGGCGTCACGATTTCCACTGCGGTGTTACTCTCTCTGCTGGAAAGCATTACGCTGACTCCGATGCGGTGCTCGCAGATCATGACTGCGAAGGATGACGAGAGCCGCTTCGCCAAGTTCGTCAACCGCATCTTCGATTTCTTCAGCGGACTATATGGTCGTTCGCTCGCCGTCGCGCTCAATAACCGGCTGATCACGATCGGGCTATCGTTTGTGGCGGTGGCGGCCATGCTCTCGCTGCTGCCCAAAATGCGCGCGGAGATCAGTCCCGGGCAGGATGCAGGGGTTCTTATTGTGCAGTTTGAAACGCCGGTTGGGTCTTCGCTGGAGTTTACAGGAGAACGCATTTCTCACGCGGAAGCTTTCTTAAAGAAACAGCCTTACGTGCGGCAGTTTATGGCTAATGTAGGAGGTCTGGAAGGCGGGCAAAGCAACAGCGGCATGTGCTTTATCTCTCTTATACCCAAACATGACCGCCCGCAGACGCACATGCAGATCATGGAGCTGCTTCGTGATGAATTCGCCAAGATTAAGGATCTGAAAAGCAGTGTGTTTGATCCTACTCAGAAAGCGTTCAGCAACAAACGCGGCAGTAAGATTGAGCTGGCCCTGCAGGGTCGCGATTACACGAAGCTGAGCGAATATAGCAAGGAGATTCTGAAGCGCCTGAAAGCTCTGGGCATTGTGAGTGATCTGGACAGCGATTATAAAGAAGGCGCCGCGGAACTTCACGTCGTGCCCGATCGCGAAAAAGCAGCACGCAGCAATGTCCCGATCGCATCCATTGCGGAGACGATTAATACGGCAATCGGCGGCATACGTGTGGGTAAATTCACGAAGGATGATCGCCGCTACGACATCAATCTGCGCCTTCAGGCCGATCAATGGCGCAATCCGCAGGACCTGGCCAGGCTGATGGTCCGCACCCGATACGGAGAGCTCATCCCTCTCACCAGCGTCGCCAAAATGGAACTGAAACCCAAGATGACCAGCATCCATCGCGAAAACCGCACGCGTTCCATCACGCTGTATATGGATGTAAAGCCGGGCGTCTCGCAGGTAACAGCTACTGAGAAAGCACGTGAAATAGCGAAGCAGGTCATGCAGGAAGAAGGCTACGGCATAGTCGATACCGGCGCTGCATCGGCCATGAAAGAAGCAGGACAGGGCTTCCTTATTATCATGGGCATGGGCTTTCTTATCTCTTACATTGTTCTGGCCGTACAGTTCAATAGCTTTATCCACCCTTTCACGGTGCTTGTTGCTGTGCTTTATACGATACCCGGCGCTATTCTCAGTCTCGTCATTACAAACAACAGCTTCAATCTCTACAGCGGCATCGGCTTCATTCTTCTGATGGGCATTGTAAAGAAGAACGCCATTTTGCTGGTCGAATTCTTCAACCGCAAACGTTTCGAAGAAAAGCGCTCGCTGAAAGATGCTATTCTGGAAGGCGGCCCGATCCGCCTGCGCCCCATCGTCATGACCACCGCCGCCGCTACTGCCGCAGCGGTACCCGCCGCATTCGGTTTCGGTCCGGGCGCCGAAGTCCGCGTGCCCCTGGCCATCGTGGTCATCGGCGGCACCCTCGTCGCGTCCGTCTTCACGCTCTACATCATCCCCTGCGTCTACAGCCTCCTCTCCGGCCTGGAATCCTCCCGCACAGAGCTGGAGGAAGCAACGGCCGAGATCCATCGGGAGGAGATACAAAAACTAAGGCGGGAACCGCAAGAAATGCTGAAGTGAACGAAAATCAAATTGCAGAACTCATTTTGGATGTTGCGTTCGATATTCATACAGAGATCGGCCCGGGCCTGCTTGAATCTGTATATGAAGTTTTGCTGGCCAATTTGCTTAGAGAGAAAGGCCTGCATGTAGAACGTCAGGTCATTATCCCTCTTAACTTCAGAGGAATAAGATTTGAAGAAGCATTCAGGGCCGACTTGATTATAAATAATCTCGTGCTCATTGAAGTTAAAACTGTGGATGGTCTTTCGAAAGCGCATAAAAGTCAGGTACTCACCTATCTTAAGCTAACCGGCCTCAAACTCGGGCTCTTGATCAACTTCAACAATCATCAATTAAAAGGCAACTTCGAGCGAATCGTAAACGGCCTGCGCGAAGACCAGCCGGACCAGGATAAGCCACAACAGGATATATACCTTTAATTTTTTCAGTTTGTTTCTTTTGCTCCTTCGCTCTTTTCCGTGCATCTCCCACGTAGCGGTCGTCGCGCCGTAGTGACCGTAGTGACCGTAGCGTTGAAAAGCCTTTTCCCTAAGGGCCACCATTTGTCGTGGCGCAAACCCTCTATATTTATTAACGCTACGGTCGCTACGGCGCGACGACCGCTACGTGGGGATATGGAGAGGAAGAGACTACACCTCTTCCATTAAATCCACTTTAAATGGTTATTAGTAGGGGAGAAGATTACCTATCATGTCTCCTTTCCCTGTCCCACGTAGCGGTCGTCGCGCCGTTGCGACCGTAGCGTTGAAAAACCTTTTCCCTAAGGGCCACCATTTGTTGTGGCACTAACCACGTATAATTTTTATCGCTAAGATCGCTATGCCGCTATTTTCCGACGTTAATTAACTGCATAGATAAGCCAGCACCCCCACCGCTATCCCGCCCGCGCAGGCCATGGCTATGATTTTCAGTGCTTTCTGTTGATCCAGGCGGCGGTATTCGGCTTGTTCTACGGTGTCGGTCTGGCCGACGCCGGTGCCTACGTTGAAGACGCCAAGCAGGCCGTAGTGGACGCAGAAATGATAGCGGGACTGCAGCCAGCAGAGGAGGGCTCCGGTTGCAGGCAGGGCTACCAGGAAACGCCATCCTGCGGGAACTACGGCATAGAAGCAGAAACCCCAGCTGATGACTGTGAGGCCGAGGCAACCCCAGGCGGCCATGGTTCGCATGCGGACTTCGGCGCCTCCGAGGTTGCAGACGCCGGGGATGTATGTGGCTGCGGACTCAGCAGGACCCGATTTCATCCGGCGGCATCCACTGGCTCGGTGTGCCGGGTGCCGGGAGTTGCGACGGGCCAGCCGCGCATGGCGGTTTCCACAACGCGCAGCAGTTCATCGCGGGAGGCGCCGGCGATGGACTGCACCGACATGCCCTGAGCAAGCGTGTAAACGTAGCGAGCGAGATCTTCCGGACTTTCCGTTACGGGCAGATCG
>JBGGNE010000291.1:0-12950 GCA_041287705.1 Methylacidiphilales bacterium | reverse complement strand
GTCTTGGGGTGCGTGCCCAGAATGAGTGATGCGGCGTAGGTCACCAGGGGCTCCGCAATCGGTACATGCGGAAGAAGCTGCTGGCAACTCAGGAGTTCGTCGCCGCTCAGCACCATTCTCAGCTCAGCCGCCGTCGTTCCGGTGGTGCGCTGCGAGATTTCAACCAGTTCCGACATGGAAGGGAACGGTACTTTGAGCTTATAGAAAAACCGGTCCAGCTGAGCTTCGGGCAGCGGATAGGTGCCTTCCATTTCCAGCGGATTCTGCGTGGCTAGCACGAAGAACGGCTTGGGCATTATGTGCGTTTCACTTCCTGCGCTTACGGTCTGCTCCTGCATGACTTCCAGCAGCGCGGACTGAGTTTTCGGTGTGGCGCGGTTG
Source organism: Methylacidiphilales bacterium (assembly GCA_041287705.1). Lineage (GTDB taxonomy): Bacteria > Verrucomicrobiota > Verrucomicrobiia > Methylacidiphilales > UBA1321 > LW23. Next base: position 12,569 of record JBGGNE010000291.1, on the reverse strand, counting down.
ATTTCATCGACCAGAAGCAGGTGGCGAAATACAGGGCCCTTTTCAAAGCGCAGCACGCGGCGCCCGTTCTCGTCCTCGGCCACAATGTGGGTGCCCAGGATATCGGCAGGCATCAGATCAGGCGTGCACTGAACGCGGCCGAAGCTGAGACCCAGAACACGCGATAACACCTTGACCATGTGCGTCTTGCCCAGGCCGGGAACACCTTCCAGCAGCACGTGGCCCTGGGAAAAGATGGCCACCAGACAATCCATCGTCAGGTCTTCGTGGCCGACAATCGCCTTTTTTACCTCCGTCAGCACGTCGTTAAATTTCTGGCGAAACACCTCGGAGCGTGCCTGGAATTCGGCTGGATTCATGCGGGATGTCGTGTAAAGCAAAAGGATGGACGGCGCGGAACGCGGAGCAAACGCAGCAACTACGCTGGCACCAAGGAAATACAAGACCTGTTTGCCCTCCGCGTCAATGCCGGAGAGTGGTGCGGCAGTGGATTTCTGCGGTCGGTTCGGTTTACCTCTGGACGTTTGCAGGGGGAGGTTGTAGACTTTGCGCGTCCATTAAGGTTAATGCGTTATCCCGCAACGCCTTAGGCATGTTTTAACGCGGTTGCACCCTCTGTGCGGCATTAACTTTACTCCCTCCCCCCTCTACCGTGAAAGAGAGCCAGAAAGAATACCTGCTGATCCTGGCTCATCTGTTTCTGGAGCACGAGCACTTCGAAAAATCGCGCACGATTCTCGTGGCGTTACGCGAACTCTTTCCTGCTGATGCCAGTGTGGCGCGCGCTCTGGCCTACGTTTACCACCAACTCGGCTATCAGGACGAAGCACTGGCGGAAGCCGAAGCCAGTCTGGAAATGGATTTGCCCGATGATTCTCCACGCTCTCTGGCAGTGGCAAACACGGGCCGCCTGCTGCGCAGCAAGGCTCTGTGGGCTATGGGCCGTGAAGACGAAGCGCGCGACGCGCTGAGTGAATATTTTGCCATGCAACAGCCGCGTCTGCCCCAGCCCTCGGCTCCCCTGCCCAGTGGTACCAACGCGGCTTCGCCCTTTTAGCCTGCGATCTTTTTCTGCCGGCACGCCCGTACCTCTATTAAAGTATGAATCTTAGCGCTATTAACGAGAAAATGCAGCAACTGCTGATGGCTGCAACGCGCTACACGGATATCGTGCTGGCCTTGTTTGTCGTTGGTGTTATCGGCCTGATGATCATGCCGATTCCACCGGCATTGCTGGATCTCTTGCTGGCACTTAACCTGGGGATCTCGGGCTTCCTGCTTATCAAGAGTTTGTACATTCCCAATGTACTTGCTTTCAGTACATTCCCTTCGCTGCTTCTCTTTACAACTCTGCTCCGTCTGGCGCTGAACATCACCACTACGCGTCTCATCCTTCTGTATGCGCATGCGGGCGATATTATCTATACCTTCGGCAACTTCGCCATCGGTGGTAACTTCGTGGTCGGCACCGTGGTGTTCCTCATCATCACGCTGGTTCAGTTTCTGGTTATTACGAAGGGTGCCGAGCGCGTTGCGGAAGTAGGCGCCCGCTTTACCCTGGACGCCATGCCGGGTAAACAGATGGCTATCGATGCGGATCTGCGCGCAGGGCAGATCGACATGGATGTTGCGAAGAAGCGACGCTCGGATCTCGAGAAAGAGAGTCAGCTTTACGGCGCCATGGATGGTGCCATGAAGTTCGTGAAAGGTGACGCTATTGCGGGTCTCATCATTACGGCCATCAACCTGATTGCCGGTCTGTGTATCGGCATCATGATGAAGGGGATGCCGATAGACAAGGCGATCAAGACTTATACAATCCTGACGATCGGTGACGGTCTGGTTTCGCAGATTCCCGCGCTGCTGGTTTCGATCACAGCCGGTATTATCGTCACGCGCGTCGGCTCCGATGAAACGCAGAACCTGGGCCAGGAAATCGGCGGCCAGTTTCTGGGACAGCCCAAGGCGGTCGTACTGGCGGGCCTGCTGCTGGTCGGTATCGGTATGATTCCCGGCTTCCCCAAGTTGCAGACTTTCGGCCTGGCGGCCATCGTGCTGGCGGTAGGTTACACTCTCTACAAGGCGGCTGCGCAACCGAAGACCAGCGACAAGCCTTCCATGACCGGCTTCTCACCGACGGTGCCGCAGAAGACACCGCCGAAAAAGACCCAGGGTGGCGATGAGTTTTCCATCACCGTGCCGCTGATGATCGACGTTTCCCCCAGCGTTCAGACATCCATTCAGGCCGATCTGCTAAATGAAGAACTGATGAAGATACGCCGGGCGCTCTATATAGAGCTTGGCGTTCCCTTTCCGGGTATTCACCTTCGCTTTAATGACAGCCTGCCGGCAGGTGTTTATCGTATTCATCTTAATGAAGTTCCGATATCTCAGGGAATGCTGAAAGCCGGACATGTTCTGGCGCGCGAAACTAAAGAGACACTCCGCATTATGGGTGTTCCATTTATTGAAGAAAAGCAGTTCCTCCCGCACACACCTTCACTATGGGTGCCCGATTCGGAGATTGAGACGCTGCAAAAAGCCAGCATCTCCAGCCTGGAGCCCGCGCAGATCCTCACATTCCACCTCAGCTTTATCCTGAAGAAGTACAGCAACGAGTTCGTGGGATTGCAGGAAACCAAGTTCCTGCTGGAAAACATGGAAGCGCAGTTCCCCGAAGTCGTACGCGAGGTTCAGCGCGTCCTTCCCGTACAGAAGATTACGGAAGTCATGCAGCGTCTGGTTCAGGAAGAAATCTCCATACGCAACCTTCGCACCATTCTGCAATCGCTTATCGAGTGGGGCCAGAAGGAGAAGGAGCCGGTTCTGCTGTGCGAATACGTGCGCTCCTCGCTGCGTCGCTACATCAGCTATAAATTCAGTGGCGGCCAGAACATCCTGGCGGTCTATATCTTTGAGCAGGATGTGGAAGATACCATCCGCAAGGCGGTTCGCCAGACCTCCGCCGGCAGCTATCTTGCTCTGGATCCCAACACGGCCAGACGTCTGGTTGAAGCGGTGAAGAAACAGGTGGGCAACCTGCGCGCCACTTCCGCGCAACGCCCCGCCCTGCTTATCTCCATGGACGTGCGCCGCTACATGCGCAAGCTTATCGAGCAGGAGCTGTATGAACTCCCCGTTTTGTCCCACCAGGAGCTGACGGAGGAGATCACGATTCAGCCCCTGGGTAGAATCAAGCTGTAGACACACCCAGCCCCTTGCAGGGATTACAGCTTGTTGAAGATCCGCATCGCGTTATCCAGACCGCTCGCTAACTTGAGCCGCGATTCCTTGCGTTGTGCCAGTTCTTGTGGCGTCATTTCGCTTTCGGGAGTGGCCTGTCGGCTGCGGTTCCGCCCGGAGGTGGAAGTATTCTCTGATTCTGACGGAGTCGAGAGAGTTGAAGGAGAGCTGACACCGTTGTCCAGTTCCGTAAGGCGCTTATCCATGTCTGCCTCCGACTTGGCAATGCCCGCGGACTTGCTTGTACGGGGCCGGCGCGAAGTCGTACTCGTACTCGTAGTAGTCGTCGTCGTGGACTGCTGACCAGGCATTGTCAGCTCGGAAGGATTGGTAATTGTCGCCGGAGCAGGAGTTGGGGACCGCTCTGCAGCGGGGTTCCCTACGGACACAACCATGATCAGCAATACATTCTTCACTATCTTGCTCTGAAAGCGACCTCTCGAGGCAGGGTCGCTCAGCACAGGCCGTATGTCAGCCAGAGATTTCGGGCTGAGACGCATGGCATAGAGCGTTATAAGCCGTTCGCCGTCTGACTTTTCGACATGCGCCAGCTGAACAAAACTAAACTGGTCATAGCTCAGATTTCGCCCTACGGCGCGTTCGAGAGCCTTCTCCATCTCGCGGCCTCCATCCTTGTTGCTTGAGGAGGCAACCAGTTCGAATAACTTCTCCTTTTTCACCTCTGGCAATTGCTCAGCAGAAGAAGAATTAGTCTCGGTGCCCGCCGCGGGTACATCCGGTCTGGCCCGGTTCATTAAATCTTTCAAATCGCGAATCGGGACAGGCTTCTGCATCTCCTCTGCAAACAGCTCGCAAAGTTTACTGGTGTCGTTTGCGCTATCGCCCGTGTTGGTTTGCTGATCTGCCAGCTTGCGCAGATCTGTCTGAGCATGGGCAGGCGCGGGGTATAAAGTGGTAGTGGCGATTACGGCCAGGCAAGCGGCGATGCGCGACATCTGGAAATTGGCAAAGTGGGCCTTCATATTCGTATCATGACGTATTACAATACGAAACTAACAGTAGCAAGAAATACAACAATAGCGACAACAAATTCCGGCGTGCATTTTCAACACGCAATCACTAGCGTGTGCAGCGTTATGGATATGGAGATAACACCTCAAATGGGCATCGGCAGACTGATGCTGGGCATGAGCCGGGACGATGCAAGACGTGCCTTGCCGGGTCTGCGAGATAAGTCACGCAAAATTCTTAAAATACAGATTTTTGAGGACTATAGCGAAGAGGACGGAGTGGAGGTCCATTACATGGACGGCAAGGACGGTAAAAGCCTTACGGTGATGACGATCTGCCTGTATGCGCCGGCCAGACCCTGGCTGTTCGGACGCCTGCTGCTGGGGATGTCCTATGACGATGCCAGCATCTGGATGGAGAAGTTGGACCCGGCATCGTACGAAGAGGAGGAGAGCATCTATTCCCCCACTCACGGTTTGGAACTCTACGCTGCGAATCTGGCGGAAGACCGCAAGACACCCATCACCAGCGTTTCCATGTGGGATCCCAGTAATGAGTAATCTAATGACAGCCCGTCACGCTCATGTCTAAAGTCTATTATCAATGCGAGCGCTGCACAAACTGCTGCAAATGGCCTGGCTTTGTGCGCCTGGGTGAAGGGGAGCCGGAGAAGATTGCCGAGCATCTGGGCATCAACGTGCACGAATTTATTCAGGACTACACGGAGTTGCTGCCCAATCGTCAGGCGCTCGGCATCATTTCCCGCCCCAACCATGAGTGCATTTTTCTGGAAGGCCGCGACTGTGCCATTCAGGCCGTTAAGCCCAAACAATGCCAGGGCTTCCCCAACACATGGAACTTCGCCGGCTGGCGCGAAGTATGCCATGCGAAGGAAGTAATCGTGGAGGAGTAGCCCAGAATCCTGATTTGATCAGGATGAAACGTCGGGTTCAGGCAGGAAATCAGAGAGTCAGATCCCCAAAGCAATCTTCGAGGATCTGACATCCGCGTTGTACTCCCCGCTTTCCCTGTTTCTCCTACTTCACCAGCGCCGCCTGTGCTGCTGCAAGCCGTGCGATGGGCACCCGGAACGGTGAGCAGCTTACGTAATCCAGGCCAATATGATGGCAGAACTTGACGCTGTGCGGTTCACCGCCATGTTCGCCGCAGATGCCCATCTTCATCTCCTTGCGCGTGGAACGGCCTTTTTCGATGGCAATCTTCATCAGCTCACCCACGCCTTCCTGATCAATGCTGGCGAAGGGGTTGTGCTTCACGATTTCCTTATCATGATACTCTGGCAGGAAGCTCCCGGAATCATCGCGGCTCATGCCCAGCGCCGTCTGGGTTAAGTCATTGGTGCCGAAGCTGAAGAACTCAGCCGTCATGGCGATCTTATCGGCCACAAGGCAGGCGCGCGGGATCTCGATCATGGTGCCAACCGAGTAGTCCAGCGTGATCTCCTGGCCCTTGCCTTTGCGGCGCGCATTGGCTTCCTTCAGCACATCCGTCGCCGTGTCCTTCACAATCTTCACCTGCATCTCCAGCTCCTTGGGGAAGCCGACGAGCGGGATCATGATCTCCGGCTTTACCTTGATGCCCTCCTTCTGCACGGCGAGTGCGGCCTGAAAGATGGCGCGGGCCTGCATGGCCGAGATCTCCGGGTAGGTGATGCCGAGGCGGCAGCCGCGATGGCCCAGCATCGGGTTGAACTCGTGCAACGCGGCGACGCGCTGCTTCACTTTCTCCTCCGTCACGCCCAGCTTTTTGGCCAGCTCGGACTGCTGCTCAGCGCTTTGCGGCAGGAACTCGTGCAGTGGGGGATCCAGCAGACGAATGGTGGCCGGCAATCCATTCAGCGCGCGGAAGATTCCAGAGAAGTCTTCCTGCTGATAAGGCAGGAGCTTTGCCACCGCCTTCTCGCGGGCCTCGCGCGTTTCGGCCAGAATCATCTCGCGCACGGAGTCGATCCGGTCCTCGTTAAAGAACATGTGCTCCGTGCGACAAAGGCCGACACCCTCGGCGCCGAACGCCACCGCGTTAGCCACCTGGTCGGGCTGATCCGCGTTCGTGCGAATTCCCAGGGTGCGCACTTTGTCGGCCCACTCCATCAGTTGCGAGTAGTCCCGATAGATGGCGCTCTTCTTGCCGTCCATGCTCTTATCAATCAATACCTGGACGATTTCCGAAGGGGCAGTCTTCAGTTCGCCGGCAAAAACCTCACCGCTGGTGCCGTCAATGCTGAGGAAGTCACCCTTCTTGTACACAGTACCGCCAACCGTAAGCGTGGCGTGCTCGTAGTCCAGGTGGAGATCGGAGGCCCCGCACACGCAGACCTTGCCCATCTGCCGGGCCACCAGCGCGGCGTGAGACGAAACACCGCCACGCGCAGTCAGGATTCCCTCCGCCGCCAGCATGCCGCGGATATCTTCCGGACTGGTTTCCACGCGTACCAGCAGCACTTTCTCGCCATGGTTCGCCACCTTTTCCGCTTCATTTGCGTTGAAGTAGATACGCCCTGTGGCAGCGCCGGGGCCTGCCGGCAACCCTCGGGCAATCACCTTCGCCTTCTTGCGCGCGGCGCGATCGAAGACGGGGGTCAGGAGTTGATCCAGCTGATCTGCCGGGACGCGAGTAACCGCTTCCTCCCAGGTGATAAGGCCTTCTTTCACCATCTCCACGGCAATGCGGACGGCGGCCACGCCCGTGCGTTTGCCATTGCGTGTCTGCAGCATGTAGAGCTTGCCGTCTTCGATGGTGAACTCGAAGTCCTGCATTTCGCGGAAGTGCCCTTCCAGTTTGGCCCTTACTTCCTCCAACTCCTTATAGGCCTGTGGCATGGCGGCTTCCAGTTTTTCGACCGACACGGGGGTGCGTACGCCGGCCACCACGTCTTCGCCTTGAGCATTGATGAGGTATTCGCCATAAAATCGCTTCTCCCCGGTGGCAGGGTCGCGAGTAAAAGCGACACCGCTGCCACTATGGTCGCCGGTATTTCCGAAGACCATTGCCTGAACATTGACGGCCGTCCCCCACTCACTGGGGATGCCGTACTTGTGCCGGTAGACAATCGCGCGCTCGTTGTTCCAGCTTCCAAACACCGCGCCGATCGCACCCTGCAACTGCTCCATGGGACAGCTCGGAAACTCCTTGCCGGTACGTTCCTTCACCAGCGCCTTGAAGCGCTTTACCAACTCCTTCAGGGCGTCCGTATTCAGCTCCGTATCCGGAACGTCTTCACGGTCAGGCCATAGCTCGCGCTTCATCTTTTCCATAACGACCTCGAACGGTTCGTCATCTTCGCCCTCACGCTTTTGAACTCCCATCACCACGTCGCCGTACATCTGAATGAAGCGCCGGTAACAGTCGTAGGCGAAGCGCTCGTTGTTGGACATTTTGGCCAGGGCCAGCACAGTCTCATCGTTCAGGCCAAGATTCAGGATCGTGTCCATCATACCCGGCATGCTGTCGCGGGCTCCGGAACGAACAGCGACCAGCAGTGGTCCGTTGGATTCAAACTCGGCCGGATCCCCCTCTTTGACGCCGCCGAACTTCTTGCCCAGCAGATTCTCCATACGCTGCATGGCGGATGAAATCTGCCCTTCCAACTCCGGCGGGTATTGGTGATTGTTCTCGTAATAGGCCGTGCACACCTCAGTGGTGATTGTGAACCCCGGAGGGACCGGCAGCCCGATGCGCGTCATCTCAGCCAGACCGGCGCCTTTGCCGCCCAGAAGCGGTTTCATGTCGCCGCGACCGTCGGCTTTGCCCTCACCAAAGAAGTAAACCAACAGATCTTTACGCGCCGGCTTGGGATCAGGCGTTTCGGTAAGAGCCAGCCCGGATTTGGCGGCCTGCGATTCGATCTTCCGCTCAGGCACCGGCGGTAATGAATCATAAGGAGAGGGCGGCACGGAGGATGTAGGCGCGGACTGCGACTGCGGGGCATCCGATCCCACACCCACTTTTTCCATGTCGCTTTTCATCCCGCTCTCCTTTTCATCTTCAGCCGCCTTCTTCTTCGATGCGGGGCCAGGCGTCATCATGCGGCTGGATCCACCGGCCATACCAGACCCTCGGGCAGCCGCGGGTCGGGAAGAAGGCGAGCCTTCATGTCCGGGATTAATACGCGCCGTGTGCTGGGGTGAACTCGGGGCGTGGCCATTCATCGCCCTGTTCTTCCCACCGCCATTGCCATTCCCCTGTCCATTGCGATGGCCGTTCACTCCGTTCGTCCCGCTTGCCCTCGCCTTCGTGCTTTTCTCCTCCATGCCACTGCCATTTTTGCGCTGGCGGGCCATGTGATTCCGCCCCGGTTTGGGAGCTGCCAGTGCGGCCTGTTCAGGTTCAGCGCTTTTGGGTTTCGTCGCCATATCATGTGCACCCGTGCTGCCGCGATGCGCGGCGGCGGATGCCGAGGCCGTCGGAGCTGCCTTGGCGCCGTTCTTTGGCTGATGCTTTGTCTGATTCTGGTTCTGCGGCTGAGCAGCCGCGGGCTTGGCAGGGTTCGAGACTTTTTTAGCCATACAATGCTGGAGATAGAAGGTTAGTGGGCAGGTGGGTTACATACGGGTAGGTCCGAGGGATAAGCCGGAGATGAAGGGTAACGGCGATAGTGGTGTAAGATCGCGGCGGGAATCGTATGCATGCAATAGCGGCGCCAGGCAGAAGCAGATGCGCTTAGCCTGGCTGTTACAGCATGTGCAATGCGTTCCGTGGTTGCCCTGTACAGTCCGTCACCCGAGTTGAAAGTGACGGGCCTGCCAGCTGACGATAGCTTCGTATCCGAAGGCGGCCGGGCGCTGAGACGATTGTGTGTAGCCGAAGAAGTCCACGTCCAGCCGCATGAAAACGTCAGACTGTCCTAATAAGATAGACCTTAATTGCAATCGCGCCACTGCAAGAAGCAACGTTTTTTAAGTCACTTACACGATCTTTTATTAATTATGATTTATATATAAATAGTAAATATATGGTTGGTTCTTGTTTTTGAGTATGAACAACAATCCAGAACTTGAGAGGTCATTTCTAATCTTCTGGCGGGGCGTGATGATACGTGCTACAAGAGATAGCGCGTAGTTGTACAGCCGCAAAACCGGGGATCAAATGTGGAAAATTCACAGACATCTTTACCTCAAACCGTGCTCTCGACTCCTGTAGAACAGCTATCCGCAGACCGATTTTTAGTCCAGACGGTACAGTCCGATGGGTATATCGAAATAGAACTGCCGCCCCGGGGTTATCGGTCCGTGATGTTCCGCTTTCTCATGGTCTTCGCCTGCCTATTCCTTTGCGTAAACTTTCTACTGGGCCCTGCCACGGCCACGCAGTCACGAACAGTGCCAGTCACAGCAACGATTATTGAGAGCAACATCCGATATCTGGTGGGAGAAGCCGTTTATACCCGTTACATCTATCACGTGGACGGTAAAGAGAAGAGGCATAGGTTGTGGAGATATTCCAACCTGGGCGAGTCGGCAGTTCCGGATAAAATCGGCACCACTCTTACCGTATGGATCAACCAGTGGGCTCCCGACCAGTTTGCCCTGGAGTACACGCCTTTCGATTTCTTCGAATACTACGCGCTCAACTTCTGGATTCTTAGTCTTTCAACGATAGGTCTTGGCTTTGCGTTCTGGCATATCTGGGTAGGACTGGCACGACCAGCGGCAGCTGGATTTCGGCACCGTCTGGTGCCGGGCAAGTCGCTGTGGGTCCGGGTGATATGGCGCGAAAATCTGTTCTGCACCGCTTTCTATCCGCACTGGATTTTGCCGACGCTGATTTTGGTCAGCTATACCATTATAGTGCTTCGCTGGTGGGAAACCGTTGCGGTGACATTTATGCTGATCACTCTGGGTCTGTTGTTTTGCCGCGGCATCTGGCTTACCTCAGGACGCAACGCAGATATTGAAGCTGATCTCATCGCCAGAACTCTCCGTCTCCCGGTAGCTTCAGAAAACGTACCCCTAAATAAAATCAGTAGCGTAAGGGAACATCGCATGATTGCCCTGAAAGATGCAGCCCGCTTCGCCCTTGAGGTGCTCGATGAGCCTATTCGCTATGGAGACAACCCCATCTCCAAATACCGGCTGGTTCTTCGCCTGAAAGATGGCGGCAAGATCCCCCTTTTGTACGCGTTCAACCTCGTAATTCCCGGTCACAGGGTATTGCACACCCTTAACCTGCTGATCCTGGCGCATTGGCTGAATGAGCAGCTTGGCCTTCGTGATACAACTCTGGAGGCATTGATTTAGGCTCTACCCATGCGCCCAGGTTGGCCTGCCTTCAACGTAAACATTCATGCCTGATCTCAATTTGACTTTACCCACACCTCAGAAAGACGTGGAACCCAAGGTCATCGTGAACTTTACCTTGCGCTGTAAGCTGCCCAGGCTGCCGCTCACCGTGCTGGGCATGCCGGTTTATCTGCTTTATACCATGGTAATTATCGCGTTCCTGATGGCACAGGCATGGCAGATGGACAAACTCTGGCGCACGAAGTTAGTGACTGTGACGGTAGTGGTGGGAAAGGTTCAGCAAGACGGTACCCGGGTGGTAATACTCTATACCTGCACTCCTTCTGTCGAATCGGGGCTGGCGAAGTATACCTTCACCCGCAGCGACGTTTATTCTGAAACCATTTACAATCTGATCGAGAAAGAAGGCATCTCTTACGAAGCGTGGATTGACCCGGTGAATCCGTATGAACTGGATCGTAAGGGACCCCGTGATTTTGTCCGCCAGTTGCTCACGATGGGTTTTCTGGCCGTGGCGCTTTTTTCGATGCTGTGGCTCATGTGCGTCGCCGTGACTCGCCCAGCCGCAGCCGGGTTGAATCATCGCACGGAGCCAGGGAAGAGCATCTGGGTAAGGGTAAAATGCTGCGAAGATCTTATTCAGCCGGAATACATCGTGTTTATCCTATGTGGATCCACATTGCTTATGCAGCAGGGTAACTGGGCGCTCACCCTGTGGATATTCGTCCTGCTGGTCCTGCTCATACGGCGCCTGAAGGCGACGAAAAACCACAACCGTGATATCTCGGTGGATCTGGAAACGGGAATTCTGGACGTGCCGGATATGACGCATCCTGGGCACAGTAATTGGGAAACGAATCGATTTAGCTTGTCCAGAGTGAAGGCCTTTTCCGTCTGCAAGCTGGATATAGGGCCGCCTTCCATCACCCTGCCCCGATTTCTGGTAGTCCGCCTCACATCGGGCCAGGAAATTCTTATAACGCCTGTCCGCAGCCCCCATCTGACCATAATTCCTTTCTCCCCCATGGACATCTACGGAGCCCAGATCCTCGCGCGCTGGCTGAATGAGCAGCTTGGCCTGCCCCAGCCGCCCGAACTGCTGCAGGCAGGGGAAACTCCTTCCTCCCCTGTAGCACCTTCTCATCTTCAGACCCGCTCACTGCAATCCCTATGAGCACCCTTTCTTCAACGCCGCCGGTCAGCGAACATGGCCCGGAGCAATCGGAAAGCGCTCCGGAGAGAAATCCGGGCCAGCAGCATGCGGATCTTCCGCCGCTTCCTTCTGCGTGGTACCGGCACGGCCCTGTTTATCGGTTTACCCTGATAGGGGCGGCGCTGTTTACGCTGATGTCGTATCCCCACTGGCCGTCGCTCACGGTTCCTGTGACAGCGACCATCTTCAAGGCGTCACTCCGCGATCTCTCCCCTTTCACTGTAATCTGGTCCTATCAGTATGAGTACGAGATCGGAGGACAGAAGCACAAGAGCAGCTCGTATATCCACCTGGGCAGATACCGGCCCGATACGCTGGACTGGCTGCCTCAGCCCGGGGATCAGCTTCGTGTCTACACCAATGCGGAGCATTCCGACGAAGCGTCTATCGTACGGCAATACTCACGCTGGCCAGATATAATCTCGCGCATTCCGTTGTTGTTCTACTTCTGGAGCATGGCGCTTCTGGTGATGTTCTGGAGTCTGTACGTCGCCCTTGTAAGACCGGCTGCGGCAGGACTTCGCCACCGAGTGGAGCCGGGACAGCGCGTCTGTGTTCAGCTCCGGTGGCGTGGTAATGCGCTTAGACCAGAGGTATTCCTGGCCAACTTTAACGCATTCGGCCTGTTTTTCATATGCTGCATGTTTCTCACCGGACCGCTTATCGCGCAGGGCATGTTGATGCTGGCAGTTGGTGCATTTTACGCCGGACGCCTTGCAGACCGCGCCAAATGCAGCACCGAGATCGTCGCCGACCTTGAGGCTGGAACCCTGCAGGTCCCGTGTTTTGATGAAACTGCCCATAGCGAAGACTACAATACGCCCACGCCAATCCGCACGCTGCCACTGGCGGATGCAGAGTCCTTCTTCGTCCGATCCTTC
>JBGGNE010000290.1:0-12521 GCA_041287705.1 Methylacidiphilales bacterium | reverse complement strand
TCGACCATCCGGGCTGCGGCGCACTACGCCGTCATCGTGACTATCTTCCTGCAGGCCCACTTCAAAAACAGGCTGAAAAAGCACAGCTAGTGGCCTACCGGTTTTAACATCCTTATCCAGTCGGTTTGAAGCAAAACGGACCGGCAATACCTTGGCTATTGAAGGAATCTGGTCATCCCAAAAGCGATCACGATTTTCATGAAACAATATATCAATATAGACTTCCTTAGCTCCGCAGCAATAGAGGTAGGCAAGCATCTGCACATAGGCCTCCCGCGGCCACGGCCAACGCCATGCGGATGGATCCAGCTCCTGATCCCGATTGGCCAGTTGCAGTGCGCTCTCGTTAAAATCAACCACGGCAAGCCCTTCCGCCAAAGGTCGTTCAGCCTTTGTGGATGTCATCCATACGTCGAACATTCGCCACTCTGTTCGCTGAAAAAACTCCATGCGCTGTAATAACGCAAAGCCGATACCCACCAGCAGCGCTGCCGCCATCAGAAACGCCGTGAGCTTAAGCCGGCGTCGCAGGTTGGGGGAGAGTTGGGAAAAGGAAAGGAGACTCATGCCGCGTAGCATGAAAGCGAAGCGAAGCCGCAAGTGCAATACCCGGCTCGGATGGTGGGAGATTGCACCGCAGCTACAGCCGAGCCACGCAGATCGGACCGCACGATGCTACATTTGCCTGCATTGCAACTGTTACAACACGTCACATGTGGAATGCGCGCCCATCCGACCGAAGTCAAAGCCGGGGATGAGAAGCGCCAGCAGGAATTAAAACTTTGTAACTGAGGTTATCTCATCCGCCCATTCCCTTCTGCTGCAGCTCCTTAAGCTGGCGGGCCGGGCGGGCAAAGAGTTCGCGGACATAATCTGTTGCGGGAGTATCAAGGAGTTCACGAGGCGGGCCGGCCTGCTCCAGGCGACCCAGATGCAGCACCGCGATGTAATCCGCCAACGCCAGGGCTTCAAACAGATCGTGCGTGACCAGGATGGCGGTTTTGTTGAATTCGCGCTTCCAGTTCAGAAACGCCTGCTGAAGCAAACCGCGCGTCACTTCGTCCAGAGCACCAAACGGCTCATCCAGCAGGATAACTGGCGGATCATGAGCCACGGCGCGGGCAAAACTGACACGCGCCTGCTGGCCACCCGAAAGCTCGCGCGGCGTGCGTCGTCCGTATTCCTCCGGAGGCAGCTCCACCATAGCCAGCATCTCTCGACTGCGCGTTCGGATCTTTTCCGGATCCACACCATCCAGCTTCAGACGCAGCCCGACATTGGCCTCCACGGAAAGATGCGGCAAAAGACCGGGACGCTGCATCACATGGCCGCACTGTTTGCGCAGATCTTCCACGGCCATATTGCGGCTATCCTTGCCATCAAACCACACGGTCCCGGTATCTGTTTCCAGGAGCCGGTTGGTGATTTTCAGCAATGTACTTTTGCCTGATCCGGAAGAACCAAGCAGCGCCAAAGTCTTGCCACGCTCCACATTTATGCTGAGCGGTGCCAGTGCAGGCCGCCTGGTACCGGCGTAGTGTTTGCTGACATTGTCGTAGCGGATCATGTTTGGACAAAAATAGGGGGTAGACCGAGAAAAAGTTATGTCCGCACCGTAAGGTTCTGCCGAAGGCGACGGCGAAGATCGAGCTTGGTCTGCAGCTTTTCAACGGCATTGGAGCCGGTGTTTTCAGAATAGTAGTAACGCTTCTTCTCCTCTTCCGTCAGCTCCGGCCATGTAAAGACGGGAACCTGCACATCAATATCCGCGTGCAACTGGGCGGCGCTGATCAGGCTGCTCCACGCATGCATACTCTGCCAGTCGGAACCCTCGCCATAGGCAGCCCGGGCCTGAGCCCTATTAGCCAGCAATGTCTTATAGATTGCCGCCGTCAGCTCTTTTGGCCAGGGTTTCTCGAATTTCTCCAGTGCCGTAATCACGTTCGTCATCGGAGCAAGAGGCTTGCCCTCAAACTGCTGAACCAGCCCAATCCACGCCCGCTGTTGCCGGTCAGGCGGAAGGGAGGAAATGGCAGCACTGAGTTCGCCGGCATCCCAGAATTTCAGCAGATCCGCGTCCTTAGCGATCTCACGCAGCCAGCCTTCAATCCAGAAAGCATTGCGCATGCACGCTGCAGCCCCGGCAATACCACCCAGCGCCGCACTACTGAAAGCAGCTTTGTCCAGCGCGGCAATGACGTCCCCGGGCAGCGACGCATCATCCCTCTTGCGACCCATTATATCCGCCCAGAAATCCAGCGGAGTAGCCACGAGGACCTGACGAAGAATTTGAGCTCCCTTACCCACGCCAGAAATATTCGCTACCGTAATGCCATCGAGCGCCATCTCAGGTGTCGGCTCGTCGGGCAGTGAAAATGTGAAACTGCCGCCGTAAAGCATCCCCTTTTTCCACTGAACCAGCGCACCGGCGCGTTCGCGCATCCGCAGGCAAAATGGAGAATCCGGAAGTCGCTTCAGCAACAGCGCCGCGTGCTCACGTACTTCCTTGCGCTTATCCGCCAGCGCGGCTTCCAGAAACGGCACGTCATCCGCAGAAAGTCTGTGGCCCAGTACCTCGATAAATTCGGCGCGATCCTGCGAAGCTTCGGTCTTCCACACTGCCTCCAGAAGTTCACGTGCCTTGCCAGGATCTTCCTCACGAATTGCGCGCAGACCTTTGGCCCGCTGCACAGTATTATCGCCCTTCTCCCACAGAGCGGCGGTTTCAACTCTCGGCTCCAGCAGCTTTCGCCAAAGCGGATTGGCGGCGGCCAGCCACTCTCCACGGCTGCCCAGCACAGGGCGAAGCAGCTCAGCTCTGCTTTTCTCCGCGGCGCCCCAGTCCAGCGCTTCCGGTAAAATCTCCGGGCGCAAACGCCTGCCACTTGCGGCCAGCGCCAGCAACCACTCGCCTACCAGTTGCTTTTCCGTGTTCACAAGCACCAGAAAATCGGTCGAGGCGGCGTCTGAACACACCTGCAGCGTCTCTGCCGGCGCGGGAACGATGGAGGCAAGAGCCTGGATTTCTGTCGGTTTCGGGAATGCGGCGGGTGCAGCTTCTGCATCCTGTGCCATTGCGGCAAAAGCATCCGGCTTCGATATGATGCTCTCTGGTAACTGCCCGGCCTTCATTACAAGCGATAAAATCGCGGCGGCCTGCAGCACATATTCCTCACGCTTTGAAGGATCAAGCTGCGCCAGAAGTGCGTCGACGCGGGGATCCCCTGTGGTGACCACAGGCGGCGGCGTTCGCTGCGTACCGACAAGCGCTACGGCAGCCAACTCTTTCCATACTTCATGGATCATTGCTGCGGACACTGTGGCACAAAGAACACCACCGATACCACTGAAAAAGAGAGTCCTGGCCCGAATATTTCAACCGAAACAGGTCCTCAGGCGTTACCAATAAAGCTTCTGTGAAAAGCTCTGAAAGTAACACCTGCAACTGATCCAAAACCGACGAACCATCGAAGCCTTTGCAGTTCTTCGACCAAGCTCCTTGATGACTACTCCGTCACACCGTCAACGCGGAAGCCCATATGCCGAAGTATCAGCGCCACGTCGGCAGGACGATCGCCCTGCAGTACAATCTCGTAACGATCAAACGAGCCGCCACAGCCCAGCTTATTGCGCAGAGCCTTGGCCAGATCGCCGATCATAACCGCGTTGTATTGTGGCAAATCTTTAAAGCCTGTGATCACGACAACCGTCTTGCCGCCGCGATGTTTGGTTTCGCGGCGCAGGATGACGCGGCCTTTGGAGTTCGGCTCCTCAGCCGGTTCGGACAGCTTGAATGTCTGGCCGCTCTTGCTGGTAACCGCCGTCGTGGACGGCTTAAGAGGAGCGGCAGCTTCGACAATATCAGTTTCCTTATCTCCCTTTCCCGGTCCCCCGTCCCGCTGGTCACGTGGATAGCGGCGAGTCAAAACCGCCGGTGGTGGCGGTTCGGGCTTCGGCGGTGGCTCCGGGCTGGGGGCCAGCGATAGCTTATCCAGACCGTCCAACGCGGAGAACGCGTCGCTCAGGAGCGGTTTGGACGGCCGTGGGGCCACATCAATTCTTGGCTTATCTTTGCGAGCCATAAATCAGGCAACGTGACGTTGCTCCTATATGAGGCTTAGTGCGCGCCGTTTACAGAGATATAGCGCGAAAATTCGCCGTGTCGAATGTCAATTTCCTCACGCGTGAGGCGCTCCAGGCGCTTCAGGCTGAATGCTTCCACGTTGAACGATGCCGTCAGCGTGCCCTGAATCACCGCTTTCTTGATCGACTCGAAGCTGGTGTCATCGGACTTGGCAAGCTGGCCAATCAGCGCGCCCGCAAAGCAATCACCCGCACCCGTGGGATCCAGAATGTCTTCCAGAGGGAAGGCGCCCGTGGCAAAGAAGCTGTCACGGCCAAAAAGCAGCGCGCCGTGCTCGCCCTTCTTTACGACGACATAGCGAGGTCCCAGCTCAAGAATCTTGCGACCTGCCTTAACTGCATTGCGCTCGCCGGTCAGCTGGCGTGCTTCGCTGTCGTTGAGGATCAGCATATCAACACGCTTGATGAGCGAGAGGAGATCGGGGCGGGCCAGAGAGATCCACAGATCCATCGTATCAGCCACCACAAACCTGGGGGATTTGATCTGATCCAGCACGTGAGACTGCAGGCTGGGGGCGATATTGGCCAGCAGCACATAAGGAGTCTCGTGGAACTTGGCGGGGATCTTGGGGCTGAAGTGCTCAAAGACATTCAGATCCACCGAGATCGTGCGGCGGTTATTCATGTCTTCCTCGTACTCACCAGACCAGCGGAACGTTTTGCCGTCTGCCACTTCCAGGCCTTCGATATTGATGCCGCGGCTGCGGAAGATCTCGCGGTGCACCTCAGGAAAGTCATTGCCCACGATGCCGACCATGCAGACATCGGTATAGAAGCTAGCCGCCACGGATGCGTATGATGCGGAGCCGCCCAGCAGATCGCGGTGTTCCGCGGTCGTCGTCTTGATGTCGTCCAGCGCTACAGAGCCTACAATGAGTACGGACATGGGATGGGAAACGGACCAGCCTGACGCTGGACCCAATTAGTGTGATTGGAGAGTGGTTGTGAAAAGCGACACCAGCGTCACGCTGGCGCAAAGCGGGAGAGATTGGCGCTTTTGCGCTCGCTCGGCGAGAACTTTTTGCGGTGGAGTCAAAGACCCTGTCTACTCGAAGAATTCAGCGCGTGGCCCTGAATCTATGGCTTCTGCCCAAACTCAACCAGCACGACATCTACCTCCATGGTGGTGCCATGATGGCTGTATGCATAGTGCGTAATGCCAAGCCCGGGAACGAAACTTAGCACGCTGTGGTCGGGGTTGGTGCTTGACGTAATCGAATAACATTTCGGATCCACAAGCCTGGGGCAATTGCGTACCGACTTCTCCGCAAACGGCGTCACGCTCTCCACCACATAGCAGTACCGGCTGGAAAAGAGTTCCCCCAGCGTTGTGCCTGCACCGAAGCGTTTACCCTCTGCCAGCGGCATCGGCAAAAGCAACGCAGCTTCAACCTGGCCAGGAGCATCATCACCCGCCTGTCGGAGCACTTCGGGTTTGCTCCTGATCTTCTGAAATAACTCCGCAGCCTTTTCTCCGGCAATCTGATAATAGTCTGTGCCCGAACGAAGCAGCAGCCGGTCCTGGGGTTTATCCCCAGAAGTATACCAGGCGAGATCTGTGGGAAACCCGCGGAGCAGCCACAGCGTGCCTTCCCTTGTTTCGAACACATCGACCACTTCAGAACGCCACGTCATTTTCTTCGAGCGCACCTCATTCTTGTGAGTGGACCCATTCTCCTCCACCCATTTGATGTCGCCCTCGTAGATCCAGTAATTACCCCTGGCAAGCGGCCACGTCGCTGCGCCGTCCTCATTCACCGCCCAGGCAACAGAGAAGCCTGCGACCAGCAAAGCAGCCACACTCACGCAACAGAAGAAACTCCTGAAACTGAAATAAGAGGCCGAGCCGGTCCGGACAATAAAGGAATAGCGCATCGCCAACCTGATCGCGACGAATGGCCCATCTCTTTCAAATTAACCAGGCTCAGACTTTTTCCAGCCAGGGCAGCAGCTTCATGATGTTCTCCACGTCCTCGTGCATGTCCTCGCTCTTCGGCGTTTCCAGCACCTTCGGGATGTCGCGCCAGCGCGGATCTGAAACCAGCCAGCCAAATGGATCCAGACCAATCGCACCTGCTCCCAGGTTTTCATGGCGATCCAGCCGCGAACCAAGGCCGCCCTTGGAATCGTTCAGATGAAATCCCAGCAGCCACTGAGCGCCCACAATACTTTCAAACTGCCCAAAAGTCGCCTCATATGCCTCACGTGTACGCAGATCATATCCGGCGGCAAACATATGGCATGTATCCAGGCAGACACCGAGCCGTGCTTTGCCATAAGGCTGCTGCAAGAGCGTTGCCAGATGCTCAAAACGATGACCCAGGCTGTTCCCCTGACCTGCCGTAATCTCCAGCGCCAGCTTAGTCTTCACCTTTGGCGTCGCCTCGATCACACGATCCAGACCCGCCGCAATCTTGCGAAGACCTTCAGCTTCCGCCAGTCCTGCCCCACAGCTTCCGGGATGCATGACCAGAAAAGGCAGCCCCAGGGCATCCGCGCGAATCAATTCCTGTGAAAGAGCGGTTACCGAAGTATCAATGATATCCGGCTTGGGACTGCCCAGATTGATGAGATACGAGTTATGGCCAAAGACGACCAGACCCGCGGCCTCGCGGCGCTCGTGATAAGCTCGAACAGAATCGGGATTGAGGTCCGGGGCAAACCACTGCTTGTTGTTTTTGACGAAAATCTGTGAGGCAGTAAACCCACACGCCACCGCGCGCGGAATGCTCTCCTCCACGCCGCCCGCTATAGACGTGTGCGCCCCGATAAGGCGGAGTCCGGGCGGAAGCTTTGCTGCAGCCTCGGATGAAGCCGCACTCTTCGCTGCGCTCGCTGACTTTGACCTTGGCTTCGGCTTCACCGGCTTACCGTCCGAACCCGGGATATCCGCATCAACTTCACCATGCGCCGGTACAGTTAGCGCAACCGAGGCCTTTGCTTTCGCCCGCGCCCTGGAGGTTACTGGAGCTGCGGAAACCGGGTCCACATCAGGTGCGGGCACAGCGGCAACCTGGGAAGATGAAGTAGTAGCGCGTTTGGGGGGCACGTGGATGTCCTTTAGGGATAAGCTGAAATCAGGATCAGATCGGATCAATGCTGAGTCATCACCACATCGCCATCTTTCACAATATGCACGCAGCAGGTCAGGCGGAATTTCTCCGGATCTTTATTCCACTGGTCCAGTACGTCCAGCTCCTGATCCGTCGGCTCTTCCAGATTCTCCATGCCCTTTACGATCTTTGCCACACAGGTGCCGCACGAGCAGTTAAAGCAGCCCGCTTCCATATCCACGCCGGCTTCCTCCCCTGCGTCCAGGAGTAGCGTGCCGATGGGAACTTCAGCAGTTTGATTGCCAGGTAGGATGGTAACTTTGGGCATAAGGCAGGGACGCAACGAAGGCTAAAGGGGATCTATTAGAGAAAGATGAATGGGAAATCGATACAATGCGGCCCAGCCGGCAAAGAAATTTGAATTCTGCCGCCCGCTGGATTCCGGCCCACAATTTATAGGACATCTCGATCCGTCGCAAGCGTGGCGGTGCAGCTATTGCAGAATCGGCGTGATTTAAGACCATTTCCCCGCGCTAATGGCTCAATTGCCTGGAATGGTTTGAGACGCATCCGCACAATTTTGCGGAAAGCGGCGTCTCATCGATTCATGCGCACTTAGCAATATTGGGCCTGCTCCATGGTTTCATACAATCGCAGATGCTTTCTCAATAAAGAATATAAACAACACACCATAAATCTCCTCAAGCTTATACAAGCATATATCTGATAGCATAGACTTGGGGCTATCGGTGCGCTTGTATAGAAACTAGGTTGATCTTGCATGCTCTGATTTGCTAATACGATGAGAAGTTAGTCCAGATCTCTGCGTTTCTGGAGTCTCATCTGCCCGCATCATTCGTTTTTTCTATTCTCCAATACGTTCTACTTTCCAAGTCCTGCTTCCCTCTCCCCTCACCCTTTACCCAGCATATGACACCCGCATGATGATAACGCCAAAGCCGAGCCGCCCGTGGATCGCCCCCACATCTGGAATTTACGTGATGGCGATACTTTTATGTAGTGCGCTCCTTTGGCTCAGTATGATCCCCGAATCCGCCCATGCCGCGCGCCGGCGTTCCCGGTCTGCCCAGCCCGAAAAGACAGATACGACGGAGAAACCGGCGGAATCCGGTACCGAAAAGACAGACGCCACGCCCCCGGGAGCGCCTCCTGCCGAACAGACCCCGCCCAAACGCCAGCGCCCCTCACCTCCCGGCATAGAGATTTCATTCCAGTTGCAGCAGCCCTCCCAGGTTTCGCTCGGCATTTATGCTAAAGGCAGCCCGGCTCTTGTCCGCACAATTCTGTCAGCAGAGCCACTGAAAACTGGAGTTCACACCGTAATCTGGGATGGCCTTGATGCCGCCGGCAAACCCGCAAAGCCCGGTGAGTACGAATGGCGGATGCTCTCTGGCCCGGGCATTATCTCAAAGTATCTTTTCTCGCTGGGCACCAGCGTGGGGTATCACCCCTGGCCCGGGCAGCACGGCGGCCTCACCAGCGTCACCAGCGATGGCGCCAACATTTTTGTAAGCGGTGGCATGTCCGAGGGCGCGCCGCAGACAGCCGGCATCAGTATGGACGGCACCTGGCGGTGGGCAAGCCCTGCTGCCCAGCCGTGGAGCAGCGGTATCGATCTAACATGTGATGGCACTGTGCTGTATGCGCTAAATTCCACGCTGCCCACTCGTGTCAATCGCGTCGCTGTTCTGGATGCTGCGACAGGGGCTCCTGTTCGTACTTTCATGCCTGCGCAACTGTGGCGCAACATGGCCGTGGCGTGGGAAGAGGAAGATCATTTCCCCGCCTACACTCAGGATCAGGGCCACGGCTGGGAAGCAGGCCCGCCTTCGGTGCCCGGCGCCGGCGGACGTCCCGCTGAACCTCGCCGCCTGCCGGAAGGTGTTGCCTCCCTGGTATTTGTACGGGATGCCCCGTCCGGCTCCTACGTCGCCCGCCTGCGCATGGCCGACGACGAAAAAGCACAAGGCCCGCAACCCGCCGTCCGCATCCTGATTGATGGACGTGAAGCCGCTGTCTTCCCCGCTTCAGATTCCCCGCGCAAGGAAACCAGCCTGGACTTCCCCGTCGAATCCCGTCGCGATGCCATTCGCATCGAGTTTGAATTCACCGGCAATCGGCAGAACGCCACATGGCGTCTGTTGCGCATCGGCCTCATGACTCACGCCGAGCACCTCGCATCCAGTCACGGTCATCTGGTCGCCGCCACATCGCATGGCGGCATCATGTGGATCAATCCGGCTGATGGGCAGCCCATCGAACAAATACGCCACACCGCTGATATTCTCGATCTGGATGTGGCCGTAAACGGCGACGTCTACTTTATCTCCGAAGGCAAAGTCTTCATGGTCGACATGAAGCGGAAATCTCCGGAAGAAGTGATCACAGCCGGACTTCAGAGTCCAAAACGGATTGCTTTGGATAAACCTCTCCCCTCTTCCAGCGCTGCCGCCGCCCCTGCTGACGTTCGAATCTGGATTGCTGAATCAGGCAGCGCTACTCAGTGCAGCCAGATTAAACTGTTCGATGGCAAAGGGGGACTCCTCTCCACGGTGGGCCGCGCGGGTGGTCGAAAACCCGGCCACTACCAGCCCCAGGATTTCCTTGGCATTACCGATATTACTTCCGACCGAAACGGCGGTTTCATCATTACGGAAGCGGGCGCGGGCTCCCGACGCACCGCCCGTTTTGCGCAGGACGGCAAGCTGATTCACGAATGGTATGGCGGCCAGCCTTTCTACTCCTGTGCCAGCGCAGACCCCGCAGATCCCACGCACATCTGGATCGATACGGATCCCGGCTGGATCATGGAAGTACAGGCCGATTTCACACGCGGCACCTGGAAGCCTCTTGCTACCTACGAATGGCCCGGACTTCCCGCCGCTTACGTTGCGCGCAATAAAACAGCTCGCCGCCACTCGGTAGTACGTCGGGATCTCGACGGTGATGGCAAACCGGAACTCCTGTTGGTCAGCACATCCCCCACAGCGCTGGTCGTTCGCCCCGATGAAGCAGCGGGCCGTCTCGCTCCCGTCGCCTTCTTCTCGCGCCTTTTCCCGGATAACGACTACGCTTCGCCCGGATCTCCACATTGGCTCCAGATTCCTCTCTCGGAGTACCCGCCCGAACTCCTTACCGCCGCCACCAATGCAGGTATTCGAGTACCAGGGAACGGTACCGGCGGCGAGGCCGAGCAAAAGCTTGTTCTCAGAAACACTAAAGGCGACGTCTTTCGCGACAGTCGGGGAATCTCGTTCTGCGACGCCAACGGTAACGGCTATATCGAAGCCGCAGAGCTCCGCTTCAGTCAGGCACCGCTGGGAGGTGGCGGCCAGATTCCGGGGTTAGGCGGCATCCTGTTGCTGGATAACGACTTTACCCTCTACACGCAAGGCCTCCCCGGTAGCGGAACAGAGGTTAGCACTTACCAAAGCCAAAGCAAGAACGTTGCGCTCACGACTTCCCAAACGCAACAGCCTGCATCAGCAGCTCAGCCCGCACCTTCATCCTCGCCGTTGCCTCCGGTCCTTCCTGATGTCCGGGCTACACAAGTCTCTGCTACATCGCTGGATAGTTCAACTCCACTAGCATCCGCCACAGCATCCGATTCACCTGCCATGTCCTCCGGCATCCCCGGCTGGGACATCATCAACGGTGCAGCCCCCAGCGCTTTACCCAGAGGCATCGCACTTATCCACAGCCCTTCAGGCGATTTCTATCACATTAGCCACAACACCGGCGGCGACGGTTTTCTGGTCCCGGGAGTCCAAACCCGCGGTCACGGCTCAGCATGGCCCTCCACGCTTCTGGATGCAACCTGTGTAACCAAGCTGGATTCATCCGGCAAAATTCTGTGGCGCAATGGTTTCCATGCGATAGGCTGGCGCGATGGAGACAGTCGCATGCACTATCCTACGCGTTTTGCGGGATTTGCACACGGCTTCGTCGGTGTCTGCGACCGCGCCGAACACCCCTGTCTGCTCTGGAGCGAAGACGGCCTTGCACTGGGCGATATCCTGGCGCACCCTGCTCAGGACGGTCTTCCCCCTCAGGTCTACACCTGGTGGCGAACCGATCTCAGCATCCCTGAAACCCTCACCACCCGCGGCTTGCATCAGTATGATATGGCTCTGGGTGGAAGCCTGATTCAGCTACCGGATAACAAAGCTATTTGGATAGGATCCGGCTGGAACAACTGCCCCGTGTACGAAATCACTGGTTGGGACGAAAACGTGCGAGTTACAGGCGCAATCAAACTGGCAAGAGCATATCCCTCCGCAATCGCCAAAGGCAACGGTCTCCGCGGAGAATACTTTGCAACACTTGATCCCGCTGCCACACAGAAAAGCCCCGACGCCAAAGTTTCCGCTCAGCCCAAACCCGTGGTTCAGCGGCTGGATGAGCGAGTATGGTTTGCTCCACGACCTGCAGCTCCCCTCTCGATCAACACCGTATCCGCACCCGTTGTGCAACCCGGCTTTACCTGGCCGACACAACCCGCCCTCGCACAGGGCTTTGTCGTCCGCTGGACGGGTACCATTGAACCCCGTTACAGCGAAGAATACACCTTCGCCACTTACTACCAGGGAGCACGTCTCATCATCGACGGCGTTCCTCTGCTCAGCAACCACGCTGCCACACGCAAACAGTTCACAGAGCCACTTCTGCTTCATGCCGGCAAAAAGTACAATTTAACTTTGGAAGCAATCGTCCCTCGCCCTGCCACAACCGAGTTGCATCTCAGTTGGCAGAGCCTCTCCCAGCCGCTTGAACATATTCCCACAAGTTGCCTCTACGCTCCCCCTGGCACAAAGTCAGATCAGCCTTCCGAGGCTCAAAACGATTCCAGTGAAAAATCTTCGGTACGCAAGCGTCGTCGTTAGAGCATATATTAGATGCACTGCAATATTCAGGAATGCATGAGGAAATCGGTGCGGACCCAGACGTAGTAGTAAGCGCGTCTTGGAGCACCAATGTGCGGCATCCAGTAGTCCAAACTGAGGCCTGCAGCAAACTTGGACACGAATATCAAAAGAGCCACAAGCCTGGGAGGGCACATCCTTCTCCCTTTCGGGCTATTCGCTGCTTTTCTGTCAGAAAAGCATAGTGTTCTGTCATCTCTGGGAGACTGACAATGAGCACTAAAAATTGATACCAGCTCCCTAAAAAGGGCCAGCCCCTCTTCCCTGGTGAAGGGGAAGAGGGGCTGGTGGGGACTGGCGACGACCTACTCTCGCACAACCTAGAGATGCACTACCATCGGCGAGGGAGTGTTTCACTTCCGTGTTCGGGATGGGAACGGGT
>JBGGNE010000289.1:0-23653 GCA_041287705.1 Methylacidiphilales bacterium | reverse complement strand
ACAACTCCTCCTCAACGCAAAGAACAAGGAAAAGACACACTCAAATTACTCCTTCTCTTTCTTCATTGCATTCAGGCTCTCCGGCTTCTTGCTTTCCCCTCCTTTAAGACCGCGGTACTCTTAAACAAGACAGACTCCTAGACCCGGATCTTTTCGGCGAAGAGCAGAGCAGGCTCGGCGTTGGCATGCTGCGAATCAGGTTTGCCACGCTGGTTGCTGCCGCGCTGATCTCCGCCGTTGTCGCCACCGCCGTGATTGTCGTGGTCGGAATTCAGATCGGAGCCGGCATTCGAACCCATGCCGGTAATGCGTCGCAGGAAGCTGCCGATCGCTTCGACATAAGAGAACACGACGGGCACGATCAACAGACTCAGCGCGGTAGAAGTGATCAGACCGCCAATGACCGCGATGGCCATGGGCTGCCGGAAGCTGGCGTCGGAACCCAGGCCCAGCGCAATCGGCATCATGCCGGCGATCATCGCCACGGTGGTCATCACGATGGCGCGGCTGCGTTTGTGGCAGGCGTCGATAAGAGCTTCGTTGACGCCCATACTGTGCTCGCGAATGTTCACGATCGCGTATTCCGCCAGCAGAATCGAGTTCTTGGTCACAATACCCATCAGCATGATGAGACCGATCATTGAGGGGATATCCAGCTCGCTGTGCGCCCCCAGCAGCGCCACGAAGGCGCCCCCCAGGCTCAGCGGAATAGCGGAGAGAATGGTGAACGGATGCAGGAAGTCGCGGAACAGCAGCACCAGTACGCAGTACACACAGATCAGTCCGGTAAGGATCGCCATGCCGAAGCCGCCTGCCAGCTCGGCCATGATTTCCGCGTCACCCGTTTCGATAAGCTTGACGCTGCTGGGCAGATTCTTTGCGGCAGGCAGTGCTTTGGCGGCCGAGAGAGCGCGTCCCAGCGGTGTGCCGCCAAGGTCAGCGTTAACGGAGACGTAGCGACGACGGTCGTAGCGGTCGATCTGCGACGGGCCGCTTTCCACATCCAGCGAGGCAACGCTGCTGAGCGGCACCAGACCTTCCTTGCCGCGAACGCGCAGGTTGGAGAGCGTGGAGATATCGCGGCGCGCGGAGTCCGGCAGACGGACGCGGATGTAAACCTGGCGGTTGTCGAGGTTAAGTCGGGCAACCTGCGTATCGAAATCGCCGCTGGTAGCAACGCGTACGGTATCGCCAATGGCGGCCGTTGTTACGCCGCGATCCGCCGCCCGGTGGGAATCGGGCCGCACGATAATTTCGGGGCGCTCCAGGCTGGCTGTGCTGTTGATGTTGCTGAGACCAGGGATGTTGCGAAGGTCGCGCTCCAGATCCTGGGCGCTTGCCTTGAGGGCGGAAACGTTGTCGCTGGCCAGCAGCAACTGCATCTTCTCACCCGCACCACCCGTACCCAGGCTGAAGCGTGCGCCGGGAACCTGCAGCAGGCGTGCGCGAATCACGTTCTCCACTTCCTTCTGGCTGGGGCGTTTCGAGCGTTCAGCCAGCGTAACAGTGAGGATGGCTTTGCGCACTTCACCTGCCTGAGTAACGGCACCGATACGCTGACCTTCACCCACGCTGCTATATATATTGGCGATGCCGGGGACATTCGTCAGGGCTGCACGGGCAAGTTCCGCTGTCGCCAGAGTATCGGAAAGGCCGCTGCCGGGGGGCAGTTCCATATTGATGGAAGTATAGCCACGGTCCGCCGCGGGGATAAGGCCTGTCGGAATCATGGGGACCAGCATGATGGAGCCCGCAAAGAACGCCGCAGCCGCCAGTAAAGTCAGCTTGGGCCAGCTAAGGCACCAGCGCACGCCGTACAGGTAGCCGGTCATAATCCAGCCGTCTTCATGCACCGTGTGCGGCTTGGGCTTCAGCATGTACGCGGCCATCATGGGAGTCAGCAGACGTGCGACGAGCAGCGAGGCCAGAATGGCAACCACGGCCGTCCAGCCGAACTCGCGGAAGAACAGACCCGGCACACCGCTCATCATCGCCGTCGGCACGAACACCACGACCAGCGCCAGTGTTGTTGCCATAACCGCCAGGGCGATTTCCGTAACGGCATCGCCGGCAGCCTGGATGATCGGCTTGCCCATGTGGCTGTGCCGCTCAATATTCTCCACCTCCACGATAGCGTCATCCACCAGAATGCCGACTACCACGGCAAGTGCCAGCAGCGACAGTACGTTAAGCGAGAAGCCGAACGCATTCATCGCCAGGAAGGTGGGCATGATGGAAAGAGGCAGCGCGGAAGCGGCAACAATCGTGGCACGCCAGTCACGCAGGAAGATCCACACTACGATAACGGCCAGCAGAGCGCCCTCGTACAGCATGTGCATGGAGCCCTCGTACTGCTCCAGCGTGTAATCCACCGTGCTGGAAACCTTGGTAACGGTAAGCGAAGGATCGGCCGCCGCCAGCTGGTTCACGACTTTCTGCACGCTTTCCGCAATCTTGGTTTCGTCGTAGCCTTTTGCGCGATAGATCTTGAAGCCCACAACCGGCTTGCCGTCCAGCAATCCCGCCTGAGTGCGCTCGGCAACGGTATCATGCACCGTCGCAATCTGGTCCAGGCGCACTTCGCGGCCATTGGGCAGCACGATGGGCAGCGCCGCCAGTTCCTGAGCCTGCCGAACCGTCGCCACAGTGCGAACGGATTGTTCCGCCTGGCCCAACTGACCGCGACCACCCGAGCTTTCCTGCTGAACCTGGCGTAAAGCACGGCTCACATCCACCGCCGTGACGCCCATTGCCGCCATACGCACAGGATCGACTTCCACGCGAATCTCGCGCTGTACGCCACCGGTGCGCTCGAAGCGCCCGACACCCGGCACTGTCAGAACCGCCTTGCCCACAACGTCATCCACGTACCAGGAGAGCGCCTCTTCATCCAGCTTGGTGGAGGCGACCGCAAAGGTCTGGATGGCCTGGCCGCCGACGAGCACTGCAGTAACGCTGGGCTGCAGCAGATCCAGCGGGAGGTCCGAGCGCACGCGGTCCACGGCGTCCTTGGTTTCGATAAGCGCGTCGGAGAGCTTTTTCTCCAGCACGAATTCGACGAAAATCTGCACCATACCGTCCGTGATGGCGGTGCGGATATGTTTCAGGCCGGAGAGCGTCGCAAGGGAATCTTCTACCTTGCGCGCTACTTCGGTTTCCATCTGGGCCGGCGCCGCGCCCGGCTGTGCCAGGGTGATATGAACGGTCGGCAGATCGATATCCGGAAAGTTCTGTACGGAAAGCTTATGGAAGGCGCGCCAGCCCGCCAGGGTCAGCAGGATAAAGAGCAGGATGGACGGAATGGGATTCCGTATGGACCATGTTGCGAAATTCATGAAAGGAAAGGAGTTAAGAGCAAACGTGAAATATGACGGAAAGAGACTTTTAATGTCTCAGGTACAAACAAAGTCTCCGACGTGTGCCGCTTTTATCTGATCTCCTTCAGCGAGCCTGTTCCGCCGGTTGCTTTGCCCTGGCTGCCGCCTCCAACGGGATAAACGCCGGCTGCAATACGCACCACGTCTCCGTCATTCAGGAAGCCTGCTCCGTTTACCACCACTTTCTTATCTTCCGTCAGGCCTTCCAGAATCTCGATATCGCGATCCTGGCGGCGGCCCACGGTAACCGAGGTTAGAACCACGGCAGGAGTTGGGCTGTCATCCTTAAGCACAAGCACATAGCTGCGGCCATCGCGAATTACCACGCTGGCAGCGGGTACAACCAGCGCGCTGCTTTTGGAAAGCGTTACTTTACCATTGGCATACATGCCAGCGCGTGCTTTGCTGCCGCGTTCCAGATCGGCGTACACAATACCCAGGCGCGATTGTGAATCGACATAAGGCGCGGTCTGACGCACTTTCGCCTGAGCTGTGGTGCCGTCCGGGAGGGTCAGTGTAATGCCCTGGCCCTGGGAGATGTGGGCGAGTTGCGAAGCGGTAAGTTCACCGCGCCATTCCAGCCGATCCTGGCGGATGAGCCGGAAGAGTTCCTGACCGGCAGGCGCTACCGCACCCAGCGTGGCGTTGCGTGCGCTGATCGTGCCGGAATCCGGGGCCAGTACTTCCGCGTAGCGCAGTTGCACTTCCTTGGACTGGAGTTGAGCCCGGGCGGATTCCATCTGGGCTTTGGCGGTCGCAGCCTGCGTTGTGGCGGACAGGATATCCTGTTCACTCATGACGCCGCCGGTCAGCTTGTTGGCGCGCTTGCTGTTAATAAGCGCCTGATCTGCCAGAGCTTCAAACTGCACGACGGCCGCCTTCAACTGAGCTACGTCCGCCTTGAGAATATCGGTGTCAAACCGAGCCAGCAGCTGACCCTGCTTGACGACATCGCCTACGTTCACAAGCACCTCGATCAGGCGATAGCCGCCGACCTGAGTACCGATCACCGCTTCCTGCCATGGCGCAATGGCACCGGATGCTTCGAGGGTGGTCGCCCAGGTAAGCCGGCGGGGCACCGTCGTCGTCACGGTAAGAGCCGGCGCAATGGCAACCTGCACGGAAGCTCCGCCGTCGGTGCCACCTACCCCGCTGTGCGCCTGTGCGGCGCCATGCCCCCTGCCTGTCACCGAGCCGTAGAGCCAAAAGCCGATTCCCGCGGAGACAGCCGTGATCACGATGCACGCCGTGACGAAAGTCGAGCGTCCGGCCCTGGACTTCATGTCGCTGCGCGTATCTGTCGATGCCGCCGTGTTGCCGCGTGGCGTCGAGCCCGCTGCTGCGATCGGCTTCGTGGAGGGCGTGAGAGTGGGTTGACTCATAGAAATGGGCGGTAAGGGGAGTATGATCGCGCGCAGGTTGTGGTGACGTGTTGGTGGGAAAATAAGGCGCTCGGGCGGGTCAGAAGCCATGTATCGACAAATGACCGCGGTTCATTAGCGCAAAGTAGCGCGTCGCTTTGCAACGTCAAGCGCAAATGACCGGCGGTCAGTAATCGGCCCGGAATGCAATATTTCCTGTAGACGAACCATGTCACTGCGTTTACGGTGAGCAAAGTTAGCCAGCCAGCCTATGCCGCAGTCTTCTTCCATTTCTCCTTCCACCGCCTTTCAACGCGCCGATCTGCCCGAGCAGAAAGACGAGCGGCGCCACCTTATCCTTCGGGCCGCAGCTGAGGAGATTGCATCGCTGGGCAAGGATAAAGACTTCACCATCAACAGCCTGGCGCGTCGTGCGGGTCTGGCCAAGGGTACCGTCTACCTCTACTTTCCCAGCAAAGGAGCCATCATGCTGGAGCTGCTGATGGAAGCTTCGGATCTGCTGATCGCAGATCTGATGAAGGACGTGGCGGCGCTGCCGGATCCGATCTGCGCCCGGGATCTTGCGTCGGTAATCGAGCGCTCTTTTGTTCGAAGCGATGAAACGCGCCAGTTTTCGCGATTGTTCAAGAATCTGTCGCTGGACAGCAGCGGACGCGATCAGTTTCACGACCACTCCATACCGCGCCTGCTGGAGCTGGATGCACTATTGCGGAAGCGTCTTCCCCAGCTTCAGCCGGGCGACGGCATGGAGCTGATTTTCTTTAGCTGGGCTCTGCGTCTGGGGTACTCGGCCATTGAAGAAACGAAGGCCGAATGTAAGCCGAAATGCGAGCCGAAGTTTGACCCCAGCATCGGACTCATCCGCATGGTGGAAGGCTACCTGCACCGTCCCGACCCCGCCCGCGACGCCAGATAGTGGGAGGGTGAAAGGCCGTGAATGCGCTTGAAGGCTTTGGAAAAGTGGTAGGGATCCGCATAGCCGAACTCCTCGGCCACCTGCTTGACGTTTGTGCCACGGCGGACGAGTGAAAGCGCGGCGGCGTTCATCTTCAGCCTGGTCAGAAAGCGGTGCGGACTCTGCTTCGCGAAGCGCTGGAAAACACGCGTGAGATAGGCGGGATCCAGATGACATGCGTCGGCTGCATCTTCCACCCGGTGCACGGTGCGGAAGTTCTGCTCCAGCCAGGCCCGGCAGCGGGAGTAGGTTTGCCATGCCTGCCCCTGCTGATTGGTGCCGTCGGGATCCTCCTCGGCGCTCAGAACGATCAGGCATTCCCACAACAACCGGCAAAGTTGTGGACCCGAGGGCAGGGGGCTGGTACCTGCTTCGATCAGGCGGTCAAAAATCTCCAGTATGCCGCTGTCCACGCGCAGCATGCGAAAGAGCGGCATGCGCAGCTTGTACTGGCGCAGTGCCGCTTCCGTGCCCGGACCTTCGAAATCCACAAAGTACTTCACCAGCCGCTCCTGCGGGTGCGTGGTAATGACATGCGGCACGCCCGGCCCGTACAGGAAGAGCGCGCCTGCCTGTAGCTGGTGCGTCACGCCGTTCATGATGAGTTCGCCTTTGCCGCGCGCAACCCACTCGAGCCCAAGGTAGGGCAGGCTTTTGCGGTCAATACGATAATCGGCGCGGCAGTGCTCGCGGCCTCCGCACACGATAGCGACGCCGTTGACTTCGACGGGCTCCGAGCGATAAAAAGTGCGTTCGTTCTCTACAGACGAAGAAAAGAAATCCGGCTTGGTCGTAAGGGCTTCTTCTGAGTCAAGAATCGACATCCTTCCTGAGTTTAGACAGCGGCTTCGGCGGGGCGCAAGCACGCAGTTACGCAGAAAAGTTTGCACCGCCACGAACCCACAGCTAGCGTGTGCACACATATTTACGGAGATTCTCGACATGACTTACTCGACACCTAAAGAAGCCTGCTTCGCCTGGATGAATGGATTGAACGAGGGCCGCCCCAATGACGTGGTAGCCATGTATGCGGAGGACTCGGTATTGCTGCCCACCTTCTCACCGCATTTTCTAAAGACCCCCAAAGATCGTGAAGATTATTTCATGTCTCTGGCGGCCCGCCCCAATCTGAGGGTGGAAATGCACGAGAAGACGCTGAAGTTTCACACCATCACCGAGAACGTGTACAGCGCGTGCGGAATCTACAAGTTCATCTTCGATGTGGATGAGGCAACGCTGACGTTCGAGGCGCGTTTCAGCTTCGTGTTTGATCTGAAGGCGCCGCGTCCGATACTGCACCACCACTCCTCGCAGGTGCCGCGGAACCTCGGTTAATTCGCACCCATTGTTTTCTAATTTCAAGAGGGCAATCTCCTTGATTCCTATGGGGATTGCCCTCTATAGTTATGGAAACAACACCAAAATACTCTTCTTTCTCCGAACCGGTACTTGCAAGCCGCCTGCCTTTCCGCTATCGTCCTTCATAGACCGACACGAAAGTACTTCACACCTGACAAGACTCGCCATGACTACGGAAGCCGCCAAAGACCTCATCTACCTGGATAATAATGCCACCACTGCCGTTGCCCCGCAGGTTTTCGAGGCCATGGTACCGTACCTCACCGAGTTCTACGGCAACCCCAGCAGCGCCTACTCCTTCGGCCAGCGCGTCCGCGGCAGCCTGGAGCATGCGCGCGAGCGTGTTGCCGCGCTGATTAATGCGGATCCCAAGGAAATCATTTTCACGAGCTGCGGCACGGAATCTGACAACGCCGCTATCGCCTCCGCTCTCGCCACGACTGGCAAGAAGCACATCGTGACGACGCAGGTCGAGCACTCGGCCATCATGAACCAGTGCGAAAGCCTGGAAAAGAACGGCTACGCTGTCACCTGGCTGCCCGTCAATTCCGAAGGTCTGCTGGATCTGGCCGAACTGGAGCGCTCCATACGCCCTGATACCGCCATCGTCTCCGTCATGTGGGCGAATAACGAAACGGGCGTCATTTTCCCGATCGCGGAAATCGCGGCGATCTGTAAGTCCAAAGGAGTTCTGTTCCACACCGACGCGGTTCAGACCCCCGGCAAGATTTCGCTGGACGTCAAGGCTGCCGGCGTGGATTTCCTGTCGCTCTCCGGCCACAAGCTGCATGCGCCCAAGGGCGTGGGCGTGCTTTACGTCAAGCGCCGCACCAAGTTTACCCCCTACGTTATCGGTGGCGGCCAGGAGCGCGGCAAGCGCGGCGGCACGGAAAACGTGGCTTCCATCATCGGCCTGGGCCGTGCGGCTGAACTGGCCAAGGAAACGCTGATTGACGAGCAGACCCGCGTTCGCGCTCTCCGCGATCGCTTCGAGAATACGCTGCTGCAGCGCCTGCCCTACATCTACATCAACGGTAATCGCGAACAGCGCCTGCCGAACACCTCGAACATCGCGTTCGACTTCGTAGAGGCCGAGGCGATTCTGCTGGCCCTGGGTCAGGAAGGCATCTGCTGCTCCTCCGGCTCCGCCTGCACTACGGGCTCGCTGGATCCGTCGCACGTTCTTAGCGCCATGGGTCTGACTCCCGCCCGCGCCCGCAGCTGCGTCCGCTTCTCTTTCTCGCACTATAACACCGATAAGGATATCGACTTCGCCCTGAAGATCATCCCCCCCATCATTGAGCGTTTGAGGGCCATGTCCCCTTTGGGACCCGACCACCCGGACAACGATAAGTATGATGTAGCCGCTGCCCGGGAACGCGAAGAAAAAGGCATGGCCGAAACGATGGCCAAAATCAACGAGTAACCACCAGCGTGACGCTGGACCCTTTTGCTGACGACTTTGTCGTCGCGGGGATTCGGTGGCCAGGTTTGTTCTCTGACACTCATTTTGATATTACTGCCGCCCGGCGCACTGGTTCTTCCGGTGCCGACCGGGCGGTTTCATTTTTTCGTCGTTCATGGCTTTGACCTCTCCCTTTACCCAAGTTCCGGAAGTGACAAAGCATGTCTCTGGACAAACGGAAACGTTTAATCCGGCGGAGTATACGGCGCACCCGGAGCGCAGCGCGATTTGCCATGTGGATGCTGTGCGGGAAGTGGCGTGGAAGCTGCCAGTTCTGGAATTGCCGCCGATCGC
This sequence comes from Methylacidiphilales bacterium, assembly GCA_041287705.1. Lineage (GTDB taxonomy): Bacteria > Verrucomicrobiota > Verrucomicrobiia > Methylacidiphilales > UBA1321 > LW23. The sequence goes on along the minus strand of JBGGNE010000289.1, from coordinate 14,821 downwards.
CTACCTGGCCTTCGTTTCTACGATTGTGGCCGTCTCCCTGCTGGGAATTACCTTTACGGCGCGACAGCTGATGACTCCATGGGGACGGCGCAGCTTCCAGATTTCCGCAGGCATTGCCTCGGCCGTAGCTCTTATATCCGTCATCTTTACAGTGTATGAGCTGCGCAACCATCCACCCGCCGTTCAGGAGGAAGCAAGCGAAGTCCGGCTGCTGGCGGATCTTCGGATTCTGGAGATGGGCAGGGAATCGGATCTTCTTGGCAACGACAAGATCACGGTGGACGTAACCGCATATCCTGGTCGTCAGATGATTGAGATCCGGCCCAACATGACTATCCGGCTGTGGACTTCGCACATGACCCAGAAGGGAATTTTCCTGATGAATTATGCGCTGGAAGTCCCTGCCAATGAGAAGGTTTACTCGGGGCAGGGACAAGCCGCGTCTCCGTTGCCTGTGCCTGCCGCATCTTCCAATTCTTCCGCAATTCCGGCGACTACTTCACCTTGAGGAGTTTGAGCACTTCCTCTGCCACAGAGCCGGCAGAGGCGGGGTTCTGGCCGGTCACGAGTCTGTCGGCAACAACCACGTGCTTCTGAAACTTGCCGGCTTTGGTGATCTTTGCGCCACGCTCGATCAGTTTGCTTTCCAGGAGAAAAGGCATGACCTGGGCGAGACCAACAGCCGTTTCCTCTTCGTTCGTAAAGCAGGAAACTTCTTTGCCCGCAACAAGATAGGAGCCATTGGCCTGCTTCACGTTAATAAGTCCCGCCGGGCCGTGACAGACTGCGGAGACAACGCCGCCTGCATCGTAAAACCTGCCGGTAAACGCGTTCAGCTCCTTGGCGTCAGGAAGATCGTACATCGTCCCGTGTCCACCGGGGAAGAATATGGCAGCGTAATCGGCAGCTTTTACTTCACTGATGGGGCGCGTAACCTTTAACGCCTGCATGGCGGCGCTGTCTTTAAGAAAACGCTGACTGACAGGATCTTTCGCAGCTTCTTCAATGCCGGTCAGAGGTGCCACACCACCCTTTGGGCTGGCAAAGGTGACATCGCAGCCTGCGGCCAGAAAAGCATAGTAGGGATGGCTGACTTCGGAGAGATACGCTCCGGTAGCTTTGCCTGTGTCGCCCAGTTTGTCATGATTCGTCAGGATAATCAGGACCACTTTCTGCCTGGAAGGCGTCGTGGGCACAGGCGCGGGAGTAGGTACATCGGCGGCGAAACAGAGCGGATTGCCGAGGGAAACAACGGCCAGCATCGCGAGAAGCAATGCGGCGAAGGGACGGAGCAAACGTGGCGTTCTTGGCATTCTTTAGAGTAACGGCTTTGCCCGCTGGCCGCAACCTGCTTTACCCTTTCTCCAACTGAGCCAAGGCCTGACGAAGTGCGCGCACGATTGCCGCGCGATCGTTTTCCGGCGTGGCGGCGGGGTGGTAGATGATCGGTGAAAGGGAGAAGCCGTTCGAGGAGATGGAGATGAGCGAGCGCGTCGTCAGTCCGTCCTGGTTTTCGTTGATGCCCAGCACTTTATACGCGGGCACGGGATGGAAGACGCCTCGCACTTCCATCTTGCCCAGCGGGACGGCGTCCACGATGTTCTCCACCAGGGAGAAAGTGGTGCCGGAGATGGCGATGGTGCCGGGCTCAGCCATTCCTTCCAGGCGTGCGGCTATGTTCACCTGGCCGCCAATGATGGTGTAGTCCATCCGGTTTTCGCAACCGAAGTTACCCACGGTGCAGTAGCCGGTATTGATCCCCATACGTACGCGCAGGCCGAATTCGGCGCCTTTGCGCTTCCAGTTTTCAGAGAGCTGGCTGATCTTGCCCTGCATCTGCACCGCCATGCGGACGCAACGCTCAGCGTGCACCTGGTCGCTGATAAACTCCGGATCGCCGAAGAAGATCATGACGGCGTCGCCGATGAACTTGTCGATCGTGGCGCCGTGCTCCAGGGCAATACGGGCCATTTCGTCCAGGTACTCGTTGAGCAGTTCGGAGAGAATCTCCGCTTCCAGCATGTCCGTGGCACGCGTGAAATCGACAATGTCGGAGAAAAAGATGGTGAGCTTCTGTCGTTTGTAGCTCAGCTTAACTTCGGTCTTGCCACCCATGATCGCGTCGTAGAGCTGCGGCGACATGTATTTCTTCATGCTGGCCAGCAGGGCGCTGATGCGGGTGTTTTGCTCCTGCAGCTCGTCTTCGATTGCCGTGCTGTGCTGCAGAGTGCTCTCGTAGAGAATACGCACGTCGTCGAGCTCCGAGGTCAGGGCCGCGAGGCGGGCTTCCATCTCGGCAATCTGGGATTGCTGGTCGACGTCACTGCTTTCCATAAGCGCCATGTTAGCAAATGGCCGCGGGATGCTGCACCCACTATTTTAGCGCAACATTACGATCCTTCTACTTTCAGAGGGCGAGCGCACATTTTATTCTTCTCGGTGATCCAGATTCTGACTCATCTGGACCACAATCTGGATCAACCCGCAGTCTCATACCACTTGTCGGCACGCTCAAATCGTGGCGTATGGATGAGCTGATTGACTGCTTCGGCAGGAGTGCCGGCCACCGTGAAGAGGGCGCGGCATTTTTCGCCGGCGATGCGCTCCTTGTAGAAATGCTCAAACAGCGCGAGGAGGTGATCGTAGAAGCCAAACGCGTTCAGCAGCACCATGTTCTTATCGTGGCGATGCAGTTGCTTCAGGGCCAGGATCTCCAGCATTTCCTCCATGGTGCCGAAGCCACCGGGCAAAACGATGAAGCCGTCGGAGTGGAACTCCATGGCGGCCTTGCGTTCGCGCATGGTTTCGACTTCGATCAGTTCGTCGCCTTCCAGAAAGCCGACTTCCTTGTCCTTGATAAACGTGGGGATGATGCCGGTGACATGGCCGCCATTGCGTTTCACTTCGCGCGCCAGGATGCCCATCAGGCCGACATCGCCGCCTCCGTAGACGAGTTTCAGGCCATGGCGGACGATCTCCGCGGCCGTTTCGCGTGCCAGCTGCTTGTATTTCTCACCCAGCGCATTGCTGCTGCTGCAATACACGCAGACCGTGCGTACCGACCCGGGATTTTCAACGGTGGCAGCGGAAACCGGAGAAGTTGTTGTTTCTTCCGCGGCTGCGGCAACTATGGGAGCGAGATCAACCGCTGAATCGGTGGGGGCTGCGCCGTTGGTGGTGCGTGCGGGTGTCGTTTTGCCTTCTCGGCTGAACTCGGAGGTAAACTCGGGCGTGGGCATTGGGTGGCGGTTAGCTTTCGGTTTGGGCATTGGCTCTTGCAGGGCCAGGTGAGGCGGGAGGAATGGGATGCAACTGCTCCGTAGCGAACGGAGATGCGGGTGCGGTTGCTTCGCGCAGCAGGCGGGCCTCGGTATTCAGGGCGATTTGCAGTTCGTCTACCTGTTTGGCACATATAGTGTCAAGATCCGTAAGCTCAGCTGCCTGATAATGGGTAGTTTCAATATCACCCCATTTAGTGGAGTACTGGCGAAGAATGCGGTCTGCATTCAGTGATTTGATGATATTGGCGCGCAGCTGTACAAGTTTCTCTTCCAGATCGTCGCCGTCTGTATGTATGTGCAGATCCACGCCATGCTTCTTTAGCTCATGTGCAGCATGCAGTTTATCAGAGATGTTGCTGTAAATACGAATCTTATCCAGAATGTTGATAAGGTTGCGGAAACGCGATTGAATAGCGCGATAATGTTTATAGTTCTCGCGCATTCTGTAGGCGGAAAGAATCAGGATCGTAACCGTAAGCATTTCCGCCGCCAGCCGGTTAAAGCGCAAGGTAAACAGGCACAGCGCCACGGCAAAAAAGAGATAGTAGCGCCACGCGGGCGTGCCGGTGACAAAGGAGAAAAAATTGCCTTCCGTGGTGCGAAGGATGCTGTGGATCTGATTCTTTTTAAGACCAGTGGCGGCAATCATTTCGCTCTCGATGACAAAGCCGTTAAAGTTGACGCCGGGCTTTCCATCCTTCAGGCGCTGCTTTTTGTAGCCCATGGGCGGATAGATAAATGATGAGAAAGGTTGATTTTGATGCAGAGTCTTGCCGAGCGCCAGTTAAATGGAGCATACTTCTGCGGCGGATGCAAGTGACGCCTCCCAGCCCGGCCTTATGGCAGGCGAGGAGGATGTGATCATTGGCTGCGGCCTGCCTGTGTTGTTATGAGCTATAAATGCAGACATTGCGGAACTTTTACCATAGAAGGAAAGTCGTGCGTTGGCTGTGGCTCGTCTTTTGGTATGCTCTCTGCACACTCCATGAGTGCCGCGCTGGAGAACGTAGGCTCATGGTTTAAAGCGCCTGCATATGTTTCGTTATACTTTACAGCATTTATTGGGCGCGCTCTTCTTATGGAGTCGTTGGCACATGTAGCAGTGGTTGCCGGTCTTTTGGGAGCATTTGGGTATTTTGTGCTATTTGATAAAACACAGATGGGGGCACGGTGGTTTGTCTTTATAGATGTTCTTATTTTCCTGTTTACAACCATAACTTATCTTTTGGGAGCCTTTATTGCGGGTATAGGCAGTGCGGTTTCAGATATCATGAGACGCAGGAGGAAGCAGGGAAGTCTTCTGGCTCATGAGGAGAAGCTGGAAAGAGAGTTACTGCATAATATCCAGCGACTGAATCAGCTAAAAGCTCTCCCTTTAAAGACAGCGGAATCTATCGAGGAGAGCAGAAAGCTGATGGAGAACCTTAAGGTGGTGACAAGAATGCAGGCAACAGCACTGTACCTGGTCAAGATCGATAAGCTTTTTCTGGAGCTTGCTGAAATAGGATATCGCCCGATACATAGCTCCGCCGAAGAGTATCAAAAGCAGGTGATGCTGATACAGAATGTAAAGGGCGGAGTTTATGATGAGCTGCGCCGCATTCAACGTCTGTGCTCAGAACTGTCTATACAGTTCGAACCAGATGTTGAACACCGCATGTATGATCTGGAAGCACTGTGCGATAGAAAAATAGAAGAACTGACTCTGGAAGAAGCTCATCGAATATCAGGGGATATCCGGCTGCTTGAAAACCAGGAACTCGCCAGCACGGTGATCAGCGCGCGGCAATATCAGGATCAGGACTTCTGGCTGCGGGGCCAGGCAAATATTGTCCAGAAGTGGAAGCAAACCGAAGCGCACTATAACACACTGGGCGAAGCGCGGGTTATCCACGATACGCAGTCGGGAAACCAGGCGCAGTAAGACGAGTTCGCCGAGTTATTCGGGAGGAAAGACGGCGTTGATTTTGAGGTGCGGGCCTGGCGCGGTAGAGCGAGTGCATTAGAATAAGGCATGACCGAAACCGCAGCGAAGCATGCGCGTGATATTTCTATAGTTAACTTCATTAAGTATGATTGCCTGTGATTACTAATTACAGTCAGGCGGGATGGACTTTTCGGTTTCGCGATGCTAGTATATACGGTAGCCAACTGTCGTGCCCCGCTGACCGGCCTATGTCTTTATGAGCTCTAAATGCAGACACTGCGGAACTTTTACGATAGAGGGTAATTCATGCGTGGGCTGCGGTGCCTCTTTTTCCCTGCTGGCTCCCCAGTCGATTTGCATCTCGCTGGAAAAGGCGGGCGCATTTCTTAAGATTCCCGGGCAGACGACCTCTTCGGGAATCACTTTTCTGGGGCAGGGCGCCTCGGAGGATTCGTCGAAAGGGCAATTGATCGTGCTGGGTGCCATCGCATTTGTCGTTACGCAATTGGTGCTGCTGTCGAAGGCCGGGATGGCGGCGCGCTGGCTCTTGTTTATACTGGGCGTCCTGTTTCTGTTTGTGGCGCTGACCTATGTGCTCGGCTGTCTTTGTACTGGCCTCAGCAGCGCAATCGCCGCCTATATGCGGGGCAAGGACAGGGAAGGCAGCCTGCTTGCACACGAACGCAGTCTGGAAAAGGCGCTGCCAGAGAATATCCAATGCCTGAAACTGCTGAACGCACTGCCTCTGAAGACGGATCAGGCCAGGGAAGAAAACCAGAAGCTGATTGAAAATCTCACGCTTATCATCAAGAAGCAGGCCATTGCCTTGTACCTGGTCAAAATCGACAGACTCTTTCTGGAACTCGCCGAGATCGTCTACAACCCGGCCCATACTTCTCCCGAGGAATATCAGCAAAAGGTGAAGCAGATCCAGACCATTAAAGCTCGTGTCTATACTGAACTGCGGCGAATCCAGGCTGTTTGCCCGAAAAACATCGTTCACTTTGAGGCGGATGTGGAAGACCGCATGTTTGACATGAAAGCGCTGTGCGAAGCCAAGATTGAGGAGCTGACTCTGACCGAAGCACACCGGATCTCGGGTGATATGAAGCTGCTGGAGAACCGTGAACTTGCCAGCGTGGTGATCAATACTCGCCAGTACAAGGATCTCAGCTCTCACTTCTGGTTAAAGGGGCAGGCCGAAATAGTGAAGAAGTGGGAGCAGACTGAAGCGCACTATAATACGCTGGGCGAGGCGCGGATTATCGGGGATACGGAAGAAAAGCAGCTCCAGTAGGCGGTCTAAACCGACCCACCGTTATTCAGCAGCCGCGTTTCCACGTTCATGACGTGTTCGATCTCCTGAACCTGTCGGGCGCAGATATTGTCCAGATCGTGCAGCTCCAGCGCTTCGTATTTGCTGCTGTCCAGCTTGCCCCATTTCTGTGTGTATTCTCTCAGAATGCGATCCGCGTTCAGGGATCTGAGAATGACCTCACGCAACTGGTGTAGCTTGTCTTCGACTTTGTTGTCTTCCGGGATGCTGATCTGAACACCGTGACGTTTTAATTCGCTGATGACCTTATATTTATCTGCAATGTGATTATAGCTTCTGATCTTTTTCAGAATATTGATCAGGTTTCTGTATTTCAGATGAATGGACGTATAGCTGGAGAGAGAAATAAAACTATAGGTCCCCACGATCCACGCAAGAAAGCCGATAAAAAGACATGCGACGAGTATGGAATTAAAAGTGATGAATATGGCGACAACTGTAAGGAAAACGCAGCTGGCAACGGGGAATCCGATTCCTGTGTGATGATAAAGACATTCGAAGTACCCGCAGTCGAGGATCTCCAGAATGGGGTCGATCTCATAACCCTGCAGGTTCATCGCCGTCATCATTTCTTCATCGATGATGATCCCATTGAAATCCAGCGCTGTTTCGCCGTTCGGGAGCTGTACTTTTTTGTAGCTCATGCCAATTCATTCATCACGATTCTATAGACAAAACCGGCTTCGACATTAATGCCGAAGCCGGATGCGAAACACAATGCTGATTAGTAGAGTGTAGCTTAAAACAGTTCTTCGTCATTCGTCGCGTTGACGATGCGGAACTCTTCAAAGTGATAGCGCGGGTTCACGCGGAAGCTGAGCTTGCCCTGGAAGCGGCGCTCGATGTCGATGAGCAACTCTTCGTCTTCGTTCTTCAGACGCTCCAGCACCTGGGCATTGACCAGCACGCGGATTTCGTGGACGTCCGGGTGCAGGCGCATGACACGGATGATGGCGCGCTGGATTTCCACGCTCATCGTTTCCGGCGACTTGATGACGCCTTTGCCTTTGCAGACCGGGCACTCCATGTACACGGCGCGACTGATGCTCTCCATCACGCGCTGGCGAGTCATCTCCATAAGGCCGAACGCGCTGATGGGCAGCACGTGCGTCTTGGCTTTATCGCGGCGCAGGCATTCCTTCACCTTGTTGTACACGGCCTGCTTGTCCTTCGGGTGCTTCATGTCAATGAAGTCCAGGACAACCTGACCGCCGATATTGCGCAGGCGCAACTGGCGTGAAATCTCCTCCGCAGCCTCCATGTTGGTCTGCAGAATCGTCTTGTCGTGATTCTGCGTGCCTTTGTTGCGGCCCGTGTTCACGTCGATCGCGACCAGCGCTTCCGTCTCATCAATGACGAGATAACCGCCGCAGGGCAGCCAGACCTGGCGCCGGAACGCGGTGTCGATCTGCTTCTCGATGTTGAATTTCTCGAAAATAGGAGACGCTTCGTTGTAGTACTTGATCTTGCGCTGGGAGCGCTTGGAGATCGCGCCGACGAGATCGCGAATGCGGTTGGTGGCGCCTTCGTTATCGATGATGATGCGGTCGACTTCGTCGGTGAGGAAGTCGCGGACGGTGCGCTCGATGAGATCGGGCTCCGCCTGGAGCAGCGCGGGAGCCTGCTGGCTCTTCATACGTGACTCGATGTGGCGCCACTGTTCCAGCAGCACATGGAGATCGCGGACAAAATAGCGCGCCTTCTGGCCTTCGCCGACCGTGCGGATAATGACGCCGGTGCCGGCGGGCAGATCGAGTTCGTACAGGATCTTGCGGAGACGCTGGCGCTCCTTGTCGTCCTCGATTTTTCGCGAAATACCGCACTGGTCCGAGAACGGCATGAACACGAGGTACCGGCCGGGCAGGGAGATATTGGTGGTGATGCGTGGGCCCTTGTTGCCGATGGGGCCTTTGGTCACCTGGACAATGATCTCGGAGCCAGGGGGGTAGATATTGGGGATGTCGTTGGCGGTGAGGCGCTTCTGGTTGCGGCGCTTGCTGCTTTCGCGCTCGATCATCTCCACTTCCTCGTCCGGCTTCAGCGCGGCGGGGATGGCGTCCCAGTAGTGGAGAAAGGCGTTCTTGTCCAGGCCGATGTCCACGAACATGGCCTTGAGGTTGCCTTCCAGGTTTTTGACACGGCCCTTGTAGATAGAGCCGGAGATTTGCCGGTCGTTGTCGCGCTCAATGGAGAATTCCTCCAGGCGGCCGCCTTCCAGGACGGCGACGCGGCGTTCGAGGCGCTCGCAGCTGATGATAATTTCTTTTTCGTCACCTTTACGTTTGAAGCCGAAGAATCCGCGAATAGAGTCGAGAATCATCCCATTCCTTCCTTGCGTTCCAGGCGGGGCCAGACCGGGAGAAATGCAAAATTGTAAACATGTTATAAAATCGCCGGAGAAGTGCTGGTGGAGATAATGGAACGACAGGCCGATAATCTCTCGGGCGTCAGCGACAGAGCGGTACGAAAAGGAACGTAATATGAATCCTGTTCATCATTGGCGCTGTATCAGGCCGCGAAGGTTATCGGTGATTGTTGGGTAAATTCCGTGGTTATTCCGTTGGCAGGGTTTTCCGGTTACGATTGATTTAAGGGTTTGCGGTGGATCCAGACACTCTGCACGAGCCCCATTGAGGTCAGGCACACAATCAAAAACGTCCCCCCATAGCTGATGAAGGGAAGAGGAATACCCGTAACGGGAGCAGCCTGCATGGTCATGCCCGCGTTAATGAAGATATGGGTAAAGAGAAATGCCGAGATGCCGCTGGCCAGCATAGCGCCGAGGTTGTCCCCGGCAAAGGCAGCAGTCCACAGGCAGGTAAGCAGGATAAAGGCGAGCACACACAGGACGCCAAGAGCGCCCTTGAATCCGAGTTCCTCACCAATTACCGCAAAAATAAAGTCGTTGTAAGAGACGGTACGCGGCAGGTTGCCGTACTTGGTCTGGTGGCCGTTGCCGATTCCGGACCCTTCCAGACCGCCGCTGCCGATGGCGATGAGCGACTGCGAAACGTTCCAGCCTGCCCCGCGGGGATCAAGCGTGGGATCGAAGAACATCTTGATACGATCGATCTGGTGCGGCTTCAGGAAGCTGACCGGCAGGTTCATCTTGTAGATGTGGATGTAGCAGAACGTCGAAATGTAAATCGCTACCATCACAAGAATAGCCAGGTAACGGACGGGGATGCCGGCCACAAACATCATGGTGAACATGATGGGGAAAAAGACCATGGCGGAACCGAAATCGGGCTGCTTCAGGATCAGCAGCAAGGGGACACTGGTGAAGGCGAGCGAGAATATGAAGGTCGTCCAGTGCTGGATTCTGCTTTCGCGCCACTTCAGGAACAGGGCGAAGCAGATGACATACGCGACTTTGGCCAGTTCGGCGGGCTGGATACCACCGAGACCGGGCACGCGGATCCAGCTTTTGGCGTTATTGACGGCAGTTGTCCAGGGAGTGGGCAGCAGCACAAAGACGAGCATGAAGAGCATGCCGCCGCCAATAAAGGGCGCCATTTTCACCCACCATTTGTAATCCACCAGCGCCAGGACAAAGAACGCAATGATGCCGGCCGGCACGAATACCACATACATGCGGGGCGCCTTCTGAATATCGGGCACTGTGGCAGTGGCCGTGGCGCTGCTTACCATCACCCAACTGAAATAGCAAAGTCCCATCAACAGAAGAAACAGAGGCCAGTTCAGGCGCGTCAGCTTGACGAGGAAACCGCCCAGCGGAGAGATCCGTCGGGGCGTATTGTCCTGCATGATGACGTCACCTGTCGACACTCCCGGCAACATATTGCCATTTCGGGGGTAGGGGAGGATGCCGTTCATGCGGTGTAGGTCAATCGGATGTATCGGATACGATGCGAGGTTATATAGCGGTAAATTGCGCTTGGGGAAAGCGCTTTCTTTTGTAGGGGAAACAAACGGGCAAATATTGCCGGTGCCCAATCAAGGTTTCGATTGAACGGAAATTCTCAGGTTCGTCAGGCGCTGGAGAAGCAGGTGATTACTCCAATCCCTGAACTGCGCTTAGCCGGATGTCCACTTCCCGTGTGACGTATTGCCATTCTTCTGTCTGTCTCAGTTGTGCAACCAGATCTTCAAAGGCGCTGATGTGTTCGGGCGCGTACTCAAACCAGGTAAGGAAGTCGAAGGGCTCCCCCAGCTCGCGGCTGTGATGAAGGCGCCGGGCTATTGCCGGGAGGTACTGCATGCCCAGCGTCGTATGTCGCGACTGCTCCTCAAAGATTCGTCGCCGCTCATCCTGGGAAAGCGCCCACCAGGCCTCGGATTTGCGGATGGGGATGAGCGCTGCCCGGGTAGCAGCCGGTCTGCCCAGACCTTCCTGCCGGGATTTCAGCTCCTCCACTTCGGCGCGCGTGGTATAGCGCAGATTGCTGACAACACCGCGCAGTACCCAACCGTCTGGCGGCGGTTGAGGTGGGGCGCCTGCGCGATGGTTCGGCTCCGAGGACTCGCGTATGTCAAGAAAGCCGGCGCAGGGAAGAGTTTCGCCGGTCGCGGCCTTTATCGTTTCAATCTTCCACTTGCCTGCTGCTCCGGCCACAAAGGATACATAAAGAGGCGGCATGATGAATACGGTGCAAAGCTTAATTCAGGCCAAAAGGCAGAGTAAACTACGCACACACTGCCGAAACTCAGCTTTTCTCTCCGACAAAGCCTTCGGCTTCCTTCAGAAGCGAGGAGAATGCTTCGAGCGTTTTTGGCATGTTTTCAATGTCGAACTCGCTGGCCTGGCGGCTGAGTTCAGTGCCGTATTTCTTAAGCTCGGGCCAGGAGTGATCGTCGCCGAGTTTGGAGAGTTTATTGGCGAAGGCTTCCACTTCGTCGATGTTCGGCGAATCGCGAAGAGGCTGCCAGGCGCTTTCCAGCAGTCGCAGAGAGTTCTGGAGTTCCGCCGGCTGCTGAATGGGAATCTGGCTGACAGGCGCAATGGCCGCCGCGACAAGGCTGGTTGGGGAGGGGGCCGAGGCACGCATCGGCTGGCCGGGAGTCTTTCGCGCGGAGCGTGGAGACAGGCTGGCCTCGCCGGGAGAAGCTGCGCCGGCTATTTTTCCGGTGCGTCCCGTTCCGGCGGGCGGATTGCTTCCTTTGGGATTGTTTCCCGTAACCGCGCCAGCGCCGGACGGTCCATCCTGGCCTAACCCGCCGGATCCAACAGATCCGGAAGCCTCCGAGTTTGCGCCCGGAGTCTCTGATGCCGGCGTTGCTGTTGCGCTGCTCTGAGATGTTGAAGCGGGCGGCGGCGGTGGCAAGGTCATGACTCCGGATCCATCAACTGCGGGCAGGAAGTGCGAAAGTTCCTCGCCCAGTTGCTCGCGGGAGAAAGGTTTGCGCAGAAATCCGTTGGAGGACTTGCGGAACACCCGCTCTTCTTCCAGGGAAGCGCTGGCGCTGACCAGAATGATGGGAGTGCGCGAGGTAATGGTGATCTCGCGAAGTCTGGCGGCGGCATCGATCCCAAGCATGTCGGGAAGCGTCGAATCGATCAGAATGATATCCGGGCAGATGCGCGCGGCCGCCTCCAGCAGTTCTGTGCCGTTCACCGTGGTATGCAGGCGGTGCGGAGTGCCTTCCAGGTAACCGCGCAGCAGTAGCAGATGCAGCTCAATGTCATCGGCGGCCAGAATGATGCTGGGTTTTAATGCGGGGAACGCCTTGGCGTTCGTGTCGTCCGGTCGTTGTGCGGGCGACAGCGCGGAGACTGCCACGCTTGGGAAATGCATGCGGAAGGTGGAGCCGACGCCCGGCTGGCTTTCGACGCTCAGCGTGCCGCCCATCATGCTGACAAGGCGCATGGTGATGGTGAGGCCCAGCCCCGTGCCGCCGTATTTGCGGGTGCTTTGCCCGGTCACCTGCGTAAAGGCTTCGAATACGCGTGCCTGTTCACGCGTGGAGATACCGATGCCCGTGTCCTCCACCTCCAGAGTCAGCGCCACCTCTCCCTGGGTTTTGCCCGGACCCACGCGGCATCGCAGACACACAAAGCCCTGCTCCGTAAACTTCAGCGCGTTGCCCATCACGTTAAACAAAACCTGGCGGATGCGCACTTCATCCATCAGCAGGCCTGTGGGCGTGTTATCTCCTATATCAATAAGCAACTCAATGCCTGCTTCCGTTGCCTTAAGGGAGAAGACCTGACGTATCTCATTAAGAAGATTGTAGAGGTTCGTGCTTTCGTACTTCAGTTCCAGCTTACCTGCTTCAATCTTGCTGAGATCAAGAATATCGTTAATCAACGTAAGCAATGTACGTCCGCTGGCGATAATCGCCTCGACATACCGCGCGGCGGTGCCCTGCAGCGATTTATCCGTTTTGAGCAAATCACTAAAGCCCAGGATGGAGTTCAGCGGCGTACGTATTTCGTGTGACATGTTGGCCAGAAACTGACTCTTGGCCAGATTCGCCTCCTCCGCCATGTGCTTGGCTACCTGCATGCTTTCATTGGCATCGCTCAGCTCACGTGTGCGTACGGCTACGCGGCTTTCCAGTTGCTCGTTTGCTTCGCGAAGGTGAGCTTCTGCCTGGCGGCGGCTGTTGATATCCTGCAACGTCCCCTCATAGTACGTCCCCTGCGAGCCAGGATCGACAACGGCACGTGCGTTGATGTTAAACCACAGAATCTGCCCGTCCAGACGATGCAGTTCGCATTCGAACTTGTTCACCTGACCTATATCGCGCAACTGACTCTCAAATTCCCGTGCTCGCGCGCTGCGGGCGAAGGGGAACCCACGGTTGGAAAGCGCGTCGAGCAGTTCCTGCGAAGAGCTGTAACCCAGGTGGCGCGCCATGGCGGGATTTGCGGTAAGAAAGCCCCCTTCCGGGCGTAACTGAAAGATGCCCTCCGCCGCATTTTCGAAGATGGAGCGATAGTTCTTCTCCGCCGCCCGCAAAGCGTCTTCGCGGACACCCAGTTCATGCCCCATCTTGTTGAAAGCACGGGCCAGATCGCCGATTTCATCGCCGCTGTCCACCTCCACCTGCACCCACTCGCCCCTCTCCAGCGCCTGTACGCTGGCGGTCAGCGCTGTCAGCGGTGTGGCAAGATTCGTGGCGGCCAGGTAACCCAGATAAGAGACGATCAGAACCGTCACGAGCGCCATGCACAGCGAGGTGTGCTGAAGCTCGTAGACGGGTGCGTAGGCCTCATTCCTATCGATCTTGACGATAAGCGCCCAGTCCAGATCCTTCATATACCGCCACACCGCAACGGTTTCCGTATTGCGATAATCCCGGATCTGCCCCTGGCCGCTGTAGCCGGAAAGGGCCACGCGCATCGAATCATGTGGGGTGATTCTCCACTCTCGCGACAGCGTGGGCGCTTTGGGCCGGTGTCGGGTAGGCGCGACAAAGAGAAGATCCCCCTGGCGCAGGGTGGCAACCACGGTTTCGCCGGTTTTACCCAGACCCACATAGTCGTTGACCACCTCGTAGATCTCGCTGTTGTTGATCTTCATGGCCAGCACGCCGATGGTTTTTCCATCGCGAATGATGGGTGTGGCCAGAAAGGCGGCTGGTGTGTCGCTGCCGGGGTAGAGATCGAAGTCCGCAAAGGCGATCCGTCCCTCTCGGGAGGCGCGATCGAACGCGGTTGTCAGGTGGGTATTTCGAAAAGCGCCGTGATACAGATTGTTGCTTGTCTCCCCGACATCATTAACGGTAAATATCAATTCTCCTGATAAAGAGAAAAGAAAGAGGTCCGTATAAGCCGCGTGAGATACAAAGTAGCTGAAGAAAGGGCGGTATTTGGCGGCGGCCGTTTTGTATTCTTCGGAGGTAATGCCCGTTTTTTTGTAGGCCTCCTCCAGGTTTGTCATCGCCTCATTAACGTAGGGCACCTGGGCCATCAACTGGGTGTCGCGGCGACGCTCCAGGATGTAGCTCATCAGTTGCTGCTCTTTGTCCGTCGCCACGGAATTCAGGTGAGCCTGTACAATTTCCTCCAGCTGCCGGGAAGAAATCCAGAGCGTAAAGAAAATGAGCATCAGCAGCGGCACCAGCGACACCATCCAGAACCAGAGCAGGACGCGGGTGGTCAGCCTCAGCCGCGCGGGGAGGAACGGCCTGAATGTGGGGTGAAGTGGAGGCTTGGAGGTCATGTTCCGCGGCAGCAATGGTGGCGGCAGCGTGGGGGGAGTAGGAGAGCTAATTCTAATTCGCTTTCAAGATGAGGTGAAGATGCGCAGTTTTTTTGTCAATAGCGAGGCGCGAGGAGGGAGCCTATTAGAATAATAGGTGACCGACGAG
>JBGGNE010000288.1:0-29124 GCA_041287705.1 Methylacidiphilales bacterium | reverse complement strand
GACAGTCCGCTGGTTCCTACGGTGCAAATGCTTCTGGCCGATTATTTTAACAGAAAGAATGAGTACGAGAAAGCGCTGCCGTACTGGGAAAAGCTCGCGGAGAAGATTCCCGCCGATCTGCAGAAGAACGCAGAATCCATCGTATTCGAGCTGGGACGCACCAACTTTAAGCTGAAGAAGTGGGCCGGCGCTGCAAGTGCCTACTCGCGCTTCACCAAGGAGTTTCCCAAGAGCTCTTTGCTGGTGTCTGCCCGCGAGCAACTGGCGATCTCTTACTACAATGACAACAAGCTGAAGGAATCTCTTACTGTCTGGCAGGTCATTGCCGACACTGCAGCACCCAAAAGCGATACCCGCCAGCGCGCTCTGGAGCAATGCGGTCTGCTGGAGGCCAAGTTTGAGCACAAAAAGGAGATGTCGGTCTATTTTGAGCAGCTCCTTTCGGAATTCCCCAACACGAGCATTCGTGCCTATGCCGCTTACAACGTGGGCGACTTTGCTTATGACTCCAAGGACTTCAAAAAGGCCGAGCCGATGCTTCTGAAAGCCCGCGAATGGGATCCCGCCGCCATGGCCCTGCCGTGCTCGGGTATGCTCTGCACAATAGCCTATTCCAACAAGGATCTGGCCAAAGCGATCACCTACATCAAAGATTATGAGGTAGCGGCCGAGGAGAAGAAGGCCGCATCCAAGGGCGATGCAAAGCCGATCGCGCCGATGAAGGCAGCGCTCTACTTCTGGGTTGCCCAGACAGCTCGCGAGAAAGGGCAGACAGAAAATGCCGCGCAGTTCTACACAAAGGTGACAGAACATGTGGCTCCGGGTGAATTTCTTCCGTTTGCCTGGCTGGCCCTGGCGGAAGAACAGTACAAGCTGAAGCAGTACAAGGAATCCGTTGCCAGCTTCAAGAAATACCAGGAACTGCAACCGCAGTATGCGCATACTGTGCAGGTCATTCTGGGGCTGGGCAAATCGTACCTCGCCGCAGGTCAGTTTGAGGACGCTCGCGCAATGGCCAAGGAGATTACCTCCACTGACGCTGAAAGCGCTAACAACGCGATTGCTCGTCTCATTGAGGCTGATTCTTACTTTGGTGCAGGCGATTATGATTCTGCCGCTAAGTATTACTCTGTGCTTGCTGTCGTGCACCATGATCCCGAAATAACGCCCAAGGCCATTAAGGGTGCCATAAAGTCGTACCAGAAGCTGGGTGACCAGAAGAGCGTGGATAAATGGAAAGAAGAGCTTCGCAAAAGCTATCCGAAGGAAGGCGCCTGAGAACCTGAGCGTTCAAAAGGTCACTGTTTTGCTGGTATTCCGCCACATCTTGTTGTAAATTTTCATTCACCGTCCATTACCAACCACCATGGCATCCCGCCCAGTGCAACGCCGCGCGCCGGCACGTTCCGATCCACCACTGTTCTACGTTACGGAACCTGGTCCGGGAGACGGCGTAGCTAAAATAGTCTGGACCGCCTTCGTGGCGTCTGTGGTCTTTCACGTGGTTCTGGCCTTTTCCACAGGTATGGTGAAAGTTGCGCCGCTGCCTTTCCTCAATTTTCCCGTCAAGGAGGAAATGACGCAGACGCAACCCTTTGAGGTTCAGGACGTCCCTGTGGATAAATCGGAGCGCCCGAACAATCCTCAGGCACCGCCAGCTCCTCTTCCTCCGCAGAACTCCATTCAGAAAGCTGAGGACACCCAGGATAACACCAAACTGGATTCCGACGGCTCCACGATCGACCGCGCCCTGCTGGCAACTCGCCCGCAGATTGATATTCCGGCGCCTACGGATCCCAATGTTGCGATGTCGAAGGAGCTTTCCGCCGCTACCGCGTTTACTCCCGCCGATGAAGCGAAGATTGAGACCGAAATCGCACGTCTGCCTGTCGGCCCTACTTCCTCTGAAAATCTCCCCGCCTTCGTGCCGGCGCCTGATGCATTTGCCAAGCGCAGTGGAGTCGCCTCATCCCCTGATCCCGGTGGTCGTGGCGGTTTGAAGTCCACCACGCCCGGTGCAGGCGAGAAGATCCCCAGCTTTGATGAAGTGACGACCAGCTTTAAAGCGCCAGTGCCGGTAGTGGATCCCAAGCTGCCTGAGCCCGTGCTGCTTTACCTGCCCAGCGACGTGCTTTTCGATTATGGCTCATCGCGCCTGCGTGAAGAAGCGTTTCCGCTGCTCCAGCAGACAGCCTCGATGATCGGCCAGTATTCTCGCGCCAAGATTCAGATCAGCGGTCACACCGATTCGTTTGGCACGGATAACTTCAATCAGCGACTTTCCGAGGCGCGCGCGCAGGTTGTGGAGGATTTTCTGAAGAAAGCACTTCCGCAGCCCGTTTACACCTTCAATGTCAGTGGATACGGAAAATCAAAACCCATCGTTAGCCCGACTCTCTCGAAAGAGGAACAACAACGCAACCGCCGCGTGGAAGTGGTGATTCAGGCCATCCCGCAATAATCCTTTCCCATGCCTAACTGTCTGCGCTTCAAGTGGCTGCCGATTCTGCTATCTGTCCTTGCTTCATCGGTTCTGGCTGGGGGGATGCTTTTTGCCGAGGATGAGGCAAAGCTGAAAAAGGACGTCGAAGATCTCCAGGCATATGTTAACGGCGACAAGCGTGCCGCTTCGGTTACGTCAAGCGAGCCGGAATCGGAGCTGGTTCATCCCGAAGGCTACAAGCTTGTCCGCGACGAGTATACCCTGGACAGCCACGATGGCCAGCGGACCGGCCATACGCATTTTCGCATCTATTCCCGGCAGACCGCACAAGGTCTTATCTATCTGACGCGTA
This sequence comes from Methylacidiphilales bacterium, assembly GCA_041287705.1. GTDB lineage: Bacteria > Verrucomicrobiota > Verrucomicrobiia > Methylacidiphilales > UBA1321 > LW23. Next base: position 26,329 of record JBGGNE010000288.1, on the reverse strand, counting down.
GCTGGACGGAGTCCACTTCGTTACGGGAAGGGGATGTCCTTCGCACGACTTCCACCGCGCAATGTGTGGAGGATGCAGCGGGTCGCCTGATCAGCTTTCGCAATGTGGATATGGAGACGGGATCCAGGGTTGTGGTGCAGGGGCAGGTTGTAGGCAAAACGCTCCATGTTAACAATAACGGCACGCGGCGCACCTACCCATATCCCGAGGGGATGATCGGCCCGCGCCTTTATGATGAGATGCAGCGTACGCGCGCTTATAAGGAAGGAGATACTTACCGTGTCATCTGCTTTGAATCAACTTCGCCCGAAGTTCCAGATGTCATTGATCATAAGGTGATTGGGAAGGAAAAGAAACGGCTCGTCCTCATTCCTGGCGATATGAAGGAAAAGTCCGAAGGCGTGGAAATGGAATTATGGAAGGTGGAGGAGAAACACAGTCAGGTGCCGCGCGCCAAGATCTGCTGCTGGATCTCCCCAGCCAAACGCGCCATCATGATGTCCGAGGCGGATATCCCTAACCTGGGGCTTTTTCAAAGCGTACTTTGTAAGTATGAAGACACTCAGAAATCGTTCCACCCCGTCGCTTTTGAGCAGGATTCCGATATCGTCGTTACGCCCGGCCTGACAAATCATAAGTCATTGACAATGGCTCGCTACGAGCTCTCTGCTCCGGGCAGCACCGCGGAAGGTCCTGCGGTAGTTATCGAGGGTCCCGAGCAGAAGATTCTTTCTCGTACGGAAGGAAAACTGGAGCTTGAAGTTCGGCGGCTCACCTTTGCTTCCGCGTCAGTGAACTGGAAGCTGCCGTTCAGAATCGAAGCTTCCACGAGTGAGGAACTGCGTCGCTCACTTGAAAGTGCGCCCTACATCGAACTGACTCCCGCGATTCGTGAGCTAAGCAAGCGTGCTGTCCGCGATGAAACCAATCCCGTTCTCGCCACGCGTGCCATCGAGCGCTATGTCCGGGCGTATATCATTAATAAGAATTACAGTGCCGGCTTCCACACTGCCGCGGAGACCGCATACTCCCGTTCAGGTGATTGCACGGAGCATGCGGTTCTGTGTGCTGCGCTTGCTCGAGCAGCCGGCCTGCCCGCGCGGGTTGTTGTCGGGCTTGGCTATCTGCCCCGCGATTACAGCGATAAAGACAGCAAGGATGGCAAACCGGCGGCATCCGGGTCTTTTGGATTTCACATGTGGGCGGAAGCTTACGTGGGTAATCCCGGCGCGCCCGACTCCGACGCCCAGTGGCAGCCGATGGATGCGGCTCTGGACGGATTTGATGTTGGCCACATTGCCATCCTGAGAACCGCGCTTTCGGACAGCCAGTCCATGCTGGACATGACTAACTCGGTTACTCAGTTCATGGGCAAACTGAGTATCAGGATCCTGGAAACGAAATAGCGCCGCGTAACCGGGGACACCAAGGATATGCGGCGCCACAATGTGGCATTCTATCTCGCGGGTCGCACGGCGGGATCGTCGAAGCGCGTGTACTGGCTGTTGAACACAATATCCAGCTTGTCTGTAGGACCGCTTCGCTGCTTGGCGATGATGAGGCTGTATGGCATAAGCGGCGAGGGCGTGGCGCCTTCTTCCAGCTCGTGACGGTGCAACATCAGCACCATATCCGCATCCTGCTCGATGGCGCCCGATTCACGCAAGTTGTGCAGTGCAGGCTCGGTTTTGCCTTCTTCGCTTTTACGATTCAGCTGGGCCAGAATGATAATCGGAATGTTGAGCTCCTTCGCCAGACCTTTAATACCGCGCGAAATTTCCGCGACTTCAACCTGACGGTTATCTTTGGCCTGTTCGCTCTCGCTTCGCAGCAGCTGAAGGTAATCGATAATCAGTAGCTCAATATTGTAGCGATCCTTCATGCGGCGCGCTTTACCGCGCAACTGATTGATGCTCATGAAGCTGGAGTCATCCAGATAGAGTGGGAGTCCCTTCATGTCCTCCGCAATCATGCGTAGTTTTTGCATGGAGTGATCGTCCAACTCGCCGCGACGGATACGCTGCAAACCCTCACCTGAGTACGATGACATAAGACGCAGCATCAGCTGCGCGTTCGTCATTTCCAGGCTGAAAATACCCACGCCGTAGCCTGGCTTCACCCATTCGTCCAATGTCTCATCGTAGCGCGCGTCCATGGCGTGCCTCGCGAAAGTAAGTGCGAGAGCAGTCTTACCCGCACCGGGGCGAGCTGCGAGTACCACCATGTCGCCAGGCTGCCATCCTGTGGTCAGTTCGTTGAGGCGGAAGAAGCCGGTGGGGATGCCGCTCAGCTTACCCTTACGGCTCTGGAAAGTTTCGATCAGCTTCAGCGTTGCCTCAATCTGCTCGCGCGCCGTGGTAATGGAATTGGTCTGGCCCTTGTTCGTTACCTGGAACACCGCGCTCTCCGCCTGATCCAGCACCGTGCTGACCTGGTCCGGGTGATCCGCAATATTCTGCACAATGTGGGCGCATGCGCTCTGCAGATGGCGCAGAAGGCTCTTCTCCTTAACGATGCGGATGTAGGCCGACACGTTGAGGTGAGTCGCCAGCCCGGCAGCCAGCTCCGCAAGATAACCCGGGCTTCCAATTGCTTCCGCAATTTTCTTATCCACCAGGTACTGGTGCAGCGTCGTGATATCGATCGGGACGCGCGTGTTGTGCATCGCGCTTACCGCATCAAAGAGTTCCTTGTGCGCCGGAACGAAAAAGTCTTCGTTGCGCAGGCTCTCGAGCACGGTGTCAATAACCTCTTCCGGCCGCGACATCATGCTGGCCAGCACTGCCTTTTCCGCTTCCGCACTATACAGAGGGCCGGGAATAAGTGTCGCAGGATTCAGCAGTTGCGCGGAAGGCCCGTTGCCCATGCCGTTCTTTCCAGATCGTCTGCGTCCGCCACCTCCGCCACCCCCGAAAGGCGCATTTCCACCATTGTAACCTGTTGCATCAGAAGGGCCGGAGGACATCGAAGAAGAACCTGGAGCTATCATGGTGGAAATGATGAACCCGCCCAGCATCGCGTTGGTAGGGCTCTCTATTTCGCCATGTTCCATGCCCGATGGTCAAGCCGCGAAACGCATTGCCATGGAACCGCAGGGATCGTTTGTGAATAAAACAGGGGCTTATTGGCAGGTTTTCCGGGGTTTTTGTGAAGTTCCTCACAAGTTATTCACAGGCTGCCAACAGGGGTGGAGAAGCACCCTAAGTCATTGATATGCTTGTATATCACGAGCCCGTACTTACGCGAAATATGACAGTTATCGAGGGAAAAGGCTGTGTTATTCCCACAAGGCGAGCAAGTTGAGCCCGCACACAAAATCAATAGTTTACTTTTTGCGTAAAAACTCTTATCAACGGCTTGCGTGAGTTATTCACATTGAAACAGTTATATAATAAGATTTTTTCGTGAATAACTCGCCGCGTATCGGAACATGGAGCTGTCAGCTCGTCGCGCTGGCCATTTAAGCATTTCTGCATCATATTGTTGCCGCGATGACGACTCTTCTAAACGCTCATTCACCGAAATGCGACTTTGCCAGTGATAACACGGCAGGCATGTGCCCTGAAGCCTGGGTGGCAATGGAATCGGCCAACCGAGGCGCTCTGGTCTCTTACGGGGACGACCCCTGGACCGAGAAAGCTTCCGATCTAATCCGCGCGCTTTTCGATTACGATGCGGAGATCTTCTTTGTGTTTAACGGAACTGCAGCCAATTCGCTGGCTTTGGCGTCACTCTGCCAATCGTACCACAGCGTCATTTGCCACGAGCGCGCCCATATCGAAACTGACGAGTGTGGTGCGCCCGAGTTCTTTTCCAATGGCAGCAAGTTGCTGAGCGTGAATGGCGAAGCCGGCAAGATTCAGCCGGAATCGGTGGCACGCCTCGTCCATCACCGCACCGATATTCATTACCCGAAACCGCGCGTGGTGAGCATGACGCAATCCACGGAACTGGGCACCGTCTATAGTGTGGAAGAAGTGCGGGCTCTTGGCGAAGTGACCAAGGAACTGGATCTGGCGCTGCACATGGACGGCGCCCGTTTCGCCAATGCCGCGGCCAGTCTGGGCGTTGCTCCCTCCGAGTTTACCTGGAAAGCAGGGGTGGATGTTCTGTGCCTTGGCGGCACCAAGAACGGCCTGGGTATAGGCGAGGCCGTCGTCTTTTTCGATCGTGAACTGGCCACGGATTTTGCTTATCGCTGCAAACAGGCGGGACAACTTGCCAGCAAGATGCGCTTTCTGGCCGCGCCCTGGGTGGGGCTGCTGGAAGGGCAGATCTGGCTGCGAAATGGTCGGACAGCTAATGACTGCGCCCGGCGTCTGGCGGCTGGTTTGGCTGCGATACCTGCCGTTCGAATCGTACAACCGGTGCAGGCCAACGCGGTATTTGCCGAAATCGCGCCGCAGGTGACCCAGGAGCTTAAGCGCAGGGGCTGGCACTTCTATACATTCATTGGCGCAAACTGTGCCCGGCTGATGTGTTCATGGGCGACGACCTACGCGACGGTCGATGCCTTTCTGAACGATGCCCGAGAAGCCGCCGCCGCATATAGCTCCGCAGTTGTTCAACCAGATCAGACGGCAGTCAACTGATCCTTGAGGCTCTGAGCCAGGCCCTGTGCGGAGTGCGGCGCAAATTTAAAGAAGAGTTGGGGTTCAATCACTTCCAGCTCCATTAGGGCGGGCGCGTCTTCCCATTCCACCAGATCCACACGTGCATAGAGCGAGGGACCCGCTATCTCCGTCATCGCGGCGATTACCTTTTCCGCCTCTGCAAGTTCCTGCAGCGTGGGGGCATCTTCCTGTACAGTGCCACCGTATCGGTCCTGCACCCGATAATCTCCGTTAGCAGGAACCTTGCGGACGCAGTGAGAGAAAGAGCCTTCAAAGAAGATCAGCGATTTCTCGCCACGAACAGCGACACTGGGGACGTAGGGCTGAAGCAGCACATCTCCCTGGCTCAGAAGCGTTTCGAGGTGCGCCACAAAATCGGGCGATTGCGCATCATCCAGCTTTGAACCATTTGCGCCGACCCCTATGGCGGGCTTGGCCACCACCTTGCCCATATGCGAGAGAAGAAGCGGGCCGATATCCTGCACGACATCTGCGCCCTTTGGCAGCCATTGCGTGGGGACGATGCGGACGCCGTGCTCCTGAAGATCCCGCATGTAGGACTTATGGCAGTTCCATTTTACCAGCGGAAATGGATTCAGAAGCTGTGTCACATTGGAGACCCGCTCTGCCCATGCCAGAAACTCAGTGGATCGCTGCGAATAATCCCAGGGAGTTCGAAGTAAAACCAGGGGCACAGCGCTCCAGTCGAACTCCGCTGAATCCCATGGCACTATTTCGGATGCGAGCTGCAGATCCGAAAGCGCGGCGACGAGAAAGGGTGTCTCGACGTCCGGCTTTGGCATTCGCGAGCCGGTTACCAGGGCAATATGCGGAGATTTTCGCGTCATAATTTGGCAGCTCGATTTCAGATGAGCGGTTCCGCTTTCACTTTGACTTTTCGACCCGGAGAGACGCCGGCCTAGGCAGTATGGAATTCGAAACAGTAATTGGGATCCGACGCGGCGCGCGCGGCGTCTTCGATGCGCTTGCGGGCGGCGGGGAAGGGTTCGCGTGTCTGGGCGAGGCCGAGCTCAAAGCGAGCCTTTTCGAGATCACCGCGCACGCCATGAATAAGGCCGTAGAGATGATGATGGCGTGCCCAGCCGTCATTCACCTGCGAAGCCGTGCGAAGCGAGGCAAACGCCTGCTCGTACTTACCCTGCATCGCGAAAATCAGCGCGGTACGGCAGCAGGAAAGATAGCGTCGCTGGGAAGAGCGGATGCCTTCGGAAAAATCAGCAAAGAAGCGGGAAAGCACAGTGGCTGTATCGCTTTCACTGGCGCGCATAAAGAAGCCGCGTAATGCATTAATGGGAACCTGGAAGCCGGGGTTAAGAGGGGCGGGGACGGTGGCCTGCTTCTTCATCAGAACATCTAAAGCAGACAAAATCGGCTCCGTTACTCGCCGCGCAGACTCGGCCATCCTGCTGGGCAATTTCGCTTCCTCCCGAAGTCCGGGTTCGAGCGTATATTCGCGAAGTAGAAGGCTTTCGAATGAGCTTTGGGTCGTGTTCATCTCGGGAATTAATCATAGCACCAAATATCCAATAATCAAAGGTTGGCATGAAACATTTCTGCGCTCATTAACAAAAAAGGTGCTGCCTAAATAAGAAAGAGGGAAGGGTGAAATTCTTTAGTCTTGCTAGTTATTGGTAGCGATAACGCTTTGTATCCACATCTTTGTCGTCTGGGGCCTTGACACAGTTTTCATGCATCTGTGTAATGGAAGTTTCATGCAGCTCCATGCTGCAGTTCCAGTCATGATTGACGTCCAGAATTTATCCAAGAGCTACTCCGGGCACCGCGCGGTGCAAAACCTCACGTTCGACGTGAAGCGCAAGGAGATTGTCGGCCTGCTGGGCCCGAACGGCGCGGGCAAAAGCACCACCATGCGCATCTTGTCCGGCTACCTGCCGCCGACGGATGGCAAAGTCACTATCGCCGGATTTGATGTTGTAACGCAATCGCTGGAGGTTCGCAAACGCATCGGCTACATGCCGGAAAAAGTTCCGATGTACCCGGACATGCGCGTCCACGAGTTCCTGCGATTCCGCGCGGAGCTAAAGAAGGTTCCCAGCCGTAACATCCGCAACCGCGTCGATGCCGTCAACCAGCTCTGTCAGCTCGGTGATCTTCGCCGATCTATCATTGGCACACTCTCTAAAGGCCAGCAGCAGCGCGTGGCTTTGGCGGATTCGCTTATCCATGAGCCGGAGCTCCTGATTCTGGATGAACCCACAGCAGGTTTCGATCCCACGCAGATCCGCGCTGCGCGTGAGCTGGTAAAAGAGCTTAGTAAACATCATACAATCCTTCTCTCTACGCATATCCTCTCCGAAGTAGAGATGCTGTGTAACCGTGTTATCATTATTAACCGCGGCCGTATTGAAAAAGCGGATACGCCGAGCAATCTGACGCGAATGGTACGTGGCGGTCACTATCTGAAGGTCGAGATAAAAGCACCTTCGGACAAAATCATCAGTGTTCTTGAAGCCGTGAAGGATGTGGAAGACGTAGAATCCATTGCACATGAAGATGGCTGGTGTATAGGCCGAGTCTATTCTGCTCCCGGAACTGATGTGCGCGACAGCATCTACAGCGCAATTCTGAAGCAAGGCTGGCCCCTACGTGAGATGACGGTAGTGCGGGCTACTCTGGAAGAAGCCTTTGTGGAACTTACTCAGGATTAATCCTATTTCACCGGACTGTGCATGCATGGCGCAGCTTTAGATCTGTTACGATTTATCTAGTTAATTATGGCTTATTGGACTTTGTTGAAGAAGGAACTATGGAGCATTTTTGTCTCCCCGGTAGCGTACGCCGTGCTAATGGCATGCTCGCTTAGTATCGCAGCTATCTTTGTGTATTGCTTCTCGGCAATCAACGGCAGCAATATCACTTTTATCTCCGTGCTTCAGGCCTGCGCTACGCTGCCTACGTTCTGGATTCTGGTGATGTTTCAGGTGCCTGTGATGACAATGCGGACGTTCGCGGAGGAATTCAAAATGGGTACGATGGAAATGCTTCTTACCGCCCCCATCCGCGAGTGGGAAGTTGTTCTGGCCAAGTACACCGCGGCGTTTCTGTTCTTTGTGCTGGCCTGGGTTCCGCTTGCCGTGAACATTACTTATCTGCACATCTTCACCAATCCTGCAGTTCCGTTCTTCTTCTATCCCACAGCGCTAACCTTTCTTGGTATTGTGATCGTGGGTATGTTCTTTGTTTCGGTGGGAATCTTTACTTCGGTCATCACGCGTAATCAAATCGTCTCTGCGATTCTGGCCTTTGTTTTCATCTTCGTTTATTTCTTCATCGGTCTGCTCAGTTATCTGAAGCTGGAGCCCTGGACATTTTCTTTCCTGGGAATGTCCCTCAGCATTAACATTCCAGAGATCGCAAGCTACATGAGCGTGTTAGAGCACATGTCGACTTTTGCCCGCGGCGTCTTCGACTCGCGACCGGTTGTGCTCTATTTTAGCGGCACTATACTTATGCTCTTTCTGACACAGCGCGCTCTGTTGGCCCGACGTCTGCAAAGCTAAATTATTGGTTCCGTTGTTCGCTATTTATTTTCTTCTACCTCTGCAACATGGCCAAGAGTTCTAAACGCCCCCAGCTTTCTTCGGATGCCGCCGCGCCTCAGTCTTCCCCAACAGCCCGTGCTGCACGTTTCCAGGGTAACATGGAAATTGTCATCACGGCTGTTGCCATGGTGGCTATCTTCCTGATGGTCAACTATCTCGGAAACAAGTACTATTACAGGCGCGATTTTTCCCCTTCCCAGTACTTCGAAATCTCCGATAAAACTCGCAATGTTCTGGAGAAGCTGCCCGCTACCGTTACTGTCATAAGCTGTATGGTGGATCCGGAGCTTCGTCTGCAGGTCCAGGCCGTTCTTAAAGAATTCAAGAATATTGCCGGTGACAAACTTACCTTCGAGGAGATTGATCCCGTTAATGATGACAGAGTTAAAGTAGAGAACCTGGCCAAGACCTATAACTTTACCGGAAGCGATAACGTGGTCGTTTTCCAGATGCGCAGCCGCAGCAAGGTTGTGTATGAAGGCGACATGGTAACGTACTCTCCTCCCATGCAGCAGCCGCGTACAGTGGTGGAGTTTCGCGCTGAGCAGCAGTTCACCGGCGCGATTCAGTCCCTGATGGAAGAGCGGCCTGCCAAGATCTACTTTCTGGTAGGTCACGACGAGCGTTCTCTCAGCGACCTGGGCGGTCTGGGTAGCGTGGGTGACGTTGAGGCTCGTCTTGCGCGCGAGAACATCACTGCGGCGCCGCTCAGCCTGTTGACCAACCCCCAGGTTCCCGCTGATGCGGATGCTGTTGTGATCGCCGGACCCAAAGTACGGCTGCAGACCGATGAAGCGATGGCTATAGGCGCATATCTGGAACGCAAAGGCAAAGTATTATTGCTTCAGGATCCTTTTGTCACCAGCGGAATGGAGAATCTTCTTCAGCGTTTTAATATTGCTATTGATAATAACATTATTAAATCGCCCGTTGGCTCCAGCGTACCGTCACGCGCTACTATTGATCATTACGCGGATCATCCTATCTCAAGGGCATTTAAAGGACAGTATATGACTATTCCGGGTGCAAGGAGTTTGCGTATTCTGGAAGGGGCGGACGGTCAGACAAGCTCCAAAATAACCTCGCTGATGGAGACGCAAAGCACGAATTACGGTGAAGTTAACTTCGCACAGAATCCTTCACGTTTTGACGAGGATGTTGATAAGAAAGGTCCACTTGTCGTTGCCGCCGCTTATGCCGAAGGTGATATCCCAGGCGAAACCCAAACCGGCACTCGCCTGATTGTTGTTGGATCTTCTACCTTTACCTCTAATACAGCCACATCTGGTGGTATAGGCATGGACTTTTTCATTAACTGTCTGAACTGGATGCTCCATCGTGAATATGCCAACGGCATCACCGCCAAGAAGCCTCTGGAATATCCCATGGGGGTATCTCCTTTGCAGCAACGCACGATTAACTGGCTGGCGCTTTTGATTGTGCCTGGAATCACCATGTTTATGGGGCTTTTTGTATGGTATACGCGTCGCCGATAAGCCTGATTGTTGAGCATTCCGGAGTGCAAGAATGATGCTGTATCTTTACCTGTCCCTTTTCTATGCGAGTTAGTACCTGGGTGTTTCCGCTGGTTGCTGCTATTCTGTTTATCTTTATATGGTTTAACAGAGGAACGGTTGTGTCCCCCGCCGGACCCGATCGCCTTTATGAGATTAAGCCCGAAGATGTTACATATCTTAAGCTCGTAAATGCAAAGGGCAGCATAACCCTGGAAAAAGACGGCCGCCGCTGGGTGGTGACGGAGCCTGTCAAAACTCTGGCGGATGCCAACAGCGTGGAGCCGCTGCTGCAACTGCTTGCCACCTCAACCCATCGCCGCGTCATCGCAACCAGCACGCTGGCCAAGGACAGCCTTGAAGTCTGGAATCTTGAGCCTGCCGCGATTCGCGCCGTCTTTCGTGCGGGCAGCAAGACTTACGAGCTTCTGATCGGCAAAGATGTTGCAGCCACCAATCTGGCTTACGCCCGCACATCCGGCCTTGCTCAGGAACCCGTAAAGCTGGTGAGTCAGGATCTCAAGCGGGCGATGGAATCCGGCCTGACGGAACTTCGCAGTCTGGCCGTATTCGACTTCGATCCGCGCTTCGCCACCTCCATGGGTGTACGCACGATGAACGCTTCAGGCCAGGTGGAGCGGGAATGCGAAGTGAATGTTTCCGCCCGTGACTGGATGCTGCAAAAGCCCGTCCAGGCCCGCGCCGACAGGACAAAAGTGCGCAACTGGCTCAACGTTTTGCTTGGTCTGACCGTCACCGATTTCGTTACCGACACGAGCCCTAATCCGAGCACCTATGGACTTAGCAGTCCCACAGCACATCTATGGGCTACCTTTTCACCGGAAAATGAGCAGGGACTTCCCGATCCCTCCGCTACGGCTACCGCAAAGGAGGTATCCCTGGAAATCGGATCGCCTGTGCCGGATAAGCCGGAGTATGTTTATGCCTGGAGGCCCGGCACAACATCTGTGTTTACGATCTCCAATGTTATTGTTCAGCAACTGCTGGGAGGACTTGCGGATGTGCGTGATCGAAGCATCTTTCCGTTTAAGCCCGACGACGTGCGTAAGCTTGCCATTAAGAAGGGCGACCGGACGTACCAGTTGACCGAGAATGAGTTAAGCGGCTGGGATATCACGGGTGATTTCTCCTGGCGCGCTGATAAGGGACGCGTCCAGAAACTCATCAAACGCATTCTGACCGAGCAGGCTGAAAATTTTGTGAAAGATACGACGACCGACCTGAAGGCATATGGCCTGGATGAACCACAGGCACGGCTTACTTTTGGCCTGCAGCGGGAGAATCGGAAAACAACTTTTGATGTTAACTTCGGCAAGCAGGAGCAGGGCGCGGTCTACCTGCGCAACAGCATTGAGCCGACCATCTATTCGGTGCCCGATACTTTCCTGAAGGTACTGCCTTCACATCCGCTCGAGTTGCGGCATATGCAGGTGATAAATCTGAACAAAGACCGTTTCGAGCTGTTGAAAGTCATCAAGAAAACCGGAACTTACACGCTGCAGCGCGACCCCAAGGGAGTTCTGCAGTGCGATGTCAAAGGCTTTAAGACGGATCTGACACGCGCTCTGGAACAGGTGGACGTGATACCCCAGCTACGCGCTGCGCAATGGGTTGGACTGCCCGAGCCGGAATATGGTCTGGATGAACCGGCCATCGTGGTGGAAATTTCCGCCGAAGGTAAGACCGAAAAGCTTCGCATCGGCACGGGCACTTTGCCGGGCGGCATGCACTATGCGCAGCTTCAGGGCGATGCCTTTGTATTCGCCCTTGCGGCTGAGGATTTTGTGCTGCTGGATTCGCCTCCCGTTACCGACTACAACCCTGGTGAACAGGGGCGTCCCGGTATTCCCGCCGAGACCAACGCGCCACCTCGTCCCCGGCGGCCGACTGATCCCGAAGAAGATCCCGACTTGCCGACAGAAGTTCCTGCGGCTAAAAGCGAAGGCAAAAAGCCGTAGCTTCACCCTGTAAGTAGTCACGCTTCGCGTCTGATTTCGCATTCGCACTCGTCCTGCTTTTATACACGATCTTTTTCATGCCCAATACTTTCGGTCACTTATTCCGTATCACCACCTGGGGAGAGTCCCACGGCGGTGGCGTCGGCGTCGTTGTCGATGGCTGCCCTCCGCGTATCCCATTGAACGAGAGCATTATACAGTACGAGCTGGACAGGCGGCGCCCTGGGCAGAGCAGCATTGTCACCCCTCGTAAAGAAAGCGATACATGCCAGATTCTCTCCGGACTTTCTGAGGGTAAGACGACGGGCACGCCTATCTCCATCATGGTAAAGAATGAGGATCAGAGGCCAGGCGCGTATCGTGAGATGGAGACCATGTACCGCCCCTCGCATGCCGACTTTACCTATCAGGCGAAGTACGGTATCCGAAACTGGCAGGGTGGCGGCCGTGCCTCGGCACGCGAGACGATCGGACGCGTAGCCGGCGGTGCAATTGCGCAGGAGATTCTGAAGAAATTTGTACCAGGATTCGAAGTCGTTGCCTTCGTGCAACAGATTTACAATATCATTTCCGATATCGAGCCATCCAGGGTTCAGTTTAGTGAGGTGGAAGGCAACATTGTGCGCTGGCCCGTCAGCAGTGAGGCACCTAAACTTATCGAGCTGATCGAGAGCATGCGCAAGCAGGGCGATTCAGTTGGCGGCGTGGTATGTTGCGTCATTCGCAACGTGCCGGTCGGTCTGGGCGAGCCGGTGTTCGATAAGCTCGAAGCTGAACTTGCCGGCGCGATGATGAGTCTGCCTGCCAGCAAAGGCTTTGAGATCGGCTCCGGATTTAGCGGGGTGAGCCTGAAGGGCAGCGAGCATAACGATGCCTTTTACATGGAAGGCAATCGCGTGCGCACGGCGACCAATCGCAGCGGCGGTGTGCAGGGCGGCATCTCCAATGGCGAGGACATTGTGTTCCGCGTAGCATTCAAGCCCACCGCCACGATCGCCCAGGGCCAGCAGACCGTAACGACTGAAGGCGAGGCCGTTGAACTGAAGGCGCGAGGACGCCACGATCCCTGCGTGCTGCCTCGGGCCGTCCCGATGGTCGAAGCGATGGCCCGGCTGGTGCTGGCGGACCATTTCCTGCGCCAGAAAGCCATCGCCTGGGAGTAGTCCCAGTAAATGAAACACGTGAGCGATAAAGATCGCGCGAATTTGAAAAGCACCAATTCTCCCGCAAGTCGGTGTAGCGCAGAGCGTATATACAGGGCGGGATTTACGCTCCGCTCCATCGATATCCGCTTATCGCCGGCTCTGCCGCGACGCGCGGGAATTTTATGGTAGATTAGCTTCTCAGGCCATTTCACCGCTTCTTTCGCCTTACGGGCGAGCACCGGATGAATCCTTGTGGCTCTGCATCTTTGTGCGAGCTTTAGGATTGACGCGCATGGTGTGAAGCGATGGAATGGCTGCCCTCCTCCACTTCATTAACGCTTCCAGAAGTCGCTCATGCACATCAGCAGCCTCCTCAAGCCCGAGCAAATAACGCTCGCGATCCAGAATTCCAAGCGATGCCCCGCCATTCACGAGGTTGCGCTTCTGGCGAAGACAAATCCGCTATTGCTTCAGTTCGAAGGATTCTACGAAGAACTGCTTGCCCGCGAGCGCGTGGAATCCACATGTCTGGGCAATGAACTAGCCTTTCCGCACGCCCGCACCGATCACCTTAAAGGGATGGTCCTGTGCGTAGGTCGTAGCTCTCAGGGAATTCTCTTTGAGAATTGCGGCCAGATTGTGAAACTGATCTTTGTGATCGGAACGCCCAAACGCATGGTAACAGACTATCTTAGTGTAGTAGGTGGTCTGGCCCGTTTGCTAAAGAAGCCGGAACTGCGTCAGGAACTGATGGGAGTAGCTACACCAGAAGATTTTATAGGACTAATTGAAAAAGCGGAAGGCCGCTAAACGTAATTAAAGCATAGAATTGTAAGAGCAGAGTCAGAACTTATATCTTATGACCAGGTACGCCACTCTCTGGCTTGCGCAGATCCGCTATTCGCTCGCGAGAGAGCTGATGTTCAAGGCGAACTTTATCCTCTGGATCATTGTTGAGCTTTCGTGGTTTGCCCTGCAGCTGGCCTTTGTGGAGGTGCTTTACTTCAAGGTAGACAACGTTGCAGGATGGTCGAAATGGGAGATGGTGCTGCTTGTCAGCACCGCGCAACTGGTTCAGCAGATCTTTACGGCGTTCCTGCTGGTCAATCTCTATCAGTTGCCGGAACATATTCGAACAGGTAAGCTCGATTTCTATCTTGCACAGCCCGTATCAACGCAGTTTCTGGTAAGCACCAGGCAATTTGATTTAGGCGGTGTTGTTAACAGCGTTATCGCCACCTGTCTGTGCATCTATGCAGCGATGCAGGTGCCTGTAGTCTTCAGCTTTAGCGTTGTGGCCGTCTATATTGTTATGGTGCTGACCGGTGTCATCGTGCATTACTCCATCATGCTTATGATGATGACCATGGCGTTCTGGATTACGAAGGCACAGGGGCTGGTAAACGCATATTACAATGCCTTCCAGATCGCACGTATTCCGCGTGAAGCCGTGACGGGTATCTTTGGCTTTATTTTTACCTGGATGTTGCCCATGCTCTTTGTGGCGAATGTTCCCGCCAGTGTGTGGATACGCGGAGATCTGTGGCCGCTGCCGTTCTATTATATACTGCTGGCGGCGACCTTGTTTACTTTGGCTTCGATATTCTTCAGGTTTGGATTATCGCGATACAGCAGCGCTTCTTCCTAAGCCTGTTACCCGCCTACAGCTGTGTAGGTACGCAGACCGCGCTGCCACATGGCCTGTGCGAAGAAGTAGAAGAAGCCAATCCAGAACCACTGCATGAGAAAGCCGTAGAGCATGCTCTCGCCCGACACTTTGCCCAGGCATACAGCAACCGGGAAGTAGTACTGATAGGCAAAGGGTAACGACATGCAGATGGAGTAAAGGTGCGGCGGCAATACATCCAGCGGAAAGATGTGCCCGCCGGCCAGGTATTCCACCGAGTAGACGATAAACACGACACTGCCAATATCCAGCAGCCAGAAGGCCAGCATTGCCGTTGTGTACGTCATTAGAAACTGAAGGAGGGCTGATCCTATAACAGCAAGTAGTGTAGGAAGAATCGTCTGGCCCCATGGCACGACTTCCAGGTATTGCCTGAGCAGTATGCAAAACAGAACAAGGGGCACTGCTGCTATGGCAATATATGCGGAGCGCGCAGAAACATACAGCATAAGGCGGTACGTAAAGTAATTCAGCGGCTTCAGCAGTACCTGATTGATGAGCCCATCTTTAATTTCGTTCGCAATCTGAAAGTCATCCTCCGTAGGTGAGGTAAGCCCATCCAGGACCATGATCAGAATGAAATAGCTGATCATGGTGGCATATGTATACGTGCCAAAGTTGTTCTGCTTCTCAAAAACGGCTCCCCACAAAAACAGGGAGCATACCAGTGGAAGGAAGCCAACGACGCTGCGGATAAGAAAGTTCCATCTGTAGACCAAGGTACCCTGCAGGCCGATCTTCAAAACCTGTACGTAAAGCGCTAGTGTTGGGGGCATAAAGAGGTGGCGTGAAAACCGGAGCAAGCCATCGGCACAATTCCGGTAGTGAAGCTAGCGTAAGCCGCGGCTCAGGTAAAGCGCCGTGCCTGTCTATCCGCTTGAGTTTATCCACAGCGCAGCGCTACGCTGGGCGGCATGAAGTCGGCAAATGAAGGCGGAGAATGGTTTCTGGCAATAGGTATCCTGCTGCTTTTCAGCGGGTTGATCCTCTGGGCCATACTGCCTGGCGCTGGAATTCCGCCGCTTCTGCTGCCTGCGGCACTCTCCGTCTTTTACGGCGCGTATTGTGTATGGAGCCGCGCCAAAGCACGCGGGCAAAGCATGGCCCTGGCAGAAGCCTCCGGCGAACAGCCTCCGCGCGAAATGCTGATGGTGATGCGTAAGAAGAAAGTGCGTGGAAGATCCTGATACACTTCTGGCTTCACTGATCCATTCCAAGCCACCACCATTCGCAATGGTTCAGGCTGGGCGGAGTACCCAGATCTGTTCTTTGCCGTAGGCGGGAGCACTGCCCTCAAAGTCTGAATATTCCGCAATAATACGAAATCCGGATGACATGGCCAGGCGCTTCATTTCGTAGCGGAATGTCCAGCGCAGACGGACTGTCTCGTCTTCGGTGCGCAGAATGTTGCCTGCCGCATCCAGTTCGGAGAAGCGCCATAGCTCCTGAAACTGTTGTAGCAATGGATCATTTTCCCGCTCCAGTACTTCCACGCGAATGATGTTGCCAGTGACGGGGTGCGGTACTTCTTTCAAGAGCATTCTGGTGCGCTGGATGCCGGCATGCAGAAGTTCGTGGCGCGGATCGAAAAGGTTAATGATCAGCGTGCCGTCCGGAGCCATGTGACGCAAAATGCACTGCATCGATTTCTCCTGCGCTTCCGCAGTCCACATCATCTGGAAGGACCTGAACGGTACGTAGATGAACGCGAACTTCCGTTTCAGATCGAAGTCTTCCATGTTTCCTGTGTGCAGATGGACGTGCGAGGCAGCTTCCGGCAAGAGTGCGGCGCGCTTCGACTCTGCCACGCGCAGCATGGCTTCGCTGGCATCCAGTCCATGGACTTCCTGACCTTCCACAGCTTGCGCCAGAGGGAAGAGAATTCGGCCTGTACCACAGGCAAGCTCCAGCACTCCGCCCGGACCGCCCGCGGCTGCATCCGCCTTTAACGCTAGCTGGGCCTGCTGGATATAGAACTCAGTATCGCGATGGGTGGAGCCCCAGCCCATAGCGGTCTGCAAGTCGTAGATATCCACATGCATGCTTTGCTTCTCGTAAAAAAGAGGGGACTGTACGTTCATAGAGGTTCCAGATGAAAGAGATAATGCTAAAGATAAAGAGAAAAAGATACACTCTGCTGAACAGAGAGACCCAAGCGTGACTTAATACCGATGCGCGCACACGCAATAGGCGAGTCTGCTGATTGCCCGCTCTACGACAATCAAGGTCGGGCAGCGTCGGTTTCGCGGGATTCTACGGGGGCAGGGGAGGGGGGCACGATCAGAGGCAGTACCTGGGAGTGTGTGCCGGCCATAATGTCGCCATTCACCATCACCATCAGCGGCTCTTTTTTGCTCTCGATAACGGTGGCGTAAGGATTCATTGCGCCATCCCAGGCGTAGGCGGCCATGTCGGCTAATGCACCGGCGGAGAGCTGGCCAAGATGACCGGCTTCACCAAGCGCCAGGGCGCCGTTCAGCGTGGCCATCGCCATCCAGTCATGATCGCTGATGCCGGGGTTAAGATTGCGCGCTTCGCGAATTTCCGACCGCATATCCAGCGAGTTATTGCTGGCCAGGCTGTCCGTGCCCAGGCAGATGTTAATTCCAAGCGTCCGCAAATCCTTCATGGGGAATCGGTTGTGTCCAAAATAGGTGTGGCACTTCGGGCAGTGGATGACAGACGCACCGCTCTGGGCTAGTGCGTCCATATCATAGTCTTCCAGATAATTCAGGTGGACCGCCAGGCAAGCCGAAGTGAGAACGCCATGCTCGATCAGGTGCGAGAGAGGCGAGCCATGTCCACAATCCGAATTTTCGCGGCCCAGCTTTTCCAGAAACTCATAGAGCGGCCCGCGAGCGTGCACAAACATCTCATGCTCTTCAATGCTCTCGGCAATGTGCGTGGTAAAGAGCATCCCCGTCTCCATGCTGCACCGCTTGGCAAGACGATAAAGCTCGATAGAGGCGGTATAAGGCGCGTGCGGCGAGAGACCATACTTGGAGAGTCGACCCGGGCGCTGATCGAAAAAGGAGAGAGCACCGAAGAGCGCGTCATCGTTATTGAGGCGGCTGCGGACGTCCATCATTTCCATGAACCACCAGACGCGCAGAGGCTGCTCCGGCAGACGCGAGAGGAGTTCGGGAAATGCGGCGATGTTGGCTACCGACGTGGTGCCGCTGCGTAAAAGCATACGGGCGCCGTCGTTGATTGACTCCAGGAAATCCTCAGGCGTAAACTGGCGCTTGAGTGCGTTGATGCTCTTGATCCACTCTGTAAAGCTGTTGGACCGGGCGATGGAGCCGCGAAAGCAGGTGTAATCCAGGTGACAGTGCGCATTGACAAAACCGGGGCAGAGAACAGCGCGGCCAAGATCCAGCACGGTTTCGCCAGGCTCCGGGATGAGTTCGAGCGCGGTGCCGATGTAAGTAATAGTCTCCGCCTCCACACGTACGGCGCCGTCTTCGATGATCGGGCCGATCATGGGGATAATGCGGGAAGCCTGGATGATCATAATGTGCCAGCGGATGCTGGACCAGGGTGAAAGCGACGGGATATTCCGCGTTAGCTGTTAATAGCAAAGATGTTAAAGCATCCGTAGCAATACGCTTGTATGGAAGCGTGAGCGACGATGACACATTTTCCGTCGCTGCGCCACTTTTGTGTTGCGACGGTACGCATTTTTCGCCCTGCTTGGAATTCGTTCCGACTGCTGGGTGCGGAAGACGCACAGGATTAATCGGCGCCAATTTGCGATTATTAAGCAATAAGCGCACCCATTTTTCCAAGCGTGGCGTAGCTTTACTTAGAAAGTTCTTCCGCCTTGGCTTCTTTGATCGTTATAAACGTACGGGTTTTAGAAATAGTGGTGCCCACCTTCATTGTTGAAATTGCCATTTCTTCAATTACGTAGGCTTTTCCTACTTTCTTAACGCTCATTACTTCCACTTTTTTAATCACTTCAGCTTTATCATTATAGCCGTCGACCTGAAGAAAGGCGCCATAGTTACTGCTGATCCAGTAGCGTGCCTTACTGAAACGGCTGGGGCCGGATGGTTTGGCCTCAAAGACCCAGCACTTCATTGTCTTAATGGTGTCTGTACCCAGGGTTTCCACGTTTTCCCAACGAATGAATTCCAGACCAAGATCTTCGTATGTAATGTCTGTGTCTAAAATGTTATCCAAACGTGCTTTGGCTGTAACATCTATCCATTTGTCGCTGGCACCGGCGCGCTTCTGAACAATCGATTGTTCGGGGCTGATGACGACACGAATCTGTAGCGGTTCGTTCTGAAATTCGTAGATCATCTCGTACCCTTTTGTACGAAGAATAATGGGGTACGACTTATTGGCGGCGCCTCTCCCTTCCGTTCGTATGGCCCCCTTAAGTTCAAAGCCTGCCATGCGCATGTTGCCCCAGATGCGGCCCTGCACGTACTCAATGGGCGGCACCTTGTCTTTCTCCTTGGCGTTAGGTTCGCGCGCTTCAGAGAGAGATGGCAGGAGGATCAGGCCCAGTGCCGCAATCAGACAGGCACGCAGGCACCGGTCAATGCCTGCTCGGAAAGTCGCAATTGATGCGCTCGCTGGCAGCTTCCTTGGGTTCCCATGTACTTCGGCGCCTGTACAGCTGGCGCGGCATTTCTCTGTTTCGGGCATACCCTTTCTCATTAGCATCGTTTGCATTTTAGCCAAGCCCGAAACGTTTGCGTCGCAAATCAGCATGGCGCACCGCAAAACGGCTCTTTTTGAGATACAAACTTGTCTTCCTGCGCCAATACGCTTCAATACGGCATCGATTTCTAGATCCTTCCATCCTCTTCATCTTCCTTTTCCCTTTTCTATTAGGCTTTTTCAACACTGACGTATGAGCGCTCCGGGGTATCGCAAACGGCTGACGGCGCTCCTCATCGGGCTGTTGCTCTTTCGCTTCTGGCTTGGCCAGAGCTTTGAGCTGACTGCGCGCGAGGCGTATATATGGCTTCTTTCCGAGGGGCCCTACTTTTCCGCGACTTACCTGAACCAGGGACCGCTGACGCCGTGGCTTACTGCACTGGGCACTCTCCTTTTCGGCGATACCGTGCTGGGCGTACGCTGGCTGGCGGCCGTTATCTATTGCGGCAGCGGTTTCCTTATCTTTTACGGCGCGCGCCGGTGGTTTGGTGTGGATGTGGCGTTCTGGTGCGTGGTGGCCTTTATCTGCATGCCATTATATGCGTGGAAGCTGACGCTCATGGGGAACGCGGTGGTATCCCTGGGTCTCATGACGCTGGCGATGTTCACTTATCGGGAGGCGGTCAGTACCGGGCGCATTCACTGGTGGGCTTCGGCGGGGCTGGTGACGGGCCTTTCGCTCCTGGTCTCTCCCTATAATGGGATGTGGGGTGTGGGTCTTCTGCTCTTTCTGGCCATAGAGCCCAAGCACGTGCGTCTCTTTACCAAGCCCGGCCCGTACCTCTTTCTCGGCTGCACCGGTCTTATCATTGCCATTGCCTTTGCGTTGAAGCTGGCAACCGGCTCGCCCTACTCACCGCTTCAGTGGAACAGTGTCAGCGCGGAGTTCGGCGGCGTCTACAATCCCAAGATCTTCTATCGCATGGAGTTTTGGATGATGGGGCCCGCACTTACACTCGGCTTCCTGGTAGCCCTGGCGTTTGGGTGGCGTCAGGCGGTGACTCAGCGGCGCTATTCGCTCTTTCTGTTGATGTCGCTGCCAGGCATTCTGTTGCAAAACCTGCTGGCGCTCTGGAAAAGCGGTGATGTTGAGCTGATGCCCGCGCTTTGCCTTCCACTCTTGCTGCTGGCTGTCAACCTGTGGGTACATCTTGCGGAACGCCGCAAACTATGGGTTAACCTTGGCTTCGTGTTGCTGGTGCTGGCGGCTGCCCAGTCTATCACAGGTATGATTCCGACTACGGGCAAGGATCTCAACAGCGGACTTTTCAATCGCTACAGCTGGAAGCAATTGGCCATTAAGGTACGGCAGGAAGGGATCAGCCGTGGCCTGTACAATCAGTGCTTTGCTTCTGATCCCGCCATTGCCAGTGCCCTTAGCTTTTACCTGCAGTCTGACGCGGGGTTGAAACCGATTTACACACCCCAGGATCCGGGCAATCCCCATACAGTATTTGATCTCCAGCGCCTGGAGCGCGAGCCCAATACCGACGCGATCTACATCTCCCGCAAAGGTCGCGGGGTGGATTTCCCCTGGCTGCAGAAGCAGTACAAGGAAATTACGCCTTTCACCGACGATCTGCCGCCGGACTTTTCTGACGAGCAGGCGGAATTTGAGCTCTACTCCTGCCGCAGCCCGATGCGGGTTAATATCCCCATCGACTAAGAGGGGATGTGGGCGACTGAAGCCCGGGCGGTTGACTGTGACTGCCGCAGCCCGGGCTGTTAGTGAGGGACTGAGTTGATTACTTCGTCAGCATTGCCGCACCGAAGACCCCGGCGCTGTCGCCCAGCTTAGGCTTGATCAAAGCGGCGTTGAATTCACCGCCGAATACGCGGGCTGCAATTTTCTGGCGGGTGGCTTCCGTATACAGCGCGTCGATATTGCCCACACCGCCGCCGAGAACGATAGCATGCGGATCGTACACATGGATAATGATGGAAATTGCCTGGGCAAAAGTGTCGGTCAGACGTTCCAGAGTTGCCACTGCGTGTACGTCGCTGCCTTCTGCTGCCAGTTCGGCGACTTCACGCAGATTGCGCTTTACGCCGCTGATTCCTTCATAATAGCGCTCCAGCGCGGGGCCTGCGATATAGGCTTCGATGGTGCCGAGAGTTCCATAGGCGGAGGCAGGACCGTTAGGATCAAGCACAACCTGACCCCATTCGCCCGCAATACCGTGACAGCCGTTGAGTACTTTGCCATTCGCTACCAGACCGCCGCCAACTCCAGTGCCGAGAATAACGCCAAATACGGTTTCGTACTGGCTGGCATCGCCATAGGTAGCTTCTGCCAGGGCAAAGCAATTGGCGTCGTTGGCCATCACAAACTGTACGCCCAGAAGCTGCTCCAGGTCCTTTTGCAGTTCCTCTCCATTCAGGCACTGCGTGTTGCTGTTTTTAAGCTTGCCGGTCTTCGGGTTGGTGATGCCTGGCGTGCCCATGCCGATTTTCGGAGGCAAGGGCAGACCGGTCTGCTGCTCTATGGAGCGGCACAGACTGACGACTTGCGACAAGATATGCTGATAACCCTTGCTGCCCTCTGTAGGCAGGCGCGTGCGGCAGAGTGGTGTCTGCAGGTTATCGGGATTCAGCAGCGCACCTTCTATTTTGGTGCCGCCAAGATCAATACCCAAAAGGTAGGGAGTCATATACAATAAGTATGTAGCTGCAATGTAATCAAGAACGCTGATGCCGTGACAGATCTAGACAAAACGAGCAATCGGACTGCCTGCGCCCTGAACGCGATCGCCGATCTTTACCAGTACTTCAACGTTGGGCGGCAGGTAAATCTCGGTGCGCGAACCAAACCGAATCATTCCAAAACGATGTCCGCGCTCCAGCGTGTCGCCTTTCTGCGACCAGGCCACGATGCGTCGAGCCACCAGACCGGCAATCTGTCGCACGACAACTTTACCACCTGCGGCGGGGCAGTCGACCAGCCAGGCCAGATATTCGTTAGCCAGACTGCAACGGGGATCACGGACATCGTGAAACTTGCCCGGCTTATAGAAGGTATCCAATACTTTGCCCTTAACAGGCATACGGTTAACGTGCACATCGAACACGGACAGGTATATTGCAATCCGCTTCCATTTGCCTGGGCCAAAAGGAGATTCAGCCACATCTTCAATGCCCACAATCAGACCGTCAGCAGCCGCCACAACCGTTTTGTCGTCGCCCGGCACTTCGCGATCGGGATCGCGAAAAAACGCGGCGACACCGGCCATCAGCACAAATGTCACGACAAAAAGTGCCAGACAAAGTGTTGAACGCCAGAAGTAAAAGCCCGCTCCAAACAGCTGGGCCACAATGATTAATGGAATCAGGAAGCGAAGGCTTTCGCGAGCGGCAGACGGAGGCATAGGGGGTAAACATTAGCAAACACCGTCGCATGGGGCAACGGGTTTGCGTCCCTTTCTTTGTAACTGAATCAGAGCTGCGGCAAAACTACTCCGCAGAATTGGCGGGCTTGGCTTCAGGTGTTGGCTCTGCCGCCGCCTCGGCATAGCCGGGCAAAAAGCGGCGCGCCACTGCCCAAATAAGAGGCAGAATGGAGAGGAATATGACTGCCAGGATGACATAGTGCAGGTTCTTGCCCAGAGGAGATTTGCCTACAAAATAGCCTATCCACAACAGACTGGTCACCCAGAAAATGCCGCCTGCGATGTTGAAGAAGACAAACTGGTTGTACGGCATCCTGGCCACGCCGGCCATGAAGGGCACAAAGGTGCGCATCACCGGCACAAACCGCGCCAGCACAATGGCTTTTGAGCCATGTTTGACGTAGAAATCGTGAGCTTCGAGCACATATTTCTTCTTGAAGAAGCGCGAGTCATCCCTTGCAAAGATGGCAGGCCCGGTCTTTAGCCCCAGCAAATAGCCTACCTGATCCCCGATAATTGCCCCTGCGACCAGTACCAGATTTACCACCCAGATATTAATCAGATGCTCACCGTCAGGGGTCAACTGCGATGCCACAACCGCGCCCACTGCAATCAGCAGCGAGTCCCCCGGCAGGAAAAAGCCGATCAACAGGCCCGTCTCCGCAAAAAGGATGGCAAACAGGATAAGCAGCGCCACGTTGGCACTGCCCGAGCTAAAGACGCTATTGACGAATCCGTCAGAATGCATCCACTTAATCCATTCAAACATAATGAGTAGAACCTAGAGGGAAAACAGGGCGCCGAGGGCAGGGGATTGGAAGGGCGATCAGATCATGGCGGCGGAATTACTGCTGCACCGTAATAGCGCTCCAGTCCAGCCCGCGTGCTTCTGCATACTTTTGAAAAGCCACTTCGTATTCGATAAGCGCGGCGCGGACAACGGCGGAATCATCCGCATGTCCCTGGGATGCAACGAAATCCGGGATAAGATCCATCTTGCGATGGGCGTAGGTGATGGCAAATGCAGCCGCAGCTACCGCGTTCAGCGGCATATCGGGGGCTTTGCCTTCAGCGTAATCTTCAACAACGTCCGCCAGCAATTCCAGTTGATCCACCAGGTGCGGATACTGCGGCGCCGACACCAGTGTAAACTCCACCTTCAGCATGGGTAGCTGCTTCAGCAGATTCTGCAGGGTGCGTTCGGTAATCTTGGAAGAACCATGTCGGACAAAATGAGCAACTTCGGCCATTAGTAAATTCTGAGTAAAAACCTCGCAAAGGGCAAGCGTAACAGACGCTACGTTATACAAATCGTTCGACCGTCACCTGTTTTTAGGGAAAATATTGCCGAATCGTCCCTTGAACTGATCTGATTTCATTGATTGCAACGGGTTTAATTGCTCTCTTTAGTGCTTCTTTCTCCATTTTGCTTCATCTATGACCTCGTCTTCCCTGACTGTGAATAACGCCATCGTCCCGATCCCGAACACGCAAAAGGACTTTTACAACTGGGAAGAACGCCGCGCACTGAAAGTCGCTCAGGCCGCCTCGCGAAGCCACGATCTCATCTTTGTCGGCGACTCCATCACCCATATGTTCGAGGCGAGTGAACGAGGTCTGCCGGTTTGGGAGCAACACTATGGCGCTTACAGCACGCTCAATCTCGGCTACGGCTGGGATTGCACCCAAAACGTTCTGTGGCGGCTGCAGAACGGGGAGTTTGCCGGTCAGCAGCCCAGGTTGCTGGTGCTTAACATTGGCACTAATAACCTTACGGGTAACAGCGGTGGTCGCGCCAACTCTGCGATGGAAATTGTGCAGGGCATCGCGGCGATTGTTGAGCTCGTGCATGACGCATCGCCCGATACCGTGGTGCTTCAGATGGGGCTGTTGCCCCGTGGAAAGAGCGATGACGCCATTTTCGGTAAAGTAAAGGAAGTCAATACTTTGCTGCGGGAATGGGTTGAGGCTTCGCCCGGCATTCTGTTTTCGGATATTGGGGCTCAGTTTCTACAGCCAGATGGAGAAATCCCGCTCGATCTCATGAATGACCGGGTTCATCCCACCACCGCGGGCTACAGAATCTGGGCGGCGACAATTGATCCCATTGTGCGGAAGTGTCTGGGCAGGTAGAGGTTGCGAGGGAAGATATAGACGGTGGCTGGCCAGAGATTGTCCGCAGGCGCTCAGCACTTCGCTGATTCGTCACGGCAAATGTGCCGCTGATCTCATGGGGGCGCTGGTTCGTCCCAAACTCATCGCGTGGTTATGCGGTTGATCGTAGGTTCATGCTGTTCCGCTGGCACTGGCATGCCTCTTACGTTCAACCTACCGATCGCCGACCGCGACATGAGATACTTCCCTTCTATTCCCTTACGAGTTAAGCATTTGGCCATTTGGACGCTGGTCGCGCTCAGCAGCCACGGCTCCACTTCTCGCGGCGAGCCCGCCCCGGCACCCAAAAGTCCGGAGGAACTCTTTGTCACAACCAAAGTATGGCCGCTGACGCTCACATTTACGCCGGAAAATTACATTACGATGGATCCCGACGGAGGTAAGCCGCCCGCCAATTCCGGCTTTCCCGGCGGCCCTGGTGGTCCGGGAGGCGGCCCTGGAGGGCCCGGAGGTGGTGGTCGTCAGGGGCGTGGTGGTCGTGGCATGATGTCGCCGGCTAACTTCATGGCGCCGGAAATCATCAGGCAAGCCGATACGGATAAGGATGGCAAGCTGTCGGAAAAGGAGTTCACTGCCTTCAGCGAGAAGTTCTTTGATGGAATGGATAAAGCCAAAACCGGCACGCTGACTCACGAGCAGTTCCGTGCGGGACTTCAGGCGATTCCCCGTCCGGGTGGCCCAGGTGGCGGTCCTGGTGGTGGCGGCCCCGGCTTTCTTGCCTCCGAAGGGCGGCGCAATGGTCTGGCAGGTGCTATGGGTATTGAATTTAAGTATGTGCACGCAGATTTGGAGTTTAGCGGGTTAAACATGAAGGATATTGCAGCCAGGTATAAAGGGAATGCCACCTTTATGGCATCGCGCAACTCTATTAAAAAATCCCTGAAGCTGGATCTGAACAAATATGTAAAGGGACAAAAACTGGCAGACGAAGCCACCATTAATCTGCACAGCAATGCAATGGATCCAGGCTGGATGAATGAGATCCTTTCCCATCGCCTTTATAGGGATTCCGGTGTTGCCGCGCCACGCACTGCGTATGCCCGTGTGCATCTTACGGTTCCAGGTAAGTATGATAAGCAGTACATCGGTTTATATTCCCTTGTAGAAGACGTGGACAAGAAGTTCTTCAAGAACAGAACGGACCATGACGCTGGCGCAATATTCAAGCCTTCCACACGTGAGCTCTTCAAGGATCTTGGCGATAACTGGAAAGCCTATAATCAGATCTATGATCCTAAATCCGACCTGACGCCGGAGCAATCCAAGCGCGTTATGGATTTTGCCAAGCTGGTGACAAATGCGAATGATCAGGTGTTTGCAGCGCAGGTTGGTGATTACCTGGATCTTGACCTGTTTGCGCGCTATATGGCCGTGACAACGTGGTTAAGCACCATGGATAGTATTCTTGGAATGGGCCAGAATTTCTATGTTTATCTGGATCCTAAAAGCAATAAGTTCCAGTTTGTACCCTGGGATCTCGACAGCTCGTTCGGCCGTATGGGAATGGGCCAGGATCTGGATAATCTGAGCATCAACCAGCCGTGGCGCGGACAGAACAGGTTTCTGGAGCGC
>JBGGNE010000287.1:0-8575 GCA_041287705.1 Methylacidiphilales bacterium | reverse complement strand
ACCGCCGATACCGAAATTGGCCGGGTGATACGCGCCGTAGTACTTCTGCCATATATCCGCCGATTTCGCCCAACCGGCCGTGATGGAATCGCCAATGAACAGCAGACCGATCGGACCTTCTTTGGCGCGTGCAAGAAACGCTTCGTGCCGCTGCTGAAACATCGCCATGGGCTTCCCTTCCTTGTCGTAGCGAATGGCAGGTATATCCGCCTTCTCCTTTTCTTTGGGAGGAGCCAGAGGTACAGACGCGGGTGAAGGAGTCTGTGCCGGCGGAGCTTCAGCATCGGAAGCGGCCGCAGCACGTGGCAGCAATGGTGTAGCGCCGGAAACGGCAGTGGCAAGCAGTAGCGCGCCGAAAAGGGACTCGTAATAGCGCCGGCGAAAGGAATGGCTCATAAAGTGCCATCACTCTTTCCCAAGACCGATGCGTCTGGCAATACACGCGCCATTCATCTTGTAGTACGGCGTGGGGGCCCGCCGCACTATTGCCTGGGGGGCGACTCCGACGAGGCTGGCTTTGCCGCTTCCCACGCCTTCAGAAGATCACTTACCAGGATTCCGTTGATTGTCATGCCTTCCAGATTGGCGTCCGTAATGGCAACGCCCGAGAGATCAGCATCCTTCACCGTGCTGCCCGAGAAGTTGATATTCTGGAAGGACGCTCCCGACAGATTAATGTCGTCGAATATCGTTTTGCTGAGATTTACATCCACAAATCTGACGCCCTCCAGACACGCATCACGGAATTCGGCTCCGGTAAAGGCGGCGTTGGTTATTTTCGCGTTACGGAGCGCCACATCGTCCATCACGACATCGTTGAGGCCGACATCATGAAACCGCGCGCCATTCAAGCCGACATCCGTAAAGGTGGCGCCCGCGAGACATGCATGGGAGAGCGAAAACTTCGTCGCGTTTTTCTCGGGCTGCGCGGCTGGCGCCGAAGGCGGTTGCACAGCATCCGGGGCGGCGGGGTCACTGTTGGATGTATTTTGCTCGGTCATGGTGGCAATGATTAGTTCTCGTCCGGTAGTCCAAAATTAGCGATCCAGCGACTTTTCTCCGCGATCAGCTTTCCACCGCCGGTGCTCCAGAGATCGAACGAGCCGGGATTGTGGTGAGGTTTCCTGGAGTTATACCCTATCGCATTACCCCACGCGTCAGCGGCCACAGTACTGCTAAGTCCACTGATTTGATTGCGTTTGAAGGGGTAGTACGACTTGATTCCGCTGACAGGTGCAGTGCCAAAGTTGGCGCGCCCGCTGAGTGAACTGAAGAGGAGCCGCGCGCTGTCGGCATAAGTTGCGGGATCACCCTGATTAACCGGGCTGGGCATGGAGCCTGAGACAGTAACCGGGTACTCGCCATTATCAATCCTGTAATGCTTCAGCGCCATTTCCAGCCCGGCAATCTGAGAGCTTGTACGTGCACGGAGATGATCATCGGAGCTCGGCTTTTGCATGACATATGCTTGCAGCACAAAGCAACCGATGATAAAGATAACCACAATAGCTTCCCTGTCTCTTAAAAAGGAAAACAGCTTTCGGGGAAGAGATGGGTCGGGAAGGGGAAGCGAAGCAGCACGCATATAAGTTAAACTTGATGCGTCTCTGTCACGCCGTGGCAATGCACGGCGATTCTACAAACTACAGAAGACTCAGCTTCAGACCTGAAGTCACAAGGTCGATTAGTCGACCTTGAAATTACCAATCCACTGCGTCTTCTTGGAGATATCCGTCGCGTTGCCCGTGCTCCATAGGTCGCAGAATCCCACGTTGTACGTAGGGTTAACCGAATTGTAGCCCAGCGCATTACCCCACGCGTCTACTGCCGCGGAGGGGGTGGAGGCGCTCACCTGATTCTTCTTGAAGGGATAGTAGAACTTGACACCGGGAGTGGGGCTTACTTCAAAAGAAGAGCGGCCGCTGAGAGCAGTAAACAGAAGCTGGGCGCTTGTCGTATAGGAACTGGGATTACCATCCGTCGTGGCATTGGGCATGGTGCCTGAAGCAGGGATAGGATAGGTGCCATTATCGATCTTATAATTCTCCAGTGCAGTGCCCAGAGCAGCAATTTCCGTCTGGGTGCGGCTGCGGCGTGCGGTATTATCCACGTTCTTGGCGGAAAACAGCACCATACCCATCAGTACAAAGATGATGGTAATGACCACCATCAGTTCCATGAGAGTAAAACCGGCGGACTGACGTGCGCGGACGGAGTGATGACGGAGTGAGCTCTGCATAGGAGGAAAAAGAAGAAAGGATGGAAACCGACACCGAAACGCCGGGAGCAATGCCCCGGCGTATTAGCAAAACGAGAAAGATGCAGTGAGAGATCTGTGGAGTGCTGACTTAGTAGTTGCCAACCCACTTTTTCTGCTTACCAACGCCAGGGGCGGAAGACCAGACGGCGACGCCACCCGAAACATTGATCGTACCGGAGTCCTTGGACATGTCAGGCAGCGCAAGAAGAACGCTGTCATAGTTGGTGTCCATTACCAGATTGAAGGTTTCGCCCGTGATGCTCAGCGGATCCTTGATGAACCCGGAAGGATCGATATCACGGCGAGCAGCGGTCAGGTAAGGAATGTTGCGGGTATTGATACCAGTCGTGGCATCCACCAGCGTGTAGAGATTCTTGTTGCCGTTAAGGCCGGCGCACAGATTGATCCAGCCTGCGGCAGGAGCCGTCGGCCCGAGGGTTGCATCGGTGGTGGCGGAGCCGCCCATGCCGGTTACCACAGGATAAACCGCATACTCGGTGTTGTACTGGGTGATGGCCGTCGCGATGGACACGCACAGGGAGCGTGACTGAGTACGCTTCATCATGGTCTGCACGACCCCGAAAGTCGGGACAGCAATAGCGGTCAGGACGGCAATAATCGTAATCACCACCATCAGTTCAATGAGAGTGAAGCCCTGCTGGCGGCGTCCGTGCGAAAGTCGTACATTCATGAAAAAAAGTCCTTCTGTTTCAAATAATTTAATGACAATTCGATGTTTTGGCGAGCGCAAAATGTGAAAAATATTAACCCGACAAGCCGATTTCACCCCGACACCCCACACATCTGTGCGTGACCTCAGCGGCTGGGATAATATCGCGGCTGAGCACCCTGCTGAATGTTGGAGCGGTAAGGATTTACACTCTGCGGGCTATACTGGCGGTAGGGATTGACCGTGTTGGGCTGGCGATACGGATTGGCGTAGGTGTTGTAGTATGTGGTACGGCTGGGATTGGCCTGGATGGCAGGCACCTGCGTGTTGCGAGTCTGATACGTCGGCGTCGCCGCAGGCACTGAGGATACGCGCTTGGTGGCATCGTACGAAGTAGCAGGCGAGTTGGGCCGTGTATGGGCATAGCCGGGATTGCGATACACGCTTGCCTGCCCGCTGTTGTACCGCTGCGTATTGTTATACGAGGATCCGTTGCCATACGTATTGTTATTATAGTCCCGCTGCAATACGACCTGATTTCGGTTATAACCACTGTTTACGGCAGAATAACCAGAGCCCGTTCCGCTGGTATAAGTCCCATAGCCGGATGTAGTTCCGCCGTTGTAACTGTTGTTCTTGTAGCCGCTGTATTTATTGTGATTGCCATGCCCGTACTTATCGCAGTTGGGCAAAACATCACGACAGATCGGGCCTACAATGTTGCGGCACAGACGATAGTCCCGGCAGAAATTATAGGAGGAATAGTAGAGCGGGCTGTAATAGCCATAATCGTAGGCGCCATAATCCACATACGGCATCTCCGTACCTACATACATATAAGTGCCGCTATCTTCGGTCTGCAGTGCCTGGGAGTCTCCGGGATCCTGCACGGTATTCGGGGCGAGAGGAACGCGCGGCTGTGACTGAGGAGAAGTGCCCGCCGTCGAAGTCTCCGGATTATCTTCCAGCACCCGGGCGCGCAGGGTCACCGTGCCCGAGAGGGTGCGCATGGTGCTGCTGCTCAGCTTGCGGCCGAAGAACGCATCGTTAAAAGCATCCGATTCCGCAGGGAAAAGCGAGAGAGACACGGCCTGTCCCTCGGCCAGCGTCACGCTCGTGCCGAGATCTTCCAGCGGCATCACCTGCTGCACGCCGCCGTCCACTTCCACCACAATTTCCGGGTAGACATTGACGGCAATGGTTCCATCCTGTTGCGCAACCGGCTTAACCGCGATCTGAGTGCCCACCCTTTTCCAGGCAGGGCCGGTCTTGTCGGTCGGATACCCGGTTTCCGCGGCAACGCGACGGAAGAATTCCATCTGCGGCGAGCGATTGACCTGAAAACGCATGGTGGATCCGCTGTCCATCACCAGCACCTGCTGGCGCGGGGCGCTCACCTGGGAGGAAGCGGGCGCGTTGTTTGCGGGAACAATCGCCAGAGGGCCGCTGCCAGGCTTCAACTGAGGGACAGATCCTGGAGACTGGCGGGTGGCAGGAGCTCCGGCGGAACTGCCGTTTTCCTGCATCTCCACCAGGATTTCCACGCGTGCATTGCGCGCATCCTGCGTCGTGGAAGCCTGAGAGCCGGAGCCGGACTGCCCGGTATCCGACGTGCCGGCCGAGCTGTTGCTTCGGGGCAGAAACACGCCGCTCGTCCCGGCGCCGGGATCATTGCCAGCAGTCGACGGCACCCGGGTCGTCACCTTCGAGTACGAGGCGGAAGTCGGAGGAATGCCCTGAACACTTGGCTGCAGAGCCACGGCAATCGCGTCGGCCGTGGCGATATTAACGGCGTCGTCCTGCACAATGATCTTACACGACTTTTCCTGAACCAGAAAAGTGGCGCGCGGAGTCAGCACCCCATGAATCGCCTCGGAGGCACCCTTAAAGGATTCCCTGTCAAAAACGTAAGAGCGGGTCTGGCGCCTGGATTGCGGAACGGCTGTCGGGCTGTCGCCAGTATCGCCCTTGCTGTCAGTGGTTGTCGTTGAGCCGGATGAAGCGGAAGCCGCCCTGTACGGACGCGGCGGCGCCTTGGGTGTCGGCGTGTAGGGATCCAGCTCGGTGTAACCTGCGGGCGCAGCAACTACGGACGTGCCGGCAACCATAACGGCGCAAAGCGAAAGGGACAGCGTCCAGGCAAGAAGATGGCGGTAGTGGTGCGGGGCAAATGTTTTCATCGCGGGTTGCCTGGTTCGTATAAATTTAGAGCTTCAGCTCGGAAAAAAGATCCAATGCCAGCAGTGCAGAGTAGCGCAATATCGTCTTAAAATCGCCTTTTTTTCCTGTTATTGCGCAAATGGTGTTGGAGCACGCCATCGTACGATCGAAACTTCCGATACATAGAGACGTATGTGCGACAACGCGTTGCGGGCAAAAACAGCAATCCCTTCCACCACTCCCCTGACCTCTTACGTACACTACTATGATTTCAATGCTTCATCCAGCCTAAACAATTTTTTTCGTATCGCCTCGGCGCAAATACCCGGCATTATAGCCGTGCCCCACCGGCCCGCCATATATCGGCATCGCCCGCGATACCGCCCACGGATGTCCACATCTATTTTCTCACCCCTTTTAAGTCCGCATTTGTATGATTGATAAAGAGAAGGTCGCCGAAGTACTGGAAGACATTGCGGCAATACTGGAGCTGAAAGGCGAGAACACCTTTAAGGTAAGAGCGTACACCAATGGCGCCAAAGCGCTGGATACGCTGGAGGGCGACCTGGCCACACTGGTGAAGGACAAAAAGCTGGGCGAGATCAAAGGCTTTGGCGATGCCCTGGTGCAGAAGATTTCGGAACTCGTCACCACAGGCAGGCTTGGTTATTACGAGGACCTCAAGGCATCCATCCCCGCAGGGCTCTTTGATATGATGAAGATCCCGCGCCTGGGACCGAAGAAGATCAAGGTTCTGCAGGAGCAGCTCAACATCACCAGCATTGAAGCGCTGGAAGAAGCGTGCAAGGCCAACAAAATCGCCGGTCTGGCGGGTTTCGGAGAAAAAACACAGATCAACATCCTGGAAGGCATTTCCCAGATCCGCAGTTTCAGCGCCCAGCATCGCTACGGCGAAGTGCTCACGGTGGCCAACGATCTGGTGGACGCTCTGCGCGAGCACCCGGACCTCACCCGCGTCAGCGTGGCCGGCAGCCTCCGCCGCGGCAAGGAAGTGGTAAAGGACATTGATATTGTCGCATCGTCCAAACGTCCGAAGGAGATCATGGACTACTTCGTCACGCTCCCTGGTATCATCAAAGTGACCGGCCACGGCGAGACGAAGAGCAGCGTTCTGCTGGAGGATGGCATCGCCTGCGACCTGCGCGTCGTATCCGACAGGGAGTTCCCCTACGCGCTCCATCACTTTACAGGCAGCAAGGATCACAACATCGCCATGCGCCAGCGCGCACTGGCTCAGGGCAAACGGCTGAGCGAGTGGGGTCTTTTCGAGCTCACCCCGGCGGAAGCGGGCGCCAATCCCCTGGCTGCCTCCGAAGCGATCGCCGCCGCATCCACAGCCGCCAACGCCCTGCCCGCTGCCACCTCCGACCGCCGTGCCGAAGAGCGCGGACCGCTGGTGCCGTGCTATACGGAGGATGATATCTTCCGCGCCCTGGGCCTGCAGCCCATTCCCCCGGAGCTACGCGAAGGGCTGGGCGAAATCGAAGCCGCAGCCGAGGAAAAGATCCCTCGCCTTATCGAGTGGACGCAACTGCGCGGCACTTTTCATTGCCATACTTCGGCCAGCGACGGTCGCAATTCCCTGGCGGAGATGGCGGGCGCCGCGTCCGGTCTCGGCCTCGATTATCTGGGCATTGCCGATCACTCCAAGTCCAGCTTTCAGGCCGGCGGCCTCAACGAGACGCGGCTGAACGATCAGATCGACATGATACGCAAGATGAACGCCGACGCCCACACCGGCATCCACCTCTTTGCGGGGTCGGAAGTCGATATCCTGAAGGATGGCAGTCTTGATTTCGACAACGACATGCTGAGCCGGCTGGATTTCGTAGTGGCTTCCGTCCACGCCTCCTTCACGCTAAGCGAAGACGAGATGACCAAGCGCGTCATCCGCGCCATGGAGAATCCGCACGTCACCATACTGGGCCACGCCACGGGTCGCCTGCTGCTTTCGCGGCCCGGCTATGCCATCAACCTGCTGAAGATCATCGAAGCCGCCGCCGCCACAGGCACCTGGATAGAGCTCAACGCCAGCATCTGGCGCATGGAACTCGACTGGCGCTGGTGGCGTCGCGCCCGCGATCTCGGCGTCCGGTGCGTCATCACCCCGGACGCGCACAGCATCGGCCAGATGGGCGTGCTGCGCCTGGGCGTAACACAGGCCCGCAAAGGCTGGCTCCGCACTAAAGATGTCGCCAACACCTTCCCTCTCAAAGAAATGCAAACCATGCTTCAGGAGAAGCGGAAAAAATTCGGCATCTCTGGCCCCACGGCGTAACGCCATGATTGCAGGTGATCCATCGCGCTTCGCCATCGAGTCCTCGATCTCGGTGGTGTGGGAACGAAGGGGCATGGAGTTGGGATACTTCCTGTTTCATGTCTGCGGCAACAGCTATGGCATAAAGGCAATCGACGCATCTGCTCTTGGAAACGCCTACGATAGCGTTAAAGAATGCATAGAGGAACGCGGGACGCATACGTCCCCATTTGTTAACGGGACGCCTGCCGGTGAACTGGCAAGAGTCTCCATTCTTTGCCTGTATGCGCCCGATCAGGAGGAGAACAGCTTCTTCGGTCACTCCTATGATGATTGCGAGGCAATCTATAGAAACAATCGATGGAAGAGCTGTGGAGAATGCTTTGATGATCTCAGCGATTTTCTGATTTACGACTGGGGAGATAAAGTCCGGTTCATTGCTTTTAAAAAAATTTCAGATCAATACATGCCCGAATGTCTCTCCGAAATCTGGATAGATTCTGATGAATTCTATTCCATTCTTAACGAGTGGAAATTACGGTATGACATAGAATATAACGACGCGGAGATATCGCTGGACACGCACATGCTGATTGGCAATCCCGACGTCTTCGCGCTCGAATCCAGCATCTCCGTTGCCTATAAGGATGCCGAGCTTCGTGCATTGGGTTTCTTCCGCGTGCATCTGGCCTCAATTGACGGCTATGCTTACTGGAATCATGACGATCGGGGAATCTACGGACTGCGTGGGAATGACGCCAACTACCTGGCTACACCGTACGACAGCGTTGGCCGCATCCTGAAGGAATGGGATGAAGGTATACGCGAAGGAGAACTACTTCTGTACAACGCAAATGAAGCAGGTGATGACAGCCGCATCTACTTTCAGCTCGTCGATAATAACGTACGTATTATTGCGGAAAAACATCATGACCCCTCACACTGGAAGCAGATATGGGTAGATGCGGACGAATTCTATGACGTATTGGAATCATGGCATGATGACTTTGAAGCACAATGGAACTCAGCCGAAAAGATTTAGTGCGCCAGCATTCTCCTCTGCATAGGGTGCGATTCAAAGTGGAGCAAAGGAGCGAGAATATCGGCAGTAACAATCCAATGTTCCACCTCTTCTTGGTCCCCCCTTGGTACCCTCTTTGTATCTTCGTGGTAAAATTCCCCCTTTCGCAGACGCAAACGATGTAGA
>JBGGNE010000286.1:0-17522 GCA_041287705.1 Methylacidiphilales bacterium | reverse complement strand
GTCGTAATCCTTCAGCTTCAGCATCCGGCTGACGTTGCGGATCATCCTGCCGTTGTAGCACTTATAGCCGGTGCGAAAATCTCCGAACTGGAAACCTGTGAGGCGGCCGGCCCAGTCCATAAATGCGCGGGCAAAGCCCATGCCGCGCTCGGAGGAAGTCACCCCGCAAACATAGTCATAGCCCTCATCCATCTTGGCCATAAAGCGGCTGATCTGGGAGGCATCATCATACCCGGCATTCAGCGTAAAGAGAAGGTCGCCGCTGGAGACTCGGATGCCGCAGGCGAGGGATTGCGCTTCATTCGTATCGGGCCGGACACGTGTGCCGTGCAGGCGGCTGTCGCCGTAGCAGAGCCGGGAGATTTCCTCCCAGCTGCCATCCTTGCTGCCCTTGTCCACAAAGATAATCTCAAAACGCAGATCCCGGGAGGCGCTGGCCAGAGCGATACGAGTGTAGAGGTCCATAACCGCTGCGCGCTCGTTGTGTATTACGATCACAAAGCTGAGGCGCAAAGAGCCGGCTGGAAAAGAGCGGCATTCGGCTGCAGGCTGGACGACAGGCAACGCGGGGCCGTCATCGGGGACGGTCGCAGTCGCATCGTAATGGGTGGATGAGACCGCGGAAGCCTTTGCGCCAAAGCGGCTGCTTTCAATTGCCTTCAGATAGCGTCGAGCGGCTTCGGCAAGCTCTTTTCTGGAAGCGAGGCTGGAAGGGTTCACGGTCGTCATGTTGTAACTATCGCAGAACGACCGGTTCCTTGCTATTGGGAGAAGCCTGAGTTCGACCTTCGAAAAACCTTAGACGCTATCTATTTGAGGCACAGTGAATTACGTGATACAAAACCGCCTTCACAACTGCCGAATTTCACTCTGCGGCGCGCGCGAGCCTGGTTGCACAGCCTTCTGTAACTCGCTGAGCTGCTGTGACTTCCACCATAGCAGTGTTGCAAGTAGTGCGATGATGGCGCATAACGCCACTATTGTCGCACCGTACGCGATGGATACATAGCCTGAGGGCTCGGGAGCTGGTTCCGCAGGAATTTTAGTCTTCTCAATCAGCTGGGAAAGCCGGGTATTGGGACGCGGGCGGCTCTCCCGGCGAGCGTCTTCATCTTCGTCCAGAACCTTGACTTCATCGGGCAGACGCTGAGGGCGGGACGGTGGTGCCGGCGGCAGTACCAGAGTGCGCATGGATTCGGCTCCGGCATTGTCGTTTGCGACGACCGGAGCAGGCCATGGTGTGACACCGGCAGCAAGCGCCGCAAGCCGGCCAGTTGAAGCGGCCTTTCCCTTTTCAGCAGCCTCGACATCAATCATCAGCAACGTCGTATCGTCGGGATCCAGACGTTCCGTTTTATCTTCTCGCTGAGCCAAAACGAATGCGGTGAAGGCTTCCGGATCTCGAACTGACAGCAACTTGCGCCAGGAGCTTCCCTTCTGCTTCTGATCTCCCTCCCATGAAGTTACCGCCCACTTGGCCAGCGCGTCGGTGGCAATGAAGAAGATATCGCCTGGCTCCGCGGTCCCTGAAAAGACATCCACTTCCGGCAGCTTGGCAAAATTCAGTTCCGGATAGCTCCGCAGTGCAGGCGTAAAGCGATCGAAATCCGTGCTGGCCAGCAGGGGATACCAGGTCAGCTTGCCGCCACGCAGCAGAAACAGGCACGTATCTCCCACGATGGAGGCAGCCCAGCGAACGGAACCATTCTTTTGCGGCACAAATTCGATGCCGGCAAGCGTGGCTGCGGCCGGTTTACGCTCGGAGAAATTGTTGTTATACGCCCATGCAAGAGGGCTTTTACGAGCGTTCAGATCGCGCCGCATCTGTTCTACCGCCTGCTCCCAGGCGATCTGAGGCTTGGAAAGCCATTCCGCCCAGTCATCCGCAGTAATGCGCGCCACCGGACCGCTGCTTTCAGAGGTAACCGCCACGGGCGTACCAGCCGCCAGATATTGCGTCACCAGATAACGCGCCCACACGCGGGGCATAAACGTCTGCCCGGAACCATCCGCCACCACGTAGCGGAAGGGCGCCTGATGCGTCGTGCCGAAGGCGTCCTGTGTGGTGTCCTCGGAGTAGTCCGGCCCTGGTACGCGGAAAGCACGCGCTGAAAAGCGCAGTCGCCCCGATATATTGCTGATGGCTTTGTCAGACATTAAGTTTACAAACATGGCACGGCCATGCCCCTCCTTCAAGGATTTCCCCCTGTGCACATGTAGGAACTGTCATCGTGGCTTCTCCACATATGAGAGGATGTACCAGCGATCCCCTTTCTTAAACAGCTCCATATCCATGATAAGCATTCCACTTTTATCAGTACCTGTATAGCTATAGTTGACTACCAGGTGAACACTCGTCTTCTTATCCATCATCTTGCTGATCTGGCGTTCTCCTTCTTCCTCTGTATACTGACGCTCTCGATATTTAGCTACAATCTTTTGACGCTCCGCCTGTACCGCCTGCCTGGATTTCCTTTCCTTGCCGGCACCAATCAGGCACGGATCGGAAAAGAATTTCGCATAATCAACGGCAGTACCACTATGGGCCGCCAGGAATTCACGGATAAAAGCGGCAATCTCCAGATCGTGCCTCGCAGACTCCTCGGAAACGTCCGCCTTTGGCGCTGGTTTGACATGGAAGGTCAGCTTGATCGCGCGCTCATCCCCAAACCCTGCTGTAAGAACACGTATCTGTGATTCCCATACGCCCTTGTCCGCGGGATCAATATCCTCAGCCGCTCCCTGAATAACGCCGCCGGGCGACACGCTGAGGCCTGGAGGAAGCGGCCACTCATCCGACGCGCTGAATGTATATCGTGATGCCTGCGATGCATCTGTAAATAATGGACGCAGCGCCAGCTTCTGCCCTGCAACAACGCTGAATTTCTCATCGCTGTAACGAGGCAGCGGCAGAAAAGGCGGTGGAGCAGCTTTTGATACTACAAAGCGAAGCTCAACTTCATGATCATCTTCATTTCGGGCCACTTTGACGATACTGTCATAAACTCCTGGCAAGTCAGGTATACCGGAGATCTTTCCTGTCTTTGCATCAATCTTTAAACCTGGCGGCAATGATTCCGCGCTAAAGATATCACCGTAATTCATCGAGGAAGGAATAACCTCTATCTTTTCTCCCGCCTTTATATCTTCTTTCTCCAGTCGCCGGTACTGAACATGGATAGTCTTGTTTTTGGGCAATGAAGCTGTGCTTCCACTGCGTAAGACGATACTACCGGGTTCCTGGTCCATGGAACCAGCTGCTCCCAGCAAAGGGGAACCCGAGGAGGCAGGCTCCACGGCAGACAGTTGCGCCATGTAGGGAGGCGTGAGGAACAGCATGATTGCCGAGAAGGCAAGCAGCAGCAGGCTGGGCAGCGTGAAGAAGAGAAAAGGTTTCATGGCCCTTTAAGCCCGATAATATACCACATTAAGGATTGGTACGCGCCAATCTCTTATTCTTGCAGTTCACGTTGCGAAGTTCCAGCTTGTTACTCTCCCCGCAAAGGCCCAGTTTATCAGGTCCCCTTCTTTCTCTTCCCCGCCCTTCATGGAACGCGACCACCTGCCCCTCGACCGCCAGCTTCGACAGGAAACACTTTTCGCACGCGAACGCGTTTACCGCTTCGGCCAGCCCACACCCATCGAGCGCCTTGTTCTCCCCTCCAGTGAGCGCGAAGATCCCTCCGCTCCGGCTCCTGAGATCTGGGTTAAGCGCGAGGATCTCTCCCCTGTCAAAAGCTACAAATGGCGCGGCGCCTGCAATCGCATGGCTCTGCTTACTCCAGAAGAAGCAGCACGCGGCGTAGTGACCGCCTCGGCCGGAAATCACGCGCAGGGCGTTGCCATGGTAGCCAAAGCGCTCGGCATCCGCGCCCGCATCTACATGCCGCGCTCCACCCCGCGCGTTAAGCAGAACGCGGTGCGTCACCATGGCGGCACCTTTGTCGATATACGGCTTGTGGGCGACAGCTACGACGAGGCGGTTACCGCCGCGCGCACGGACGAGAACTCAAGCGGCGCCGTCTACGTTCATGCGTACGATGACCTGCGCGTCATGGCCGGTCAGGGAACCCTGGCCGATGAAGTGGTGCTCAGCGGCCGCGGCCCATTTGATGTCGCCTACCTACAGATCGGCGGCGGCGGAATGGCCTCAGCGGTCGCTAACTGGCTTAAGACGTACTGGCCGGCCATCAGCATCATCGGCGTTGAAGGAGAAGGCCAGGCCTCCATGAAAGCCGCTATGGAAGCGGGCCAGCCCGTAGCGCTGAGCGAAGTCGATATCTTTTGCGACGGAACCGCCGTGCGTAAAGCAGGCGCTCTGCCTTATCCCATCTGCGCGCAGACTCTGGACCGCGTGGAAACGATTACGAACGCGGAAGTCAGCAACGCCATTCGCGTTCTGTGGGAGACACTGCGCTGTATTTCGGAGCCTTCTGGCGCGATGGGACTCGCCGCCGTGCTGAAGAATCGGGCGTCTCTGGCGGGCAAAAAGGTGCTCATTGTGATTTCCGGCGCCAACATCGATTTCCTGCAACTCGGCCTCATTGCCCAGTCGCAGGGAGCCAGTACCCGTGCCCGCACGCTTCGAATCCGCATTGCGGAGCAGGCAGGCACCATGCTGCGTCTTCTGGATACATGCTTCGAAGGCATCAACATCACCGACTTCCAGTACGGCAAGCACAGCATCACTGAGGCAGCCCCGGTCTTTACCGTCACCGCCGAAGATCCCGCGCGTCTGGATGCTTTGCCCGCTCTGCTGGATGCCTCGGGATATCAGTGGGAGGATATCACCGGCGGTGTTGACGTTATGTTCCGCGCCATTCCACTGCGTGGCGATCTGCTTTCCTTTCCCACATTTCTTCGACTGGACTTCTACGAGCGTCCCGGCGCGCTGCACGACTTCCTGGACCAGCAAATCCGGGGACGCGCCAGCATCTGCTATTTTAACTACCGGCAGTCGGGCGAACAGATTGGCCGTGCTCTGATCGGGCTGGATTTCCCTACAGAGGGAGATCACGACTCGTTCATGAGCTCTCTTCCACCTGAACACGGCGATGGATATCGCTCCTGCAAACCTGTTGAAGGCAACGAACTGCGCCGCCTTTCATCCCTCGGATAGAACTCAGCGCCGGTTGCGCAAGCCGGTCATCTTTACAAATCTCCGGCGCGTTTCCATTGCTCCGGTGCGCTATTTTCCTGCATAATGCATCCACGTACCTATACGGTTCGGGCTCACCTTAACTATGCGCAACGTTCTTCAGATTTCCCTGCGTGCCTGGGAGGAATCAGGTCGCCGGCCGAATTTCCTGCTGCCGCCCGGCAAGTCCTTGAATCAGGCCCGGGAACTGCTGGCCGCCGATCCGGAGAATATTACTGGCAGCCTGCGCACATTCATTGAGCTAAGCGCCAGCAATGCAAAGAGCCGCCGTCGCAGCCGTCAGTTCTGGGTGGCCTGTCTGGCTGTCCCGGTACTGGCCGTGCTGGTCGGCGTGATGTACTGGAGCAACCTTCCCGGCGGCCCCGTCGGTCCGGGCATTCATCTTGACGAAGGGGTTCGCACTGCGATCTTCAGCCCGGACAGCTCCCGTGTGGCCGCCGCCAGCGTAACCAACAGAATATGCCTATGGGATCCCGTACGCGGCACTCCCCTTACCGAGACGCTTATTCATCCCCAGGTCTCTCTGGTGGATTTCAACCCCGGCGGCACGTTGATGCTTACCGCGGGTCGCGATGGAACGGCACGGATCTGGGACGCCACAACGGGTAACAGTCTGCTGAAACCGCTGGATCACCACGATGTGATCACGGTCGCCATGTTCAGCCCGGACGGCAACTCGATCCTTACGGGATCCGAAGGCAAAAAGGTAATTCTCTGGAATCCCTCGACAGGCCAGCGGCGCGTGGCCCCGCTGCAGCACAGCGCTGAAATCCGTACCGCCGCATACAGTCTCGATGGCCGCCAGTTCGTCACCACCGCTACCGACAACACTATACGGGTCTGGAACGCCACTACGGGTGCCCCGGTGGGCAAGGTCATGTCGTCCGATCAGGAGTTGCGATCCGCATCGTTCAATGCCGACGCCACGCGCATCATCAGCATTTCGACGCTGGGTACCGCGATCATCTGGGATATAGGCACGGGCCAGCCTGTGCAGAACCTGAATCAGTCGCTTAGCGTGGCAATCAGCGCCGATGGCAAACGTCTGGTAGCCGGTGATCGCCTGGGTGCACAGATCTATGATACCACGACGGGCCAGCCCATTGGACCACGCATGACGCACGAAGGCGGTGCGATTATGGTGGCATTCAGCCCTCGCGGCGACCTTGTCTTTACCGGGTCCAATCAGGCCACCGGCTACACCTGGAAAACAGATTCCGGCCAGCTCTTCGGCAGGTTCAGTTTGCCCAGATTCAACTTGCTCTATGCACAGTTTAGCCCGGATGGCACACGCCTGCTAACCACATCCGGCAAAGGTCCAAACGCAGTTCCCGTCCCCGATGCAGCCAGACCGCCCGTAAGCCTCCAGACAAATGTGGAACCCACCGTGCCCGAAGGCATTGCCCTGCTGTGGCTGACAGACGGCTCATCCCTGGGCCGCCCCATGCGGTGCTCCCCCGATATCGAGCACTTTCCGGTCATCTTCAGCCCGGATGGCACTCGCATTCTCACTGTCATCGACAAGGAAGTCATCGTCCGCGACGCCGGCGCCTCTCATATCGCAAAGTAGGACAGGAGGCGAGGCTCCGCCAGTCCGCACGTTGCTTTGCCGTTCCGTTATCGGTCTCTGGGTCATTTTCCGCATGGACGCATTGATGCGCACCGTGTTACTGCTTTGACGCGGTATCGCATCGCAAGGGGCATGCAGCTGCGCACGGCAGTATTACCAGATCATTACATGGAAACGGAATTCCTTGCACGCCTGCAGTTTGCGTTCACCATCATGTTCCATTACATCTACCCGCCGCTCAGCATCGGGCTGGGCGTGGCGCTGGTGATTATGGAGGGGATCTGGCTGCGCACGGGCAATGTGCTTTACCACAATATGGCGCGGTTCTGGACGCGCGTCTTTGCCCTCACATTCTCCATTGGTGTCGCCACGGGCATTGTGATGGAGTTCGAGTTCGGCACCAACTGGGCGACCTACTCACGATTTGTCGGCGATATATTCGGCAGCGCTCTGGCGGCTGAAGGCATCTTCGCGTTCTTCCTGGAATCGGGCTTTCTGGCCGTGCTTCTGTTTGGCTGGAACAAAGTCGGCCCCAAAATGCATTTCTTCGCCACGTGCATGGTCTGCCTGGGCTCTCACTTCAGCGCTGTGTGGATTGTGGTGGCAAACTCCTGGATGCAGACTCCCGCAGGCTATCATCTCGAAAAGATGGGGCCGAACGGCGCGAACGTCCGCCTTCCTGCCGACTATGTCCTGCAGCCTGCGGATCTGACCACAGTGCGTGCCGTTGTGGATGACTTCTGGGCCATGGTCTTCAATCCCTCCTCGATTGATCGCCTTACCCACACCATTCTGGGTGCGTGGATGGCAGGCGCGTTCCTCGTGCTCAGCATCAGCGCGTTTTATCTGCTGCGGAAACGGCATACCGATTTCGCGGTCGCCTCGCTCAAAGTCGGCCTGGTCTTCGCCTCGGTTGCCACCATTCTGCAGATGATCAGCGGTGACTCCACTGCCAAAGGCGTGGTGCGCAACCAGCCCATCAAGCTCGCCGCTATCGAAGGCGTATACAAAACGGAGCCCTACACTCCCCTGACACTCTTCGGTTACGTCGATCCCAAAACGCAGACGGTTCACGGACCGCAGATCCCCGGCATGCTCAGCTTCCTCTGCTACATGGATTTCCAGAAGCCCGTCATCGGCCTGAACGAGCAGCCATCGGACACCTATCTCAAAGCACGCTATCCCACTGCCACACCCGAGCAATTGCCGGAGATCCGCAAACGGTACTGGCCGATCGTCCCGCTCGTCTTCCAGACTTACCACCTCATGATCGGCATCGGCGGCGCATGTCTGGGTCTGGTGCTGGCCGGGCTGTTTCTGTGGTGGAAGGGCTGGCTCTTCGATACGGAGCGAAAGCTGACCCGCTGGTATCTCATCGCGCTCGTCTTTTCAGTCATCGGGCCGCAGGTCGCGAATCAGGCCGGATGGCTCACTGCAGAGCTGGGACGGCAGCCGTGGATCGTGTACGGTCTCCTGAAGACATCGCAGGGGCTCTCCAAAGTCGTAACCGCCAATCAGATTCTCTTCTCCCTGATCCTCTTTGCGATGGTGTATCTGCTGCTCTTCGCCGTCTTTATCTACCTGTTGACCCGCAAGATTCAGCACGGCCCCGAAACGGAAGAAGAAAGCGAAGAAATGCCCGAAAGCTGGCGCCAGCTTATTGTGGAAACAGAAAAGGCGCCGCGCGCTTAAGCCGCACTCATCCCATTATCGTCACCCGTCCCGACAACAACTTCCAAAGCCATCTACATGGATTACCCAACAATCTGGTTCCTCATCGTGGGCGTGCTGCTTACTGGCTACGCGGTGCTGGATGGCTTCGATCTTGGCGTCGGCGCACTGCATCTCTTTGTCAAAAAAGATGATCACCGGCGTCTGTTCCTAAACGCAATCGGCCCGGTCTGGGATGGCAACGAGGTATGGCTTGTCGTGGGGGGCGGAGCGCTTTTTGCGGCGTTTCCAGAGGCATACGCCACGGTGTTTTCCGGATTTTATGTGCCTTTCATGCTGCTGCTCTGCTGCCTCATATTCCGGGCAGTCGCCATCGAGTTTCGCAGTAAGGAGCCATGGCCGTGGTGGCGGCAAATGTGGGATATCGCGTTCAGCCTGGGCAGCATTCTGGCGGCATTTCTTATCGGCCTGGCCATGGGCAACATTGTGCGAGGCATCCCTCTGGACGCCGACAACGAATTCGCGGGCTCGCTGGAAACACTGCTGAATCCATACTCGGTGTTGCTTGGCTTCACAACCGTGCTTATCTTCTCCCTGCACGGCGCCATCTATCTGGCGCTGAAAACAGAAGGCGAACTGCAGGGAATTGTTCGCGGCTGGATCCCTACCCT
This sequence comes from Methylacidiphilales bacterium, assembly GCA_041287705.1. Lineage (GTDB taxonomy): Bacteria > Verrucomicrobiota > Verrucomicrobiia > Methylacidiphilales > UBA1321 > LW23. The sequence continues at coordinate 8,452 of JBGGNE010000286.1, read as the reverse complement.
CATCGGTATCCAGATGCTGTTTTATATTTTCTTCAACTTCTACACCATCATTGAGTGCCCTTATGTCCTGGAAACCGTAAAGCAGCGTCCGCATATCATGCTTATTATGGCCCTCGACGTAATCGTTGTGCTCAATATTCCACGTGAAATACATTTAGGGAGAGAGTTCAATGCCTTCCTCTGTTCCTGCCTGGGCATGATTTTGCTTATGGCAACATTCGGATTGACTTATTATCCTTACATGGTTCTGTCAGTACCTAACATTCAGAACAGCCTTACTGTCTATAACGCAGCGTCCAGCTCCACCACCATGGGCATCATGCTTATCATCACCATTATAGGTGTCCCTCTGGTACTTGCTTATACGTTCTGCATCTATTACATATTCCGCGGCAAAACAAAACTTACAGCTCATAATTACTAGTACGTTCACCATGAAAGTTCTGTTATCACTGTGTCTTCTTGGCCTTAGCCTCCTGCCTGCCGCTATGCTTAATGCGGCGCCGGATCCCTCCAGCAAAGGCACCATTCCTCCCGTACAGGCCGTTAAAGGCCACCTGTGGAAGTGCATGCGTATGGGCTCGTTTGAAATGACGGGCGAGTTCAGAACCGACAAGAAGAGTTATCCCATTACGCTGCACACCGACGGCAATGAGATGCTCTACACCTTTACGAGCGAGCCTCTGCAGATTCGCGTCGTCATCAGCCCCACCCAGTCCACCATTCAAAAACGCGCTTCCACCTCGGATGCGTGGACTGACGTTACAGGCCGCGCACGGCTTCAGACCATCCTGGGCACGGACGTGACCTATGAGGATCTGGGCCTGGAATTCCTGCGCTGGGAACCCGTCGAACCTGTTGGCACGGACACCCTTATCGGCATCAAGACCTGGGCGTTCGAGTGCACCCCCGCCAACGCCAGCCAGTTCAGCAAGGTGCGCTATTGGCTCACCCAGGCTCAGTGTGCTTTTATGCGGCTGGATGGTTACAACTCCAAAGGTGAAGTCATTAAACGCGAGGAAGTTACCGCCATTACAAATATACGGGCCATGACTGTCTTCAAAGAGATTGTCATTTCCTCCATAATTCCCGGCCGCAACATTTCGGCATCCCGTACCCGCATTACTATTCGCAATACTAAAGTAATACGAGAACTTGCGCCGGATAAACCGGATAAGCGCTAGTACTCTGAAGCGCTCTCTCCTATCCAGCGTCATATTGCTTCATATATTTCTGCGCGCTGGATATTAAGAAGCATTGGGATTTCGGGCAGAAAAACATTGCGATCTCTCAATCACACCGATACCATTAGGAAACACCGTTCGATACTCAGGGACGTTGTTGGGGAGACGGGCTAATGCGATGTGAAATGAAGAGTAATCCATTCATTCAATCCGGCGGCGGGGGCGTTAGAGTGGCTGTCATCGACTCCGGCATCGACCTTGCCCATCCCCTGCTGCGGGGCGAGAATCTGCTGCATGACTGGTCGTTTAGCGCCACCCATGTTCGTCAGGGCGACACATGTGGCCATGGCACGGAGGTCGCCGCGATTATCAGGCAGTTCGCGCCCCGGTGCATTCTCGGCAGCTTCCGCGTTCTTGATGGTAATCTACGCACAACAACGGAAGCGATAGCGACAGCTGCGCGGCACGCCATGGATCTGGGTTACCACATCCTGAATCTCAGTCTCGCCGACTCGGCGCCGGGCTGCGAGCGGATTCATCAGGAATGGGTAAGCGAGGCCCTGGCACGCGGTGTGCACATCGTAGCTTCATCCAGCAATGAAAACGTGGATCGCGCTCAGTATCCCGCCTTTCTTCAGGGCGTGATTTCGGTATGCGCTCAGGGCAACGCGTCTCGCCCGGAGATATGCTATCGCGGCGGCGCAATCCAGTTTGGCGCCTCCGGCGCGCTCGCCGAGCTTCCGGATGTTGCAAAGATTCCTCCCGCAGGCGTTATGCCTATAGAGCCCGATGATATGGCGGATGACACCGATGAAATTATGGAGGCAGCCTGCTCCAGCTTCGCTGTGCCGCGGGTAACTGCGGCACTGGCTAGTATTCTGGCCGCAACCGGACCGCTGACTCCCCCACAGGCGCTCGACAGACTGCGGCTGATGGCCTGCTCCACGGAACCCGCCCTTTTAATTCCCTGAATTCGATCACCATTTACCGCTACCACCAACCTCTACAACATCAACGCACAACCATAGAAAGATATGAAAGTACGCACATATAAAGTTACGCGGGTGACGCCTGTCCCCAGCACTCTCTCCGAGCAGATTGAAATTACTCCGGCCGAGCCGGTTATGGAAACCAGCGAGACAGAAACTGAAACCGGTGGGCGCGGATGGCGCAGCCGCGTCAGCTGCTGCTGGTGTGGTCGTGTGAATCGCGTCTGGGTCAGCCGTTATTCCTATTACTATTACTCCTGCTGGTACTGCGGCAATACGTTCTGCGTCTAGTATCATCTCCAACATCTGCAGGAACATCGCGGTCATTAATTTACAACGCTTCCGCACAAGGTGTGAAGCGTCTCGTGCAGCATTTACTTCAGGTTTTAAGTCCTAACATTACTTTATCATGTCCACTCAACGCTCTGTCAAATATCTGCTGGTTGCCGCGTGCGGCGCAGCACTGGCCTTCCCCACCGCCTCCACTTTCGCCCAGGTAACGCCTAAGTCCGACACCACGGTGGCTCCGGAAAAGAAGGAAGGCGAAGCCCCCACGCCCACCAAGCCCGGCAAGGATACCTATATGGGCGTCGCCTCGGCCATCGAGATGGTAAGCTCCGTTACCACCAGCGGCGTCCCGATCGCCGAATGGCAGGCTGCCGGCAAGAAAACTGCCGTCGAAGTGCCCATGGACCGCAAGATCGCCAAGGACGGCGAAACCGCTCTGCTCCTGGGAGTTAAGGTCTCCGACGGCGTGGTGGCCAGCTATGCCAAGGACAACCAGACCGTCAGCCGCATGGCACCGACCGTAATGCGTATGGCCGAAGCGCTGGGTGCCAAGAAAGAAGACATGGAAGAAGCGCTCACCATCTCCAAAGCGCTGCTGGAAGGCAATGTATTTACTATCGTCAATAAGCTCAATACGCTGGCCGTAGCCGTACAGGCTAACATGGAAGATGGTACCGCTGAAGATAAAGCTCTGGCTAACCTCATTGCGGTAGCCGGCTACTTCCAGGGCCTTCGCACCACCGCCTATGTCCTGAGCGAAGATAAGAACTACACGGCCGAGCGCACTAACGTTTTCCGCCAGGAAAATACGTTAAAGGCGATCATGGAGCGCATCAACGCTCTGCCGGATAATCTGAAGAAGCTCCCCACCGTGGTGACGATTACGGAGCAGGTTCCCGTTCTTTCGGCTGTGATGGCAGGCAAAGGCAAAGACGCCACATTCTCGAAGGCCGACGTTCTGAAGATCAAGGACGCGACCGACAAGGTCATCGCAACGATCAAGTAAGTAACGATCGCGCAATCGGCTTCCTGCTGTATTCAGGGAGTTCTGGACATGTTAATCAACGCCAGCCGCGTGTCCAGACTCCCTTAATTTCGTCTTTCAGTAGATGTATTAGTTTTAACTACATATCTTCTATGATAAAATATCTTTTAACAGCTGCGTTTGTCCTGACGATTCAGCTGATGGCTCCCGTTCAGCATCTCAAGGCAGATGTGCCTGAAGCACGTGATGCGGCTCTTAAACTCTTTCGTCAGGAATTCAGTAATCGTTATTTCATGCATCCCAGCTACCACACTTCCACTCTGGCGGAAGGTGAAGAAGCTACGGTTCGCATTCCTATCTTCAGAGGAAATCAATATGTCATTGCGGTAGTTGGCGATGCCGGCCTGCAGGATGTCGATCTCTATACCTATGACGAAGGCGGCGATCGCTGGGCCTTCGATACAGATAAAGCACCTTTCGCCGCTGTAACAAAGAAAGCGCGGTGGACAGGTTATATCTTTATTCGTGTGCATGCCGCCAAAGGCAGCGGCTCCGTTTGTGTCGTAACGGGACACCGTTAATCTCGTTATCCATCATTCATCTCTACCCGATTTTTTATCCATGCAATTAAAGAATACTTCTCTGTTGGTGCTGGGCTCAGCCGCTCTCTTTGCTTTGACCGGCTGCGGTGAAGATGCCGCAAAGGTGAAAGCCCTGGAGACAGAGGTATCCACTCTTAAAACCCAGCTGTCGGAAGCGCAGGAAAGCAAGAAGAAGGTGGAAACCGAGCTGACAACACTAAAGAGCGCCACCCCGCCACCGTCCACGACGACAACAACCACAAGCCAGTTGCCCGATGACAAACTGAAGCCGGCTTTTGAGGAAGCAGCAAAGAAGTTCGTGGAAGAATTGAAATCGTACTTTACCGCGGACAAGATCGCCAGCCTGCTTTCACCCGTGCCGCCCGCTTCCGTGACCGGCCTGACGGTATCGGAAGTTGCCACAGTCCCCGCGGGCACCATTGTCTATACGCCGCCGGATAAACTGCGCACATTCCCCTATGAATCGAGCGTCAAGGTCACGTTTCAACTGACGGGCGGAACTTCGCCTGCCGTACTGGAGCTCCCCGCAAAAGCGGACTCCGCAGGCGTGTGGGTATTCCCGACAGCACAGGAAGTGGAAGCGCGACTGCAGGGCACGCTGCCTCGCTCGACTGCCGCCACGAACAACAACAATACTCCTCCTCCCGGCCCCTCACCGACCAATGGCCCTTCGGGCACGACAAACGTCACGCCCAACCCGCCGGTGACGAACGCTCCTCCCATCACGCCGACCTCTAATCCTCCCAGCAGCGGAAAGGCACCGCGCAAAGGCGAGGCCAAAACGATGGATTCGCACTAAAACTCATTCATCAGACCATTCCTGGAAAGTGGTCTTCGTTGTTCCGCTGCGCCTTCACTTTTCGGCGCAGCTTATCATCCACATTGCCACAGCAGCACACTTGCGGAGCTTCTTCCGAAAGTGGCTGCTGCGCGATTATTTACCGGTGAGAATGCCGCTATGAGCAACCCTTCCCCCACCGCCGCGACGCCCGGCCGAAAGTTCCCGGATATCGCCCAGTACCGAACAGCGGTGCAGGGGTTGCACTTTAACGACGCGGAACTGCTGACCTGCACACCCAAGCTGGGCAAACTCAAGAAGCCGCTGCATTATTCCGGCGCCTTCGCCGTCGCGTTTCCACTCCTGAACGGCGCCGGCGCAATACGGTACGCTGTGCGGTTCTGGACGCAGCGAGTCCCGGGCAACACGCTTCAGCGCTACAATGCTTTGTCCTCCACGCTTCAGGATAACCCGGAGCTGGAGCCGCACTTCGCCAGGTTCGACTATGTCGAAGACGGAGTGAAAGTCCTGATGTCCGGCAACATGGAGACCTATCCCCTGTTGCGCATGGACTGGGTCGGCGGCGAGACTCCGAAGGAATACATCACGCGCGCCATGGGTCTGGAGCCTCCCGAGCGAAAGAAGCGCCTGACCGAAGCCATTGCCGCATGGCGCAGTATGCTGATGACGTTGCAGATGCACGGCGTGGCGCATGGCGATCTCTGGAACGACAACATTCGCTTTGTAACGGACGACACAACCCGCCAGGTGCGCTGCGTCCTTCTGGATTACGACAGCATCTACGTGCCGCAGCTCGTCCATCCACCCCGCGTCACGGGCAGCGTGAGCGGGTATCGCAATCCCTTTGACGCGACGACCGAGCAGTTGGATTCCAGCGACGACCACGAGTCGGCGGAGTGCGACGATTATTTCAGCGGATTCGCCCTGCTCGTTTCTCTGGAAGGGCTGGCAGAAAACGCACTGCTCTGGCAGGAATTCGGCGGACGCGAGTCGGGCGAGAACGCATTTCTGTTCCGCGAGAAGGACTTTGCTGAGCCTGACAACAGCGCGCTTATCTCCCGACTGAGAGAAGCGGAAGGGACAAGCCTCAAGCGCTTTTCCCAGCTTCTCTACGACATCTGCAAGAGCAGGTTTCCCTCGAACCAATTGCTTCCCCTGAGCGAAATGCTGAAGTGGGATGCGGCGGAGCGCCTTGGCTTTGCGCCCACCAGGAAGCCTGCTTCGGCGGTAATTACACCGGGCTCATCGCACCTGCGGCAGCAGCAGGCACCCCAGCAACCACCCCCGGCTCAGCAGCGACCACCGGAGCCAAAGCCGGACTGGCGGGCTCATCTGCAGGCGCATCTCCACTCCCTTGGCCTCACCGGTCTCACCATACAACCGCGCGGCGGAGATCGCTGGAGCATAACGGGTAACGTTCAGGATGCCGGACAGCGCCGGCTGGCCCTGCAAAAGTGTCAGGAGACCGAATCGCCGTTTATCGATGAGATTTCCATCGATCCCAATGCCTACGTACGGCTTGAGCAACAGATGCATTCTGTCGGTCTGAAGCAGCTGACTTTGCGACAGACTTCCACCGGCTGGGAAGTTCACGGCACAGTGCCGACCCAGGAGCAATACAACATGGCCCGGCATATATGCGATAACAGCATGCTGCCGCTGTCACCTCGCTTTCTATATGTACCGCTAAAGGCCAGATCTTCGTTCTCACTACTCGCCTTAGTCTCCATCATTATTTTTCTCCTGCTGCTTTGCACCGTAGCCGCAGGCGTTGTATTTGCTCCGCAATACCTGTCAAGTGCGTCCCTCTTTACGACTAAACCACCAGTTCATTACACCAACAGTGTCTTTACCCATCTTAAGACAGGCTCGCCACTGGAGGTAAAGCCAGAAGGTGTAACAGAAGGTGACCGCTTCAGCGCTACTTCTTTACCATCCGAATTCAAACTGAACGAGTCTACCGGTGTTATTACCGGCACTCCAACATCAGGCGGAGAACATCAGATTGAAATCAAGGTAGTGCGCAATGGTGCTACCTCTATTCACAACCTGTACATACAGATCGATTCCGCAGAACGGGTTACTTATCCTGTTGGACAGGCCGGCAATCTTAAAATCGGCACTCCCGTCCAGATCTTGCCGGCCCATGTGGTGGAAGGTGACCGATTCACCGCGCAGGGACTTCCTGCAGGGCTGCAGCTTGATCCCGCTACCGGCATTATATCCGGCACTATTCAGCGCTCCGGCAAAGCAAACAGTATTATCTCCGTAACTCGTAAGGGAGATGACCACAAAGTGGAGATTCCTTTCTCCACGGATGCTCCTCCTTTTCCTGCTTTTGCCAAGAGGTACGAGTTCAGGCAGAATCAGCCTGTCGGCCCTGTGCTGCCCGAACTGGCGGCAGGTTCCCCCTATCCTCCGGAAGCCTATAAGTTTGAGATGCCATTGGATCAGTCATTGCCTGTTGGTTTGACTATAGATCCCCGCGGACAAATATTGGGTAAGCCGGCTGCGGCAGGTACAACAACCTGCCTTATCAATATATCGCTTGGCGAAGAAAAGAAGACTGTACAGGTAACGTTTAACATTGTCGCAGAGCCGCCAGTCGTTGTTGAAAAGCAGCCCGAGCCTGAAAAACCAGTCGATCCTCCTCAACCACCAGCCACTCCTCCTCCGCCTGTCACCGAGCAAACGCCGTTGCATCGGGCTCAGCGCGATCCTTCATTTAACACCTTTATTGAGAACTGGATGGCAGCTCAGTTCTCAAACAGATCCTCCGACTGGGGTGACTCCTTCGCGCCCAGGGCCATGTATACGGACAGAGGTAAAACCACGCTCTGGACACGTGCCGCTATTCAGCAGGATCGCCAGACGCTCATAGCCGCTAATCCGGAACGGCAGTATGAAAAGAAGAGTGTGGAGGTTTCCAGCTATACAGATACCGAGATAAGCTGCGTTATTGTGATGAGATACAACTACGGTAATGGAGCAAAGAGAGGACTCAGCACATTGACATTAAATCTAAAGAAAGAAGAAGGAAGATGGTACATCGTCTACTTCTTTGAAAAAGTGGACAAGGGAGCCTGGTGAGCGCTGTCTTTAGTGCCGCGCCTATGGTATATGTATCTATGCGCTCCTTCTATCTTTGCCTGCCGGCCGCGATGTTGATAGTGGCGCTGCTAACTGCGGCCGGCACTGAAGCCGCCCCTCCGGAAACCGGCGGCAATGCACCCGCAACCGCGCCGGGCTCAGGCGCGCCGGGTGCTCCGCAACAGCAAAAGTTCGACTACAACGCAATGGTTCTCGCCGCCGTTCGCAAGATGCCATCGGGCGGCGGATATAGTGCGCGGCAGCCCGGTTTTAATGCGTTAAAGGGCTCCATTGCCGTAGCTCCCGGACCCGTGCCCTCGCTGGATCTGCGGCCGGAAACTGCCCAGCCCAGCTTTTGCTCGGGCGCGACGTATCACGTTTTCCTGGAAGTGCTTCAACAACTGATTGCCGCAGGCCGGCTGAACCTGTCGGAAGCGGAGCTATCTGCTCTTGAGGTACGCCAGCAGCCGGATGGCACAGGAATCTGGGGGCGCTGGAACGCCAACGGACCCGGC
>JBGGNE010000285.1:0-5791 GCA_041287705.1 Methylacidiphilales bacterium | reverse complement strand
CGGCAACAAGCTCCACCATAGGGAACGAAGACGCGTTAATCTTTACACTACTAAGGAGCTGCTTACGTTCGCTTTCCTTTGCTTTTTTCTCCTGCTTCTCGGTGGATTTTGCATTCGACTTAGGGTTGGCGGGAACTGGTGGTGCGTCGGCAGTTACAGCCACCGAAGGCGGAGGCGCAATGGGTTCGTTTTCAATTTCTGTGGGGGCAGTGGCAGGTATTGCCGCGGGTGCAGACTCGAACGTGGCCGCGTCGGGATCCACATGAGGAGAATCGGTTTCGTTGCTTTCCATAGTGGCTTATTTATTACTTATAATGCGACAGGACAAAGGTGGCGAAGACGAATAAATCCTAGCAGAATAAATGCCGCGATCAATTGCTGCCGCTATTTAGACCATTTCCCAGCGTTAATTGCCCAAAGCGTGGAGCTGATTTTGGGCAATTAGCGCTGGGAAATGGTCTTAGACCAAAGTTAACATTTCCTTAAGACATGATCATTATTGATGGCAGCGTAGGTGAGGGCGGAGGGCAAATTCTGCGCACGGCACTGTCGCTTTCACTCTGCACGGGGCAGGCTTTTCGCATGGTGAAAATCCGTGCCGGCCGCAGCAAACCGGGGCTGATGCGCCAGCATTTGACTGCTGTCCAGGCCGCCGCGCAGATCGGCGGGGCAGACATCAGCGCGGTGGGTATTGGCGCAACCGAGCTGCAGTTTTCACCGGGCAAAGTTCGTGCGGGAGACTATTCTTTTTCCGTTGGGACGGCCGGCAGTGCCACGCTCGTTTTCGAAACCGTGCTGCCGGCGCTTATCACTGCCTCTGGCGGGAAGGACGGCAACGTCTCGAACGTGGTTTGCCAGGGTGGAACGCACAATCCTTATGCGCCGCCATACGATTTTCTGGAGCGCGCCTTTGCTCCGCAACTGCAGAGGCTTGGGGTGGGTCTGGATCTTGAGTTGATTCGCACAGGCTATTATCCTGCGGGGGGAGGAGAATTTCGAGCACGAATCGCGCCTCCCTCGGGCAAGCTCGCGGCGCTTTCGCTGATGGAACGGGGCGCTCTTGTCAGCCGCTCGGCGCGGGTGGATATCGCATGCCTGGCATCGCATATTGGCGTTCGCGAGATGCAGATGCTGCAGTCCAAGCTTAACTGGCCGGCGGAGTCATTCCAGATTCGCGAAGTGACGGGAACGCTGTGCCCGGGCAACACTGTATTAATTGAGGAGCAGTACGAAAACGTTACGGAACTGGTAACCGGCTTTGGCGAGCGCGGCACGGCAGCCGAGAAGGTGGCGGAAATGGCGGTAGATCGGCTGCGCCGATACAGTGCCGCGGCTTCTGACGGCGCGGTTGTGGGGGATTATCTTACTGATCAACTGCTTGTGCCTATGGCGCTGGCGGGGCGTGGTGAATTTCTGGCCGTGCGTCCTTCAAGGCACTCCATCACCAACAAAGATACAATCCGTCGATTTCTGGATGTTGATATAACATTCACGGAGCGTACGCCACTCGTATGGGAATGCCGCATTGGGTGAACCAGTTGCCGCTGGGAAAAGGGTGATAGTAGTTGCGATGTAGTATTTCCCATGCTACATCCACTGATGCCCATCATACCGGATGATCCTTATTTGTGGTTAGAGGAAGTTACGGACGAAAAAGCTCTGGACTGGGTAAGAGCGCATAATGAGGTTACGCTAAAACTCTTTCAGGGTCATCATGATTTTGAAAGCTTGAAAGAGCAGCTTCTTGCGATCTATCAGTCCGATAAGCGTATACCTGCTATATACAAGGCGGGCGACTATTTTTATAACTTTTGGCGCGACAAAGAACATATACGTGGCATCTTCAGAAGAACCACGCTCGCCGAATATAAGAAGGAACAATCGGAGTGGGATATCATTCTGGATCTTGATAAACTGGCCGAAAGTGAGAATGAAAACTGGGTTTGGGCCGGGGCTGACTGGTTGCCGCACAAATATGAGCGTTGCATACTGGCGTTCTCGCGAGGCGGTGGTGATGCCAAGGTATTCAGGGAGTTCGATGTCAACACGCGGCAGTTTGTAACAGATGGTTTCATCCTTCCAGAAAGCAAGGGCGGGCCCAATTGGAGGAATATAGATGAAGTCTTTGTCAGTACGGACTTTGGGCCGGACTCCATGACGAAATCGGGCTATCCGCGTCTGGTTAAATTGTGGAAGCGGGGTACTCCTCTGGCCGAAGCAAAGCTGGTGTATGAAGCCAGAGAAGAAGATATACTGGTACGCGCTACGCACGATCATACGCCAGGATTCAGTCGCGATATTGTACATTTGCGACCTACATTCTTCAGTGAGCAAAAGTTCTTCTTAACAGACACAGGGTTGGTTAAGATAGATGTACCCGACTCTGCTGGTAAATCGCCGTGGCGGGATTTCCTGATCATCTATCTTCGGGAGCCCTGGGTGGTGAATGACTTCACCTATGAAGTTGGAACTTTGCTGATGGCGAATCTGGATGAGTACATGGCTGGGAAAAGGGATTTGTCTATTCTCTTTGCGCCTACGCCGCGGAGTTCTATTGATTCCTTTGGATATACGAAGGATTATATTTATTTGAACATCCTTGAAGATGTTCAAAACAGAATAGAGTATTTCAAGATCACCGATCCAGATCGAGTCCGGACACCTCTGGCTCACATTAAACGGTGTCACACCGTTGAAATAGAGGCTGTGGATGAGGATGAATCGAATGATTACTTCCTGTTTTCCAGCAGTTATCTTACGCCGCGCACTGTTTTTTTAGGGACTTTAGGCGGAGAGATCGAGCTTCTGAAGGCATTGCCGAGCTTTTTTGATGCGAGCGAGCATATTACGGATCAGTATTTTGCGGCTAGCGCTGATGGTACGCAAATACCCTATTTTATTGTTAAGCACAAAGATTGCGAACTGGACGGCAATAACCCTACGTTGCTCTATGGGTACGGCGGATTCTTAAACAGCGAACTGCCCTATTACAGCGCTACAATGGGTACTGCCTGGCTGAGCCAGGGCGGAATATACGTAGTGGCTAACATTCGCGGTGGCGCGGAATATGGACCCCGCTGGCATAGTGCAGCACTGAAAGCCAATCGTTTTCGTGCATATGAAGATTTTGCCGCGGTTGCTCAGGATCTTGTTTCACGCGGCCTGACTTGTCCGCGACGCCTGGGAGCATGGGGTGGCTCGAACGGAGGTCTCCTGGTTGGCAACATGGCGACCCTTTACCCAAATCTCTTTCATGCCATTGTCTGCAATGTGCCTTTGCTGGATATGTTACGGTATCACAAGCTGCTCGCAGGCGCTTCGTGGGTGGAGGAGTATGGAGATCCCGAAAATGAGGAAGACGCAAAGCATCTTCAGATCATCTCTCCCTACCATAATGTAAAGGCGGATGTGAAGTATCCGCGCATTCTCTTTTTAACATCGACGCGCGATGATCGTGTTCATCCTGGCCATGCCCGCAAGATGGTTGCCAAAATGTGCGAGCAGGGCCACAATGTGCTGTATTACGAGAATACCGAAGGAGGCCATGCAGGTGTAGCGAATACACTGCAGGAATCCTTCGTATCCTCGTTGATCTATACCTTTCTGAAGAGGGAGCTTTTTGAAAAGGCTTAGGCCTATAAGCTCTGTTAGTCCTTCTTTGCGCTGGTATAATCTTCCAGGCGATTATTCTGGTACTGGACTCTCTTGGCTGAAGTCGGGTGGTATATAACACCCATGGGGCCGCTCGGGGCAATGCGCTGGATCCACGTATTGCCACCCAGGAAAAGATCTGAAGAAGCAACTGCCTGAAACACCCCTGCATAACGTGTACGCTTTGCAGATTCGCTGGTGAATTCAATGGTGTTATTGCGTGCGACGATGTTGCGGGCGGAGCTTATATACAGAGCTGGTCCATCCGAGTCAACAATCGTATTGTTTTCAATAAGCATGTTATTGAACAGAGGCACTTCAGTTAATCCCCAGGGAATGGTGGCGCCCATGAAGATAGCGGCACCCTGACCGCGCGTTGAGCCGTACTTCACGTTGTTGAATTTGTTGTTACGTACGACGATGTTCGAGCACCCCTGGCCTTCACCCCACCAATTATCCATAATTTCCGTATATAACTGCAGGGGTGTTGCGTCAAAGATACAGTTTTCTATCGTGGCGTTATTTCCTGCAAAGAGAATGCCGCGTCCATTAGTGCGAACGAATCGGCAGTCGGCGATATGCACATTGGTGGTGCCAAAATGTGTGTTAAGAGCGATGGAAAGCGGAGACAATCCTGGAGGGACAGGTGTGGTAAACGTGATGCTTATGGCAGCAGTAGGTCCGTATTCGTTTGGCTTGCTGTCATAGTTCACGGAGCTAACTGTAAGATCTATGCCAGTAGGGGAGTAGTCAGGCTTGAAGAATCGGATTACATTGCCTGGTTCTATCCGCAGGCGATGTTTGGGGCAGTTCATGAACTTCACCTGCGCGGGATTTTCTCCATACACAATGCCGCCCTGCCATGCATTATCATGAAGATTAATGCAGTCGTCACCCAGGCCGGTGAATTCGCAATTGCGAATAACAAGATAGCCGCTCGACTCGCCTGTGTGGATGCCATCGGCTGCTGTCGTCAGCACATTTCGGAAGCCTTCGCGACGCTTGATGTTGCAGTTGATGATTTGCCAGTGATGCGTGGCGCCCGTATTCAGCCATCCCATGCCGGGAAGCGAATAAATATTTATTCCGTCAAACGTGAGGTGGCTACAATTGGCGATTTTAAAGCCGCACAGATTGTAGTAGAGGTGCCGCACGGCAACGTTCAGGCCTGCCTGAATCGCAATAGGCAGGGGGAAGACGGCGGTTACCTGTTTGCCGTTTGCCGTTACTGTAGGCGTGTTGCCGTTCAGAGGGAATTTGGCGGAACCGCTCTTGCAAAGTGACACAGGGTCAATCTGAAAAATCTCGAGCCAGGGAGTTTTGGCGACCGAATTGGCCTGCTCTTCGTTGCTGTCAGGCAGGTCGAACACGATTGTCTTTTTGTCATCAGACACCGAGACGACCTTGGTAAAGGTCGAAACGGGCATGTAAGTTGAATTCCAGTCGATGTTGAAATTTTTGATGACAGTACGCGTGCAGTTCGTCACGGCAAAATACTCTCCTTTGTAGAGCTTCTGGAAAATGAAGTCCGAACCCTGGCCGTCGAGGGTGAAATCGGTCATGTCCTTGATCTGCGTCGCTGCCTTTCCTGCAAAGCGATACGTAGCTTTCGGAAACAGCAGCGTTTTTGCCCCAGAGGTCTTCTGAGCCTGATTAACAAGCTTTTGCAGCGCAGCGGAGTTCGCTTCTGCAACTGCGTCGGTGACGGGCGTGTCGCTGTCGGGAATCAGCACGTCCTTAACAGAAATGATGGTAGCGGGTGCCTCGGCAGTTACGACTGGAGCATCAATGGTGAAGGGCGTGAATCCCGTCGCCAATTGCGTGCTTGCAGGTATTTCGGCAACAGGCTTTACGTCGGGCTTGGGGGCCTGCTCGGTCACGGGGCGGCCTTCTCTAACCACCAAGCTGTCGATAATGAGAGAGCCGGTTCCCTGGCAGCCCAGGAAGATCGTCCATGTGCCGCCTTCAATGGGGCGCAAAATCATGGGAAACTCGATCGTGCGGGACGTTCCTGGATCGCCTACCCATTTATGCCAGATGTCGTGGGCCTCGCTTACGCTGTTGCGGGCAAACATGTAGAAGCATTTGGGCAGAGATGTGGAGGCGGCGATACGGCATTGCAGAACCGCCGTGAACTCGG
>JBGGNE010000284.1:0-41984 GCA_041287705.1 Methylacidiphilales bacterium | reverse complement strand
TGGCAGGCTGGCCGTTCCGGGTCCCTGCCTCGACATAGGTCGCCGGGGTTACCCAGCTAAAGAAATGGCGCAGAGTGAACGCTGAAGAAGCCAAAGCCATGACGTCAGTTTCTGTGTCGAACGTATTGATCCAGTTTCCATCTGGACTCTTTTTTAGCAAGTATTTGCCGGAAATCCAGTCCTCCGTCTTCACCCCATTGCTCCAGGTTACGAAGTTGCGTTGTACTGGCATGAATCGTGTAACTTCCACCTCTGCCGGCTGATTTGCTGGTACCTTGGGTGAGGGCGGGTTGCCGGTCTGCGGTGCCCCCGCGGGTACGGAAGTTGCTCCAGCTCTGGCCTGTTTCTCGGTGATCTTTACATTAAAGCTGGCGCGGTCCTGCATAGGTACTCGCATGGCGCCTTGTTTTGCTGGTGCTGCGGCGGCATCGGGCGATTGCGGGACTGCGGGGGCGGGCTGTTGAGAGGCGGCCGGCATCGTGTTGGTGATGAGGCACAGAAACAGAATGATGAGAGTGATTCTATTCATAGACGGGCTCCAGTCGGCTGCTGATTACTTTTCCGGTAAAACGATCGAGGGCAATATGCAGCCAGTAGCGCTTTTCGCCTTCAACGGTAAAGGCATCCAGGGTGCCTGCCTGGGCGTTAAAGCGACCGGCCTGGGCCACAACGTCAATCATGAGATTCCAGGTGCGAATGTCGGTGACTTCCGAAAGGCTGCGGATGACCGCTTCGCGCTGCGTCTTGTTGGCTTTGTCAGTGGCGGAGGTGAGAAGAGGCGTAAGAGCACTTCCCAGAGGCTTAAGAAGGTCGCCGCGGTTCATTATTGGACTGGCATTCAGCTGCGTAAAGAGGTGGGTTGCGATGGCGTTAACGTCACCATCCAGAACCTGTGAAGCGTCGGTTTCCTTCTTAAGACCACCCTTTAGCAGCGACTTGAGTACGGGTAAGGTAGCGGTGTTCAGATTTACCTTTGCAGCTTCAATCGGAGCGTCATTGACGCTGAAAATATCCAGCAGGGCAGCATCGGCGCTGTCGTCGCTAAAAAAATCAATGCTCTTGAAAGGGAGATCGCGGAACGCGTAACCCAGTTCTCCCACAGAGCGGAAAGCTCTGTTCAGGATGACGGGCCGCTGGCTGCCGGCGACATCCGTTGCCGTATTCAGCGCAAGCGGATTGCCATCCACTGTAGAAGCCGGTGTCGTGATGTACATCCCGTCGCCGCCTCGCAGGACGCCGTCCACATCCGTGTATCGCATGGCGGAGTCGGACTGATTCCTGGTGAGGTGTCCGGGATAAAACCACACACTCGATGCATTCGGCGACGTACTATAAGCAAAGCCGCTGGTTGGCGCGCCCCAGCCCATCATGAAAGCTCTTATCGAAGTTGCCGTGGGTCGTATGGTATTATTCAGTCCGTAACTGGTGGGGATGGACATATGGGGGATACTGACGCCGAAACGATCGGTTCTGGCATCGTAAATCTGGAAGGAATCACCCGTGGAGTCGTTACCAAAGGAGCCCGTTGTCGTGTTAATATTGTTCTTCGAACGACCGACACTGATGGCCCGGCCGAGCTGATTCATGACCGCATAGGTGTGCCAAATACCCGTCGTGGGATCCTTATACTGCATGGCGAAGCTGATTGTGGCGCTTTGCTGCCATTCAAAATAGGTCTTGTTGAGCGAAGTACCGTTAGGCGCCAGGAGCGTGCGCTGGTCAGGCTTGTAAGGGCAGGGGAGCAAGGCAATACCGGCAGGACGCCGCGGCCAGTCTGAAGGTTGTCCCGCTTTGCCCGGAACATTCTCTCCAGGTGTCGCGGAGGGATCGGTGTCTGCGTGGCTCTCCAGCAGTGCTACGGGCGTGCTGCGGAAATCCTGGTTGGCATAGAATTCAATGCGTCCGGCCGGGGTTCCTGTTTCCGGAGTCAGACCAAAGTCACTTGGCGGACCGACCGCAAGCTGCTGCGTCTGTGTGGGCAACGTGGCGGGTGGTACCGGCGCCTTATCGCCTGAAAAGTTGTAATAGCTCACCCGTGCCACAGCTCTGCCGAATGCCTGTACCCGCAGCTTGTCTGGCTTCAGACCCGTGCCGCCGCTGGGCTGGTGCGGATTCCATATAATAGGCTCGATCCATACACCTGCGTAGCTTGTCGATCCGTCAAATTTGGGCGGCGTGGTATCCTGGCCCATCTGTGCAACGCGCAGCAGGTAGGGCAGATCTTCAATACCATACACCGTGTTTGCGGGGTTGTCGTCCGGCGTGAAGATCTTGCAATAGATGGCCGTGGGAAAACTATTGGCGTCGTACTGATCCATGATATTCGCCCCGATACGGAGGATCTGCACATCCGGCACCTGACTTATCGACTGCACTTTGGAATACGGGCCCGAGGCAGTCGAGCCCGAGGCAAGATAAGCGCCGGAGTCGCGGCCCAGAGAGCCGTTCAGGATTGCCGCCTTTAGCAGCTCAAAGAAATCCGGTTCGCGACCTGCCAGCGATACTTCATCAAGCGTCATGATCCGATTGGGGTCGCCATGGTTGTAGGTCCAGGTTCCATTGCCGCCTGCGCCAGTCAGGCCAAAGTACTTCAGCATCTTCGACGCATCAGGCGCACTTTCTGAAAGCAAAGCGATTCGGCTAAGCGCAAAGCGTTGAGCAACAAGAGGAGAACCCACTGCGGCTGCTGTCCCATCCGCACGGGTGAACTCGACCTTGACTCGTGTATTGGGAATATTCCGGTTAACCGATGATGTTGCATTCGCTGAATCCTTATACATGTACAGTGCGCCAGTTCCATTCTTATCCGGCGCAAAGGAAGGAGCATTCTGCGAGCGATGAAATGTAGTGAAGTTCGGCAGCGCTTTATCAAAACCGTTAGCCTGCGCATATTGAATAAGATCCTGGCGATTAACAAAGGTGTTGTCGCCGGGATAAACACGGGTTCCGCCATTATCCACAACAGAGTTGGTAAGATAACTTTTATAGGCAGGCAACGAAGCCTTATTGCGCCATTGGGCTATGGTATTAATCTGCGCCGTGGTCAGGTTTCCCGTACCATTGGGAATCTGAGTCAGGTCCGCGAGCGCCAGATTGCCTTTGCGTGCGATGAAGTCGGCAGTGAGATCCGAGCCCGTGGACGGATAACCTGCGGCAGTCAGATCCAAAAGTCCGCTCACGTCGTAAATAGCGTAGGCGTAACGACCAACCACCATGTCCATGTTGGACAGCCTGGCGTCGCGAGCCGTGGTGACATCGACATCTCGGGGACCATTGCGCGTAACGTGGATCCAGTCAGGAGCGGCTACACCCGTTGGCCATGTATCAAAGAAACGTGGCTTGTTCCAGCGTGTAAGAGGAAAGAGCCGTCCGTTGGCCGAAACGGTCGTGGTCTTTACGCTGGAGGCCAGAGCAATGCCGCCTGTTGAGAAAGGTGCGGCGTTTCGAGAAATCTTCCTCAGCGGCATCGGAAGTACAGGCGTCGCTGGAGACGACTGCATGAGCATGGATGTGCGGTCTTTCGGCCAGTAAATGAGCGGCGCTGTCGAGCTCCCCAGCGTTCCATCCGCACCGTAAGTGGTGGAGCCCGAAGTGATTTCATCCGTCAGCCAGCTCTCAATGCTGGCAAGGGCACCCTGAGCTACCTGATCGGCGCGAATATTCTGCGAGTAAGTCTGGGTAGCCTGCCGATCCATCTTCATTGCTGTGATAAATGCCAGTATGGTGATGCTGACGATAAAGATCAGGCAAATCGTCACCACAAGTGCGAAGCCATCGCGGCGTACCTGGCGGTTGCAATAGGGGGACGCATCGGGTGCGCCGGCGCGTGACAGGAAGCGCCATTTCATAGCGGACATTTTCATGGAAGGATGGGCTAAGGAGTCTCCGGAAAATAAACTGTGCAACTTAAGTCGTCGATTTTGAGATGAGAGCAAGGCGGAATGGTGGGAGTGCATTAGCTTAATGCTCGACCGGAATTCCAACGCTGCTCTCACTCAAAAGCGGCGGCTCAAGTTGTGCAGGTTATTTTCCGGAGACTCCTAAGTATCTGGGGCTTAGCAATTCGCGATGCTAGTCCGCTGCGGCCACTGATACCGGTACAACACACTCAAACACTCTTACGCCGGACCGAATCCCCGAGGGCAAGCCGGGATTACTCAGCAGAAAGTTATCCAGCACGGCCTGCCAGTGCTTCGCCAGGCCCCGGTTCAGGTCAGCCGGCGGCTCCCACCCCGCTGCCAGAAGTGCGCTTAGCTTACTCTGGGATTCCAGCGCCTTTCGCGTCTGTTCATCCACAACCACTATGGCGACGCCTACGGCCTTCGTTTGCAAGGTGCTGGTGTTTACATAGTTGAGGCTGATTGTGCGACCCAGGCCGTCCGCCCTGGTATTGACAAAATACATGCGAAACGCCAGGACTCCAGTCGCCAGGTCGGTTGCGGAACCGTCTGTAGCGATGGTTGCCATCTGCGGGATCGAATTGGTACCGAAGGTAATTTTTAGTGGCGAGCCATTGTTCCAGGAGACTGGCATTGATTCTCGCAGAAGAACGGCGTTTGAACTTAGCCTATAGTTCACCAGCGAAAGAGCGCGATCACTGTCGGCACTGCGCGACGTGAAGAAGCAGAAATTGAGGCTTTGCGGGGAGGGAGTGCCATTCTGCATCGCAAATGCGCCCAGATCCGGTCGAAAAACGCCGGTCTGCAAATCCCGTGATATGATGTCCAGCGCAAGCCGCCCTTTTCCCATATTATTGGCCAGTTGCCTGCCTTTGGCCCAGGTACTCTCCACCGACGAGATAATCTGGACGAAGAGAAGTGACATCATGGACATGATCGTGAGGGACACGAGCATTTCCACCAGGGTAAACGCTTTTTTCGTCTTCATGGTACGGGGATTTGGGTTGCGATTTCGAAGCGGCCCGCTGCGTTTTGCAGGGTGGCCTGTGCAGGCCAGTAAAGGAGCATATAAACATTAGAGACGCGGGCTTCGCGCTGGATGGAGTAAACCAGCACATACTCCGCCGCCTCTTTCGTTGTGCTGTAACCATCTATGCCTACATAGACAGGATCGGTAACCGTGGCAGTCTCTGGAACGAAATTGCGCTTGGAGACATGAACATCCGGAAGAGCAAAATTCTGTAGCTCCTGATTCGTGGAATGATCTACGGGAGTCAGTCGGCGCTGATTGACAATAAGCGCAGAAAGATTGGCCGCACTGGTCGTTTTCGAAGACTCACTGCCTGTGTGAATGCCCACGATAAAGAGGCTGATAACTCCAATAATGGCGACAGAAAAGATACCCAGCGCAGTTACCACTTCCACCAGGCTAAAACCATTAGCTGTGCCCGTATTGTGTCTGACGCGATATGCGTCAGCGTGTGTCAGCGTAGATTGTTGTGCTAGGATAAGCATAAAATGCGGGCCGCCTTCTGAGGTTTTATGGTCGTAATGCGAGGGGCGGAAACTAAAGTGACAAGCAACAATGCCAACTTAGTAAATCTAGGCTTCATTACCAATCGTTTGTCGAGTTAATCGTAACATGGAAATCGCGGGCGATTGAAACAGCTTGAGTGTCAATGCCCTTTTAGCCACCCTTACGCCAATGCGTGCTCTGGTGATTCTGTTATTCCTTACGGTGGTGCCGTTTGCCTTTGCCGAGCCGAATGCGACTCCTGCCATTAAGGACGGCGACGTCGTATTTGAGCTGAATCTGGCAGATCCCAAAACTCGCGCTGTTGTGGAGGCCTCAGGCGGCGTTGTCAGCAACGATGGGCCCGGCGGTGAAGCCGTACTCTGCATGTCAAACACTTCGAGAAAGCCTGCCATTCGCGTCTTGCTTCCGGTAGACGTAAAACCTTTGAGAGGGAGCAAACTCGTCATTTCAGGCGTTATCCAGGCGGATGGAGTGGAAGCTCTGGACCCGGAATCTCCTTTGTTGCACTACCAGGGACTAAAGATGCAGCTCTACGTCAATTCCGCTGCGAGTGGGAAGCAATACTTCGATGGTCTTAACCTGCACGGCACGTTTGCCGCCCGTTCGGAAAGCCGCCTCATCACAGTTCCCGAAGACGCAACGGAAGGAGCCATAAACCTGGGAATCGAGAAAGCGTCCGGTACTGCACGTTTCTCCAGGATTCAGGTACGTGTGGTCCGCGCCAAACAGGATCGCCCCACCCCGACCGCCTGGCGAGGTGAGGCACCTCAAACGAAATATCGTGGTGTAATGTCTCCGCAGGTCTTCCGCAAGGATGATTTTGATGCAATGGCTTCGTGGAAAATCAATCTGGTGCGCTGGCAAATGTGGCAGGAATGGAATGACAAGCGAACTTACGACGATTGGCTGGCCGCTGAGCTGGATGATTTGGCGCTGGCTCTGGATGCAGCGGCTTCCCACGGAATCAAAGTTGTCATAGATCTCCACAGCCCGCCTGAACGGAAGGCTGCGGATGGCACGATGCGGATGTTTCTGGAGCAGCCTTTGCAGGACCAGTTTGTCCGAAGCTGGGAGAAGATTGCCCGTCGTTTTAAAGGCAATAAGGCTATTTACGGCTATGATCTGATCAACGAGCCAGTCCAGAAAACTCCTTCTCCTCCAGAATTATGCGACTGGCTGGCGCTACAGGTAAAGGCGGCAAGGGCTATCCGAGCTATTGATTCCGAAACGCCCGTCATCATTGAAACCGATAATTGGGATTCCCCGGACACCTTCCGCTGGCTGGCTCCCGTTGATATTCCACATGTGATCTACCAGGCCCATATGTACTGGCCTCACACCTACACACATCAGGGCGTCAAAACCAACAAGGACATCACCGTGGTGCCGTACCCCGGCACTTATGCAGACCGTCCTCTGGACAAGGAAGCGTTGCGCCGTTATCTTCAGCCGGTCCGCGATTTCCAACTCGCCTATCAGGTACCGATCTATATTGGTGAGTTCAGTGCCATTCGCTGGGCTCCAGGAGCTGACCGCTATCTGGATGACCTGATTTCAATCTTCGAAGAGTACGGCTGGGACTGGAGCTACCACGCATTCCGCGAATGGGACGGCTGGAGCGTCGAACACGCCGAACAGCCCCGCGATCGCGACAAGCATCCCAAAGCCACCGGGCCAACCGAGCGTGCCAAGGTGCTGCAGAAGTGGTTTTCCCGAAATGCTCCAAAGAAGGCTATCTGAAGCGGAAGGTCGGATTCTTCACTACCAGGTCAAAGCTCGAAGCTGGACGCATTCTTCCAAAGTAATACTCTTCAAGCGGATCCCAGATGGCATGCCATTTATCCGCAAAGGCCTGCCCGTCTCTCTTCAGCTTTCGCCTATGTCGCTCGGCTTCAGGCACATTCACCAAAACAGCCAGATCGACCAAGTCTGACAGTGCCGCAGAAGCCGAGTACGCGCCTTCGAGCACGATGATTGGTGCTGGCCCTGAAACCTTGAACTCCTTTTGGAGCGCGTACTTCCCATCATGACCGATGCCCGCTGTGAAATCGAATGGCTGCCAGCGACCCGGCATTCCGCTTCGCAATGGAATTAGCACATCGCGTCGGATGCGTTGCCAGTCAAAGACCAGTTCCAGACGGCGCGGCAGCTCGATTTCAGGCCACTCGTGCTCTGCAATTTGCGTCGTGTAAAAATCATCCAATGGTATTCCCACCACAGCCGCGTGGTCCTGCAGCAGCACGGAATAGCTGGACTTTCCCGAACCGCTTCCGCCATCGATAGCGACAATAATCGGGCGGCCCAGCTTTTGGTACATGCTAAGCGCAAGGGTGACGATAAGCTCCGCGGAAGCGATTTGAATTCCACGGGTTGCAGCCCAGGCGTGACCCTCTTGTCGAAAGGGCTGATCGGGTGCACGAGTGTCTGTTTCCAGCCAGACGAACGGTGGTGCATCGCCATCTGCGTTGGCTTCAATAAATTGCCCAAGATAAAAGCTTCCCCGCTTTTCATAGTAGCAGTTTTCCGGCGGAGCGTAGAGATGATCCGTGGCACTCCCAATCGGTTGCAGGATTCTCAGAGTCATGCCGCATTCTTCCATCACTTCTCTGTGGAGTGCCTGTTCTGAAGTCTCGCCCTCCTCGATGCCGCCGCCCGGCAAAAAGTATCCGCCGGGCGTATAAATTACCGCTACACGCATAGCATCATCCAGGATTACAGCATAGGCGCCGCAACGTATCTTGTATTGCGCTCCTGCTGCCTTGTTGCCGAAGATGGGCATGAATGTTGCGGGTTATCCTAGTCTCGATGAGACTGGACAGACGGTATATAGGTTACTGGAGGTGTATGTTTCTTGAACGATTTTCTGGTTTCGGGAGATAATTTACGAAAGACCTCTGGCGTAATGGCAAAGCCTGTTGCTTTCAACATAAACATCGCATTTACGGTTGAGCCCAGAATATCCAGTCTCTTATCATTGCGCACGCCCAGCTCACCAATGACGATTTCCCCAAAGTGCGCCCGTATGTGGTGGCGGCATACTATCCCTTTGTCTTCCAGGTATTTATCCCCATTCTCCTGAAGCTTAAGGAGAGATATTACACCGGCATCTACTGCATTTTCTGGATAATAAATCAGCGCTGCATCACCCATAAACTTGATTACTTTACCGCCTGCGCCGCCAACAATATCACCAACAAGTTCGTAATATCCGGAGAGCATCGTAAAGATTTCTGATTCCGGTACGGACTTTGCATAACGGACGTAGGCTGTCAGATCGCAGCATGCGACAAGAGCTTGCTCCAACTTCATGTTATCCCCTTCGTTTGTAGGTAATTCAGGCGACCACAAATATATCGCCAGTAAGGGATGGAAGTCGCCGGCCCATGTGTCCGGCAGTTACGTGTACAAACCTAATCACTCGCCCGCATCATGTCAATGTGCAAGCAACGAAGCCCCTTTATCGAGAGGGAACAGACTGTTTGCCTACGACATTCCAGGCGATCTTCTGCAAAATGAGGTTTGTGTCGGCAGAGGTTGCCGTTTTAGGGGAATCCAGCGCTGTCAGACCTTCCGGGCTTTTATCGTAAACGGCGGCAAACCAACAGTAGGTCGTCAGATTCTGGAGCGCGCTGGATGCGTGACCCGTCTCATCCACAAAGAGGTCGCTCACTTTGGAAATGCCCGATACTTCCCCGGCATCAATCTTCTCCCGTAGTTTAAAGAAAGCAATCGCGACGGGCACGAGAGTGACAAATGACTTTTCGTGAGCGCGATTGATGGTCTGTACCTGGGATTCGGCGGCCAGCCTGTAAACCTGGTAAAGAAGTGGCAGCATGGCCCAGTTAGTATCCGGACCTGTAAGATTTGGCGGCCATGACAGCTGGAGCATTACGCGGACCCGTGGATTATACTTAATGGCGTAATCCGCATATAATGTAATGCCCTTATCAGGCATTTTTATATTCGGCGAAAGAGTTAAGATATCAATATTACCCTGTCTTAACGCAGCGCGTGTAGGATTTTCGGTGTCCGGAATATCCCATATTTGTAACGGGTTAGAGCCGCCGATGTAGAATTTTTCCGCAGTCCTGTGCTTACTCATCCCGGCTTCTTTGGCAAGCGCCGCCAGAGGCTCCGCTATAAACTGATGAAAGCTGTGGCCACAAACATAGATAGAGACGCCGTCACTTGCCTTTGCGGTTTTTGCTGTTGATGACGACTGTGCGAAGCTGGATACGCAGGTTAACATTAGTGTTGCGAAAAAGGCCAGGCTGCGAATCATGATGTGAAGATTCGCCAGCCGAAACTGGGAAGTCAAGCTGCTTGCCAAAACATCAAAGCTTTGATAATCTCCCAAAACTGTGCATTCTCTTGCCCGAGCTTTCTTTCGAATTTCGTTTACCCTCGTGGTATCCTGCATGGCTCTGGCCGCCGAAATGCCCGCGAATGTCCATGCTGAAAAGGCGCAAACTGTTACGCAGTATGGCATTACCTGGACCTTCGACAAACCGTACGAGGTGGGGAAATTTGTCAACGGTGACTGGTGGGTGGCAGGGCCGGCGAAGGTTATTAAAGTAGATCCAGCGCCCGGTGCGGGCACAGAGCCGCCAGGAGCTTCAGAGGTCAAGAGCCGCTATGGAGCAGTGGCAATGGTGCCCGACACGCGCATGCGAAACGGCTCCATGGTATTGGACAAAGAGCTTACCGCCAGCCAGGGATATGATTCGCGTTTGAAGAATTATAATCCGGCGCTTACGGTGGCATTTCCTTTGGATCTGGAAGCAAACCGCTCGCTGATCTCCACAATCAGTAACGAGACGTTTCCTATGCCCTGCCTGCTGACCGACCTCATGTGGTCGTCTGAAAAGAACGGCTCGCCTGCATTGCGTACTGCCGCCGTGCTCACTTGCCTGTCTTCAGTGCCGCCCGCAGATGCGTTTCGCCCTCCATATGCGGGTACTTCCAAGCCGATTTATGAGCTGAAGAACCTGCAGTGGAAGAGTCTGCCTTCGATCGAACCCGCCGGTCCTGTGCCGTCATTTGCCCAGTTCGCCCGTTACTATCAGCGCCCCTGGCTGGACCACACCCAGAACTGGGTGTTTCAGTACATGGGTCCGTGTGAGAATCAGCCTAATTACGGCCGTGAGTTCTCGCGCGTGGGTTCAATCACAAGTTTGATGCTGATGCTCAACGTCCCCCAGGCCGAGAAGGAAAAGCTGATGATCGGCTTTATCCAGCATGGCATTGATCTGGCTGGTCTGACAAAAGCGGGCAGGGTCTGGACCGCCGACGGGGGCCATTGGAACGGTCGCAAATGGCCGATACTGTTTGCGGGGCTCATGCTTGGTGACGCAGAAATGCAGCAACTTGCCACGAAAGGTGATTTCTCGGAGAATCGCCAGACCTACTATGGCAAGGGATGGTACGGGCAAACTGTTCTCTACCAGATTGTTCTGCATACCTCCGCACAGCCGCCCTATGAAGAAAAGCGTCCGGAAACCTGGGATGCCAAGCAGAAGCAACAGGAAGGCTACCGAATCACGATCTCCCCAAGCTGGCCCGGAACCGCACTGGCAGTTCTGCTCATGAAAGCTAAAGGTGCGTGGAATCATGATGCATTCTTTGACTATTGTGACCGCTGGATGCGGCCCGGCAGCCCTACCATGGAGCAACGCGGCGGAGTTCCGCGCAATCCAAAGGAAGGAATGGCGATGGATCCGTTCGTCGATGCGATGTGGAAGGCGTACCGCGATAAAGTGCCTGCTCAACCGGACGGGGCTGAGAACCTGAAATGGACTTGGAATGCGGATCTGAAATCTGGTAGGTACGAACCGAATGCCAGGTGACGGCATCAAATATTCCACTGCGACATCCGCATCTTTGAAACATGGTTCCTGAATAAATCTGTAGAGATTTGAATTGCTTTTGCGAGTACCAACTTTCAACCACAAAATCTGTGAACGCTGAAACTCTCACCTCCCCAACTCTGACTTCCTGTTCTTCACCCAGCGATTCCACCCTTGCGGAAGAGTCCGTCAAGCTGAAGCGTGTCCTCTTGACGGGCAGCGGCGGCTTTCTTGGGCAACATCTTACTTCACGCCTGCGGCAAAGCTTTGCCCTGCGGGTTCTGGATGTGACGCCGGATGTCAGGCCGTCAACAGGGGAGAAAGCGGCTTCAGTAGAAGTGATGGAAGGATCAGTGGCCGACAGCGCTCTGGTTGAACAGGCCGTTGATGGAATGGATGCACTGGTAATCGCACACATGGCGCCCAATCGGCCGGAGGTCTATGGTGCTGTGGATCTGCCTTTCTCGATCAATGTTCAGGGAACGGCTGCGTTGTTGCATGCTGCGGCTAAGAGAGGCGTGAAGCGCGTGGTCCTGGTCTCGAGCACAACAGTTGTGGATGGCAGTCGGATGAGTGGTGCTTTTATGGACAAGGATACCAAGCCCAGCCCCAGCAGCATGTACAGCCTGACAAAGGCGTTGCAGGAGGAAATCGCACGTTACTTTCATCACACGCATGGCATGGAGATCGCTGTGCTTCGCCCAGCTTACGTCATTCTGGAAGACCCTCTGAAAGATAAGTATGGGCGCACTCCCAAGTCGGTAAACTGGCAGTTTATTGATCCACGCGACATCGCGGAAGCAGCCGCCCTGGCGTTGGTGAAGCCCGGGATCGAATTTGAAATATTCTATACTCTCGCCGGGCCAGGATCGGAAAAGCGAGCAGATCTTGGAAATCTGAAGCAGTTGCTGGGTTGGCAGCCCAGGTACAAGTTTGAGCAGTATCCTGTAGATTGAGGACGGGTATCTGCAGACCGGATTCCAATCGGGGGGTACAGATCACGGGCAAAGGCGGGACAGGTCCCGGCACGGGAGGCTGTCGTGGCACATAGGCGAATTATAACTTCAGGCTACTAACTGCCTGTAAGTCTATTGTCGCAATATCGCAATTTTGCCTAAGCCTACGCCTATGCTCACCAAGAATTCTCTTCGTACCGCCTTAATGCTCAGCAGCTGCATTCTGGCAGGTCCACTTTTGCCGCTGGCCGGGGTGCGTGCGGATGTAAACTCGCCAGCCGAATTTATCGTGACGGCAGATGTTGCCAAGCCGTCTGCAAAGGTTCCTCCGATTGGTGCGAACGACTTTGGCGGACCCAATGGGGGCGAGTATGCCGTCAATAACTTCATCCGTAACGGGGGCAATGAGCCCATAGCATGGAAGAACATGCATCGCGCGATGAACGTCGAAGGCAAGTCGTTCGAGCTTGACGGGGGCTCCGGTAAAACATCCTGGTATGACCTCTGGAATGACGGCCTTTTCAGCGGTGCGCGTGTTCGGGTCTACCGCATTGTGGATAAGGCGGGCAATCCGCTGCCGATCAATAAGATGGGCAAGTACCTGGAGTTAACAACAGCAGATCGCGTAGTACTTGTCGGAACGACCCATGTGATTAAGCCCGGCGAGGAAGGATTCCCAAAGGGCGGCTGGGTGGTATCGGAGCCGCCGCCGGGCAAGAAGGCGAATCGCGTGTATCTGGCGGCGGACTCTCCGGATCTGGCACCCTTCGACTACATTGTGCTGGATCAGGCATTCGACAAGTTCGATATGGAGTGGGTACACCCGCGCGTCCGGGCACAGAGCGGGCCAAAGGATCGCCCCAACTTTTACTGGGATTTCTCGTCCCCCGAAATGCGGCTCTCCATCGTAGCGCATCCGGGCAAAGTTCCGGCCGAAATGGCGGTTACCGCCGGCAAGGGATGCATGCAGATTGAAGCGGTGGCTGGTGAAAATAAGATCTCGCATGTTCGCTTCTGCGGTACCGAATTTGGAAAGGAGTCGCTCTATTATCCCCAGCTTGAGCCAGGCAAGAAGTACAGGCTGTCGCTGTGGATGCGACAGGAAGGGCTGGGAGATAAGGGGCAGGTGCATTTTGGAATGAGCGTACCTGTGCCGGGACACGAAGGAATCGAGCAGAACTTTGATGTTACGGGCGAATGGGCCAGGTACACCTTCGACTTCGAAGGACCAGAACGTCCCGCCAAAGCTAAGCACTACGGACCAATGTTCAAGTTCAGCGGCGGGCCAGGCGCGTCTGCCGGCAAGCTCTGGATGGATAACATACGGCTTTTCCGCTATGATTCTGACGCAGATCTGGCCCGGGCGGATGGATATATACCCAATCGCACTATTCTGAATGAGCTTGTGAGCACCCAGCCGGCTGCTGGTGAAAAGGGCTGCCACCGTGTATGGGTTCTCGATCGCGACAGCACGATGGATTCTCTGATGAGCTGGTATCCCAGCAGCGGAATCAATCCCAACTGGAACACTCCGGTTGGCGGTCTGAATAGCGGGCGCACAATACCTTCGGTGCTCACGTTTGATCTCAACACGGGCAATAGCGCTGCAACGCGAATGGTCCCGCATATTGTCATTCAGCACATCCTTCACGATGAGCAGGACTGGATAAATCTTATGGAGTATCTATCCGCTCCTTACAACCCGGCCGTTGATAAACCAGAGACGAAGCCCTTTGCCTACAGAAGGTTCCAGCAGCGGGGTACAGGCACACCATGGACGGACGAGTTCCGCGAGATCATCATCGAGTTTGGCAACGAGACCTGGCACAACACCAAAATGAAGGATTGGATTGGGTTTGCGCTGTACGGCCAGATTCACCAGGGCGGCACGGAATACGGATTGTTTTCGCAGTACCTGATCAATAACATCAAGAAGAGTCCCTACTGGGCATCGCAGAAGCTGGATGGCAAAGTGCACTTCTGCCTGGGTGGAAATTACAGCGGAGAAGTTAATGGCGATGTGATTCGTGGTTACGCTGAACTGGCGATCTCACGCTGCCCGGGTGCGCAGTATATAGGTCATGCAAATTACTTCGGGCCGAAGTGGGAGCAAAAGCAGAAGCCACTGACCGAGTTCAACGATGAAGGACTCTTCGCGATGATCATGAACTATCAGATCGAGATAAAACCGCGTCAGGCCAGGAT
The DNA here is from genome assembly GCA_041287705.1 of Methylacidiphilales bacterium. Classification (GTDB taxonomy): domain Bacteria; phylum Verrucomicrobiota; class Verrucomicrobiia; order Methylacidiphilales; family UBA1321; genus LW23. The sequence continues at coordinate 27,541 of JBGGNE010000284.1, read as the reverse complement.
GGACGATGCCCGGCAAAAGCTTGCCGCCAGGGGAGTCAACTACGATGTGGTGGCGTATGAAGGTGGTCCGAGCGGCTACTCGATTGACAGGGAATCGCGCAGCAATGAAGGTCTGGTAGATGCGGCGGAGAACTACGGCAAGAGCATGGGTGCGGCGGTATGCTGCATTGATACATGGTTTGGTAGCGCACTTCAGGGATGGACCTATCAGGATTTCTTCAGCTTTGCTCAGGGACGGTTCTGGGCGAGCCACACGATGTTTTCGGAAGGCTTCCGCGCACACGTTCCCTGGCTGGCGATGAAACTGCGCAATCAGTATGGCTCGGGCGACCTGATGAAGGTAACGGATAAGCAGATGCCCAGCATTACAGGTCCTGACGGTGCCGGTGAACTTCCGCTGATTGGCGTGTATGCGATGCGCGACGAGGTGAAGAAGCAATGGTCTGTCTTTGTTATTAGCCGCAAGATGAATGCCACGGTGCATGGGCAAAGCATGGGTGATGGCTTCAGCCAGGTTTCGCTGCAACTGCCATTCAAGTCGGCAGAGAAGGTAAGCCTGCACAAGCTGTGCGCCGATCCACGCGCTAATAATCGCATCGCTGAGACAGTAAAGATCGAATCTCAGCAGCTCGATGCCAAAAAGCTGAGCGCGGATGGCAAATGGAAGGTGGACTCCTCGACCGGTGGCGGCGCGGGTGGTCTGCCTCCAGGTTCGATCTTCGTCTACGTGTTTGAGGGAACGCGGTAAGCTGGGACGAAATGCCCCTTGTAGAAGTCTTCAAGGGGCGCTTCAGGCTCAGTCCCCGGTGCATCGGGTAAGCACAGAACTTAACTCTTCCAGGCGAACGGGCTTGGAGATGTAATCATCCATTCCATACGCCAGGCATTCTTCCCGATCTCCCGCCATGGAATTTGCTGTCATGGCCACAATTCGTATGGGGTGAGTGCTCTTGTCGCGCAGCCTGATCTCCTGCGTTGTCTGATAGCCATCCATCTCCGGCATTTGGCAATCCATCAGGATAACGTCGTATTCTTTGCGGGAGATTGCCTCCAGGGCTTCCAGTCCGTTGGTTACTGTATCGGCGGTATAGCCCAGCTTTCGCAGTTGTCCCAGCATGACGCGTTGGTTAATCGTGTTGTCTTCCGCCACTAGTATTTTCAGTTTCTTAACCGCCGGAACTGGAGTTGTAGAAGAGCAGCTTTGGGCTTCCTGTTCACCGGAAAATTGCGGCAGACCGCGCTCAGAATCCTGCGTAGCAGCAAATATTTCGGCAAAGCTATCCTGCAGAGCGGAAGGACGTACCGGCTTGAAATGCCAGGCCGTTATGCCGGCTGCCTCAAGTTCGTGTCGATGAACGCCTCTGCCCACCGGTATAAGGGCCACAATATCAACGCTTAGCTTGCCAGCCGAGGATTTCAGTTTCCTGCTGAGAGCAAGCCCTTCATTGTCGGTGAGGTGAAGATCCATCACCACCACACGATAGGGGTCCCCCTGCAGCATAGCCTCCTGACAGCGCATCATTGCTTCTTCGCCGGTACGGGCAAGGTCAGCACGAAGTCCGAAAGAAGTAACGTGTTTGTGCAGAAGTCCCTGGCTGAATTCGTCGTTGCCTGTAAGTAGAACGCGGGCATTGGCAAACCAGGTCGCCTGTCTGGCCTGCACGATATCCTGTTGCTGAGCTCTCCGTGATCCGCGCTGGCGCGCGAATGTTGCCGTAAACCAGAATGTCGCGCCCTGCTTGGGAGTGCTGACGACGTCGATAGTGCCCTGCATCTTCTCGACGAGCTGCTTGCAGATGGCAAGGCCCAGACCAGTGCCGCCGAATTTTCGGGAAACCGAATCGTCCGCCTGGCTAAAAGGCTTGAACAGCCGCGCCTTCTCCTGCTGCGTCATTCCAATTCCGGTATCCGTGATGGCGAAGTGAAGTTGTGCCTGATCCGGCAGCTTGCGCTGGCAGGAGACATGGAGCGAAACGCGTCCACGGCTGGTAAACTTGATGGAGTTAGATAAAAGGTTTGTCAGAATCTGACGCAGCCGGGATGGATCTCCCCAGAGCTCCGCCGGGACGCTGGGTTCAACGTAACCAGTTAATTCCAGTCCCTTAGCGTGCGCCGAGCCGGCCAGCATCTGCAGGTTGCTTTCGACGATTTCCCTCAGATCGAAGTCAATACATTCGAATTCCAGCTTACCGGCCTCAATCTTGGAGAAGTCCAGAATATCATTGATGATGGTGAGCAGTGCCTCTCCACTGGAGCGGATCGTCTGCGCAAATTCTTTCTGTTCCGGGCTCAGAGGCGTATCCTGAAGCAAGACAGTCATACCGATTACGCCGTTGAGCGGAGTACGGATTTCATGACTCATTTTGGCCAGGAAATCGCTCTTGGCGCGCGCACCTGCTTCGGCGGCATCCTTGGCGCGATGCAGTTCAGCGTCCTGCTCTTTCTGCTCAGTGATGTCATAGAGAAGGGCGACGGCTCCGAGTTTTTCTCCCATCGGTCCCACAATCTGGCGTGCACTTGCTGTAACGGCCCGCGAGAGGTGACCTTTTGGGATGATATAAAACTCTTCGTTACGAACGCGCTCTCCGCGCATCGCACGTATCATAGGGAATTCATCCTCTCTGATAGGTGTAACGCCATCTATGCGAAAGATATGCGATGCCGCATTGGATATGTGTTCAGGGGAGTTCCAGTCCTTTTCCTTTTCAATACCATGAAATTCACGCATGGCGCGGTTAAAGAGGGTAATCCTCCCGGAGGCGTCGCAGGCAATAATTCCCACTTCGAGTGTATCCAGCAGGATTTCAAGGAAATGCTGCTTCTCCTGCAATGAGCAAAATGTTTGCCTGTGCTTGAAAATCTCGGCTTCAAGGTCGTGATTTGTCTCCGTAAGTTTCTCCGAGAGAAGACGATAGCGGTCCTCGCTCTGCTTTAGTTCTTCGGTGCGTTTGCGGACTTCATCTTCGGTATGCTCCGCCGAAACTTCAAGTTCAGCACTTTGACATGCCAGATTGCGGGATTCGTCAATAGACTGGCGAATGGCAATAATCAGAAAAATATTTTCGAATACGACCCAGGCACCGTGTTCCAGAGTACGCCAAAGAGGAGCGTTGTATACTCCGTAGATGGATTGTGGGTTAAAGATGCCACGAAAGAAGTGATCCCCAAGCACAACGGCTGAAGCGACTATAAGAACCCGAGGCTCTCTGTAAAAAGCAAGAAAGGCCAGAGATCCAAAGATATGGAAATGCGTTTCAATGCGTCCACCTGAAAGATGAATCAGCAGTGCCGAACTGAACATCTGGCCTACAGCTATGGCGTATTTGGTGCGTTTATCGCCGGCATTCCATACAGCCAGCGAAATAGGAACAATGTGAATGATTGCGCCTAGAATAAGCGCGTCCCAGACATGGGGATGGACGGTGCTGGTACGTCCCTCCCATGCCAGGGGCGAAATATAGATCGCAACAAAAATACAGGCGAACCATTGTGCACCCATCAACCAGGCAAAAAAATGATCCACTCGCTGGTGAATGCGATGCAGGCGATCTGTGTAGATGGTCTTGGCACGAGCCTCCATCCTATCATGCGGGGACATTGAGGAGAGAAATTGCTTTGTCATAGAAAGCATTGAAAGTCAACGTATTGAAGGCTGAGGCGGCAACAGCGATGCGACAAAGAAAGTGAGAAAAGTGAGGGAATCGAATTCTTCAGGTCAATGGGGCATAAAGATGGTTGTAGCTAAAATCGGCGGCGCTGCGAAGAAACATAAGAAAATAATGCAGGTAAAGTATACCGGGCGGTAGCATTCATTTTTCGTGCCGGATTTATTGTCCTGAATATTCCAGTCGCGCCAAACGTCAGTTGTTTGCTAATCTTCCACACTTCCGGATGAACTTCCCTACTACGCTTCGAGAAAGGTTTCTTTTTCTCCAAAAATTCCTTAGCTCTCCTCTACGAACAGGAAGCATCATACCCAGCTCACGGTATCTAACCCGGGAAATCATGGGGCAGATCGACTGGAACCGCTGTGGCACCATTGCTGAACTGGGTGCCGGCACGGGCGTTTTCACACGGGGAATAGCCCACCATCGGATGCCGGAAGCAAAGGTCCTTGTCTTTGAGCGAGATGATGCGTTGCGCCAGCGCCTTACCGAGGAATTCCCGCAATTTGTCCTGTGCCCGGACGCTTTATTGCTATCTCAGGCGCTTGGTGAGAATGCTATTTCCAGCCTCGATTATGTGGTTTCCGGACTTCCCTTCGCGAATTTTCCGCGTGCGGCGCGCAACACTATATTCGAGCAGATAAACAAGTCACTAAAACCCGATGGTTACTTTATTCTGTTCCAATACTCTCTCATGCTGCGTACGCATCTGAACGATCACTTTCACTTTGTGAGCAGTAAACTTGTACGTTTCAATTTTCCGCCTGCTTATGTCTTAGTCTACAGAAAAAGAGATTAAAATCCTTTGTTTGCTACTTACCCGCTTGAAGAAGTTTGTGTAATGATGGATAATCTACTTTGGCGTTATGCCTCTTATCAACAGGAATAGCCGCGACTGACTTGATCTCATCAATCTGAGCCCAGGCCAGAGATTTACGAAGTACATCAGCATTGTCGGTGGCCGGTTTTCCTTTATATTCAACGACAAGCACTCGCTTGCCATTTTGGCTCACGAATGCAGATCGCGCAATGAATGGATAAGTCTGTGCAACACACTCCACGGCAAAGGGATAGAGAATGCCACGCGAATCGGTGACCATCGCCGAACTGCGACCCAGCAGCCATACCCGTCCCTGGTCATCCAGATAACCAGCATCACCTGTGCGATGCCAAATCACATCTTCAACCCGGCATTTGGTATCGGAATCACCAACGCCGTTAAGATATCCCTTAAGCACATGATCGCCGCTGACGCAGATTTCACCTGTTTCACCCGTTGTGGCTTCCTGCTGAGCGAACTCGGTCGCGGATAAAGATACCGGCTGATTCGGCGTATGCACACCTGAAGGGAGCGCCCGAAGAATCTTCAGCCGGACCTGGGGAACTGGAACTCCGGTCAGCAAACCTTTTCCGGCTCTCATGTTGCCAAGATCAGATGGCGAGACTTCGCTCCAGCGAATGTGGGCGATCGGTTCTGCTTCAGTAGAACCGTATACCGCAACGATGTGTGCCGACTGGGTCAGGCTCTGCAGTTGCTCCAGCAGCGATGGAAAGACAGGGGCGCCTCCCGTATAGATTCTGCGAAATGTGGCAAAGATTTCAGCGCGACCCTCAGAACCGGCCAACCGGGAGTAGAATGCAGGTGATCCACACGTTCGATCTGGCTGATAGCGCTTAACTTGCGATGCGATTCGAACAGGATCCACATGCCCCGGGCGGCTCATGTCGGAATCGGGGAGAATGCTGGTGACGCCGGAGGCCAGGTTGGCCAGCACAAAGACAGGCAGCGTTACCAGATCGCGCTGGCCGGGGCGCAATTCGATTGCTTCTTCAAGTGCCTGATGCTGAGCGATAAGGAAGCGATGGGTGCGAACAACCGCTTTTGGTTTGCCCGTGCTGCCACTGGTGAAGGTGATGAGTGCCGGATCATCCGGGGCAGGGGGAGTAAGATGTTCTATGGGTACTGCAGATCCATTACCTTGAGGAAGACGTTTCGGATTCGCGGATATCCAGAAATGATGCGGGATGGACCTGAGCGCAGGTGATGCCAGACGAAGCAGATGCGCTTTCCAGGTTCCCAGAAAGGCTTTGGGAGGGCGCAGCGCGCAGCAGTCGCTAAGATGTCGAAGCCTGGCCGAGGGATCCAGAAAGAGTGCTGTAACCCCTATGCGGAAAATGCCTAACAGACACGCATAAAGCGAGACAGACATGGGCACAAAGACAAGCACAGAGTCGCCAGGACGTATTCCCTGCTGAAGCATGTGCTGGGCAAACCGAACAGACAGCTCGTCCAGTTCACGAAATGTCACCTTTATCTCCGTGCCATGAGGGGACTCAATAATAGCTATCTGATCCGGGGTGGCCGTCACCTGAGCGCGAATTACCTCGGGGATTGAAGCTGCGTCGTGTGACATAGATTTGGCTTAGAGGCGACGAGAAAACAACGTGTAATGGCGCATGACGGTGCCAAAAAATGCAGTCAGATGCTGGGCTTTACCGTTTCCCTCGTAAGCAAGCGCGTGGATGCAACGCTTATAACCGAGCGCGTGAGCGTTGCGATGGAACACATTCGTCAGAACAGCGCCCAGGCCGCCATATGTTTTCCCTGGGAGAATCGCCAGGGTTTTAGCTATTGCTGTGTCGAGTTGTTGGCCCCGTTGAAGTTGAGCGAAATCCGGTATGCCAAAGAGGTAGCCTGCCAGCTTGTCTTCGTGCCAGGCTAGTTGTACCAGCTCTGGCACCATTTTTTCACGAAGCGGCTGGTAGAGTTTCAGGAAGTGACTCAGAGAGATCGGCGTATACAGGAAGTTCTGTGTAAAGCTTTGGCAGGAAAGGTGGTATACGGCTTCCAGATCCTGATCAAATTTGTCCTTTTCCAGCGGCTTGATCACGATTCCATTTCCTTGCAGGCGTTCATTTGCCCGGGCGACGCGTGGGTCTTCCTTTGTCAGGTCCGTTATCAGGGATGACGTGTAGCGCGCAAAGGACTCGAAACCGCTCGCTTCAAACCATGTGGGAAAGATTGCGGGATTATGCGGTTCCAGGAAGAAAAGGGGCTCCGCAGTCTCCAGATTGCCCTGGATATCTGTAACAAACCGGTATTTGCGCCACGTATTACCATCCATCGGACCAACTGCCAGCGTACATCCTAGCTCTTTCAGGCGCCGGCAAATGCAGTTCAACAGCTCGCTGGATGCTTCGGGAAAGGCGGCGGCAAAATGTCCGATGACGCCCAGCTTCTCATCAGGAACCGATGGCACATTCTCCCACCACAAAGATGCCCGAGCCAGTGCAGCTCCAGTTTGGTCATCAATGACTTGCCAGTGTTCGTCGCATGCGTGCTGCTGCAGTGTCGATATGGCAATCGCCTCAAAATGCGGGGAAGCAGGAAGAGCTAAATCAGTAGCGGCGATTGCAGAGGCATTGAATGTAATACTTTTCATGTTACGAAAGTAGAAGGATGGAGAGCCAGCCCACGCAGGCAGCCAGCGGCGCTACGGCCGACTCGACAAACCATTGCCTGGGGCGCTCCTCCAGAGGAGGCGGGGCAGGGGACCAATAGCGATTGAAAACGATGACAGAAACCAGGACCGCGATAGAAAGCAAAACTATAGCGGGCAACCAGTTAGCTGGTGGCAAGAGACAAAGCAGGGTCGAAGAGAAAAGTACGACGGTGGATGCCCAGGATAGCCAGATGTGACGGCCATAACTCATACCTTCACAAACGACACTTAGCCGTGCGCTCACCATATTTCCAGTGCTACAGGCCAGGCAAATGTGGAAAGGGAGCCATCCGGTATCTGTTCCAAAATTTAGTGCGACAAAGAGATACAGGTAGGCGCCGGTAATGACCCGCGATACGGCATACAGATTGAGCATCGGTCGTGGCCCGGGCTTAAAGCCGGGCAGGAAGACGTGAAGGATAAAGAGCAGCAGGGGGCTGATCAGGTAAGGCCATCCCCCCAGAGCCCATAAACCAAATGCAGACAGTGAGGCTGCCATCAGGGCATTGTCGCTGAGCGTAGTCCGATTTCGGCACGTGATGGAAAGAAGCGCCAGGGAGATCAATACGATCAGGCGCAGCACAAGTTCGGATGTACTGAGCGGCCAGTAAGATCTTAGAAGATAGAACGTGCCAATCGGGATAAAGAGGTTATCCAGACCACGCCAGGAAATGGCCTCGACCAGCATGATGATCAGCCCGATAGTGATGCCAATGAGAAGACATTCCGCGCGGCCCACCGTGCTGAACAGAAGGAGCGGGACATGAGTGCCAAGAAACGCGGCGGTGAAGAATGCGACCGAACCCTCCATGCTTTTCTCGCCTTCCTGCGTCTTGTAGCGGTGTAAACCGTAGCGTACACCAACCAATGCGCCAACGGCGTCGGCCACTGTAAGTACCAGCACCGGAATGAAATAGAGCAGCCAGTCCCCATGAGCCAGCCAGAACATCGTACCTATGGCAATGGGGAAGTACATCTCTCCCAGCGAAATGCGTTCCACGCACAGAGCTTCGCCCATTATTCGGTTGAATAAAGGCACGCAGCGAATCGCGAGCAGCGCGAGCGTGGTCGCAACGGACCAGACCAGAACCGGCCAGATTTCCGCAAACAACCAGGGAAACGTCAGGCAAAGCAATCCCGTGCCGATGTGCGCGGCCTTTCTGGAGAGCTCGTGATGGAAGCCCCATATTTTTTGGCACAGGCACAGCAACGCGACCATCATGCCAGGCAAAAGCATGACAACTAAAAGCGTCGCCGTAAAAAGCACAGGCTGGCCGGAGGCGGTCATTTCACGACTTCCTCCACGCGTAAGGCACTGTAGAAGAAGGCTTTATCCTCCGCGTGAAGCTGCTCTCCCAATCCGGGCACGGGACGCAGCATGTGGTGCAGATCATCGGGCGAAGAACGTGGAGCCAGCATGTTCCAATAGACAACGCGCGCGCCGGATCTTGACGACTGACCGATCCTGCTGAGCAACGCACGGGTATTTTCCTCGGACATGTACTCGAAAATATCGCTTAGATTAAACCTGGAAAGTGTGCCGGAAGCAACGCTGTCGATGTATGCTTCCAACGGAGTCTCGTGCCATTCCAGCTTGTCGAGATTGCTTCGGATGGCATCGAAATGTTCGGGACGAAGGTAATGTGGCAAAGCAGTCGTGTAAGTACCGAGCAATATCCATTGAAGATAGGGGTTTAGCTCTGGCGCCAGCTCCGTGGCGGCGTGGCGTGCTCTGGTAAGGATTCGCTCCGATACGGAGATTTTTTCGTCCACATAGCGGAAAAAGCTGGGGTCGCGTCCCATCCAGCCCATCACGGTGCGGGAGAAAAACAGCCGGAACAGCATACGCCATCGCACGGAGTCGAATGTGTCTTCGTAAAAGCGTTCTCTTTCCTCACGAGTGCGAGGAGTGAAAAGCGCTTCTATGGTGGTACGACTGTGAACCAAAGGGAGTATTCGGGTACGGAAAAGATGGAAATAGCGTTCGAATTTGCCGACGGTGCCCACTCCCTCCAATATCCACTCCGGATGGCTGTCCCTGAAGGTCTGAGCCTTCACGCCAAGGCTGGCTCGGCATTTCTTATAATTCTTTGTGCGGCTGGACTGATCAGCACTGTTAACACCCAGCAACTGCAGAATCTCCGAGTGCTGGAGATTGCGAAATGCGGCCACTCGAAGTTCCAGACAGGCAATCTGGGACGGGTTAAGATCCAGGGCAATGACCCGCTGAGGGTTGCAGGACAGCATGGAAAGCGCATTGTCGCCCGCAGATGCTATCGAAAGGCAGACATCATCAGGCTGGATATTCAGCGCCTTAAGCAGAACATCTGCATCCTCCCACACCTGCGCGTATCGGATTATATCGAACGACGCATGACGGGCGGCTTCGGCGGCGGGTTGCGAGGAATCAGACATGTGCACTCGATGTTAAATTCTGAGCTTTCGAAAGCAACATGATGCGTCCGGTTGATCCATCGAACTCCACCTCATCGCCGGTCGCAAGCCACGAAGTAAGCCCTGACACGGAAACGATGGCGGGAATGTTCATCTCGCGTGCCACGATGGCGGAATGGGACAGCAGGCTGCCATATTCCACCAGCAGGCCGGAAGCGCTGGGGAAAAGCATGATCCATCCAGGGTCTGTTCGCGGAGCGACAAGGATTTCACCGACTTCCATCTGGGCATCGCGCGGACTCAGGATCACGCGCACTTTGCCTCGTACAATTCCTGGACAACAGCCTATTCCTGCACGCTGAGAGCCAGACGACTGCGAGGTCGTTGAATCGATCGATGAGATTGGCGAAGCTGTGCGTGAAGCCTGGAATTTATTCGCGATGTACACGGCGCCTCGCGTAACAAACCGATCTGCGGGAGCAGGCATGGAGTGGCGATAGCCCTCGAACTCCTTCTTTCGCAGAGCGGCCAGGCCTCGAAGGTCTGTGGAAACTGCGTTGCCTTCCACGAACGCAAAAGCTTCTTCCACTGTCAGCCAGAAAATATCGCGCGGATCGTCCAGAGTGTTCTCGGCATGCAGACGCTTGCCCAACTCCACAAAAATGCGGCGGGCACGACCGAATACTCGGGTACGCTCGAAGCGAAGGTTCTCGCGGTCCCGAACCCGGTCGCGAGCGCGCTTGAGAACAAACGAAAAGACGGCGCGCTTAAACGGACTGTACTGCAGTGCTTCCTCAGCCTTTGCTTCTGCCTTGGCACAGAGAGAAGCCGCGGCATTATTTTCGGCCGTGTTTGAACTCGTGTTATTCTGTGGTGCCTCCGAGTTCTGACTGTTCAGGCGATAGTGTGTGCCCAGACGGCCGATCGAGCGGTAAAGCATCAGAGGATCGTCATGTAAGGTGGCGCTTTCCAGTTTAAGCTCTTCCAGACAGCGTTCGCCGAACTTTTCCAGATACTCGGCGACCGCGGCTGCCAGGGCCGCCTGCGTGAGATCCTTATTGGCAAGAGCTTTATGAATCTCGTGCTGCGGAGAGTCGCGCAAAATACTCAGGAGCTCTGGACTCTTCGACGCCAGACGAGCCATTTCCTGAATTCGACGCGCTGGTTCAGCACTGATCATGCCGCCCTGACCTGAGACGAGATCGTTCTGAAGGGTGGCATTTCTGTCGCCGCACCAGCCTTCGCAGAGCTTGCGCAGGACGCCATAATAGATCATCGCGAAGAAGTCATTGATGAGCGGCGCGTCCCAGTGAGTGAGGAGTTTGCTTTGGATATCGCGAAAGGACTTGGTGAGCTCCTCCGCGCGCATCTGGTTCAGAGGAAGTTCTTTAGCATTCAGAACGTCATCCAGCCGGCGGTAAAAGGCGCGAACTTTGGTCGGCAATGTCCAGTGATTGCGGATCAGGCCGAAAACCGTACCTGCGACTTCAGTGTAATCACGCCAACCGGCGGGAGGTGCGTTGAATTCTGCCATAACTTCATCTGGCAGAGGCTCTTTTACTCCCATCATCTGCTCCATGAATTTTCGGTTGATGGAGAATCCCGGCAGCATGGCGAGCACGCGATACCAGCTCAGCATATTGTAGTAGACGCGCCCGCGGATCAGGCCGAGCATGTGCGAAAATGTGTCTGCGTTTGCCTCTATCCTGTGCCGGGGTACGCCAAGGATCGCTACGAACTGGCGGTAGACTGCTTCGTAGCTTTGGCGCGCAAAACTAAAAGTTAACGGCGTGGTGACTCCACTATAACTTTCTGAAATATTGCTGTTGTCCCATAGCTGGTAGGAGCCATTGGGATCAACGAGCTGAGCCAACGACGTAATGGGGCGTGACTGGAGAAGAAAGAGCTGCCGCCCCTCAATGGCCCATTCGATATCCTGGGGCATTCCGAAGTGGGCGGCGCATTTTCTGGCCAGTTCAGCTATGGCAACAACCTGGGCGTCTGTTATGGCTGCGGCTTTTTCGACAAGTTTGCGCTCAATGACATGGTTATTGCGATCGACGTGAAAGGTGTCACTGTCGATATCGCCGCTGACCAGTTTGTCGCCCAGGCCGCGGACGGCCGCCACAACTGCGGTGGCGCGATTGCCGGAGACCGGATCGGCACTGAAGGCTACGCCGGCAGCGTCCGCCACCACCATTACCTGCACAAGGACCGCGGGCGGGGACGGTGGAAGGGACAGACCGGCCTGGCGACGGTATTCGTATATGCGCTCGCTGAAGCCCGAGCGCCAGACATCTGCTATGCGTTTTGGAAGTTCCTCCCAGGTAACATTGAGAAAGCTTTCCAGTTGCCCAGCGAACGAATGCTGTTGACCGTCTTCATCAATGGCGGAGGAGCGAACTGCGAGAAGAAGGGAACCTTTACCTGGCTTGCGATCGGAAGATGCGAGCTCCAGATCAGCTTTGATTTTGGGCAGCTCCGTCTCGATCCACGCGTTATGGGGAAGCAAATTGCGAAGCAGTTCGGTTGCCTGCTGGTAATCACGGGTGGCAGCAAGCGCGTTATGGATTGACGGATCCACTGCATTAAGCGACGCATCAAAGACTTCCGGCAAAACAACGCGCCAGGGAGGAACCGGAAAGGTGGCGCCGAGGCGTGACAGCGCGCGTGCCTTGCCGCCGTAATGGAGAGTCGCGGTGCTCATATCAGCCAGCACTTCGGGTTGCATAGTAGACAAGGGGTATAATTCCAAGAGTAAGGTAAAGTGCAAGGGTCCAAAGACCGGAGAAGAGCTCAAAGCGCTTTCCGCTACCCGGTATGGGATTACGTAAAAAGTTGACAGCCAGAAGGATCGCAATGACTATGAATGTTGCGAGAACTCCGTACATGGGGATATAGAAGTTGATCCAATGGGCCGCAATAACCGCACTTACAGCAGTTAATACGATAACAATCAGCCAACCTGTCACTGCCGAAGTTCTTCCCCATAATGCCGAGTAGGTGGGAACACCGGTCTCCTCATCTAACGGAGAGCGTATTTTCCGACCAATTTCGATGATAAAGCCGCTGAAGAAACTAACGGCCACAAACCAGAATATACCCTGGGGGGCTGTGCTATTGGTTGGAAGCCAGTCGCACGCGGTCGCGTAAAAGTCGATGAGTGGCATAATGAGCATGTGCGTCCACATGTATGTGAACGGGTGTGCTTTAAGCCATTTAACGCAGAAAAACTCCTTGCTCATCAGAGCCAGATAGGTCCAGGTTATCATCAGCGGCCAAAGCAGTCGTGTATCAAGACAGACAGCCATTGCAAGCTGGATCGCGGCCGTTATGAAGCCAAGAATGGCGAGTTCACGCAGCGTGACCAGACCACGTGGAACGGGCCGATATGGCCGATACAGGCTGTCTTCTTCAAAATCCTTGAATTCATCTGCAAGACGTAAATGTAGAAAGGAGATGAAGGACGAAAGGAAAGCGAAGGCGAAAACGTACCAGGGAGGCAGGACGAAGTGGCCGCGCAACTGTGTCGAGAAACATACAGCGCTGGATGAGAAGGCCAAAACAAGAGGGCCATGGGCAAAGACGGGGAAACGTTCCCGCTGGTAGATCCACCATTTCTCGGCAAAAGTGGGAGATACCTGTAAGGTTTCACCCTGAGGCGAATTAATCATATATGATGTGTGAGGCGGTGCGGAAAACTATTAATGCCTACACTATATGGATAGTACTCTTATAGAATGCCGGCGTGCTTAGCAATAGAATCTCTTGACTTTTTGTGATATGAGATGGATGTTTTTATACTAATAATTCATTCGCACCCTGAATTAAAGTGGGCTCGAGTGATTTCTGCGTCTGAATGAGACGTGGGACGTACAGATTATTGTGAAGTCTTTTCATCCCGTCTGGCGAGTTTTCGGTGCGCCTGGGTAAACTGACCTGCGGTAAGGGCGCCAACTATGGAAAGTTCTCCAGCAAGTGCTATTGCGGCTGCAACTTCCGCAAGCGCCCGGGCGTGACCTGATCCGCGAAGGCCCAGAATGTCCAGGCACGCGGACTGGGTGGGCAGTCCGGTTCCCCCGCCGACAGTGCCGACGATGAGATTGGGCAAAGTAACCGAAGCGTACAGACTTCCGTCTTCCTGCTGTTGAAAGCGGGTGATGCCTACTGCCGCTTCCGAAACACAGGCAGCATCCTGACCGGTGGCAATGAAGAGGGCGGCAAGTCCATTGGCGTAATGGCCCTGCACGCCTATCGTACCGCTGATAACGCCACCCATTACAGTCATGACCCAGTATTCGCCGATGGCGGCTGCGTCGGTATGAAGGCGTTTGCGTATTAAATCATTCGGGATAATAACTTCAGCGCACACTTTCTTGCCACGTACATTCTGGAAGGATTGAGAGCTGGCCTTCTTATCGCTGGATAGATTAGCTTCGACAAAAATGCTGCGTGGTTTGACCGGTGAATGAGCGCGAATGTAGGCGCAGATGGCATCAGTCGCAATCGTGACCATGTTCTGTCCCGCGGCGTCGCCTGTCAGGAATTCGAAGCTGAGGTAGACGTGATTTCCTTCCACCGTCATTCGAGTGCGGTTCAGCTTACCGTGACGGGTCGTCTTGGATGCTTCCAGCGCAAATGCCTCATCCTGAGTGACCGCCCAGGCGATAAAGGCGCCGGCCTGCGCAACGGTTTCGAATATCAGACCCGGAGCGCGACTGACCCCTTCAGCTAGAAGCACCGTCGTGCAGCCACCTGCTTCGCTGATGAGCTGCGCTCCACGATGGTACGAGGCAACAAGAGCTGCCTCAGTAGTAGCGAGAGGTACGTAATAATCGCCACCCGCGCAACTGCCATTGATCCTCAGCGGGCCGACAACGCCCACTGGAAGCTGCACCGTGCCAATGACGTTCTCTATATTGCGGGCATAGACAGAAAGCGGCGCCGTACCAGCAGGAGAAAGCGCAGGTCGGCTGGGATGTACAGGAGAATCGACGGCTGATCCAATGCCTTCAGAGTCAACCGCTCCGTTTCCATGTGCGCCCAGTATTTCCCAACGCTGGTTGACTGCCTGATCGCTGGCGGATGTCGCTCCCGGGATTCGAGGGGGCAGGGGATACTGCCCGGGATCCTTAGGTTCCAGTCTCTGCAACATTACCTGCAGGCTGTCGTTGGATGTTCCCAGCAGCCGTTGCAGGTGGGCGGCTGCTCCGTACGAACTTGTCGGCATGGCGCGACTCTACGAGGCAGCCAGCATTCTAAGCGAGAGCAAAAACATCACGTAGACCCAATTCGCATTGTTATTGGGAACTTCCCAGGCTGCACATGAGTTTTGAGCAGCGCCGAGCCTGTTGACAAACACGAACGGCTACCTGGCTTTGGCCGCGTCGCAGTCAGCGCTCGAGAACGGAGAAGCAGGCAGGCCCTCCTTATTATATAGATTATACTGCGGGTAGGCGGCCCATGCGTAACGGACCTGAGTTGGCTCAGGAACTGATTCGCTCCAGGCAACAACCGCGTTATCTTCAATCTGCGCCGTCGCCGGGAAAAACTTTCCGTCTGCGGCGGCAACTTCGAAGCCCACCAGCTTATCCAGAGGAATTATATCGGCGGGATGCGGCGCAGGCTTCGCGGACGCTGGCGGAGCATTGGTGGAATTACCAGCAGCACCAGAATCAGCAGGAGAAGCAGCGATTGGAGCTGCAGCAACAGGTTTGCGGCGATAGGCCAGAGGAGGCTGGCCGATTGTCAGACCGCTGCCGACTTCCGTAAAGGTAATGCGAATCTTTTCCTTTTCAGCCTTACACGATTTGTAAAGCGGTCCATAGGCCACCAGATCCTGCTGATAGGCAATACGCAGAGCCACTAGAGCCAGACGCTGTCCGACCGCGCTTTTATCCGGCGGATGGAGATCGTCCTGGGGATTGAGATCAAGCGCAACACCCATGCCGGAAGCAGGGACAGAGAGCGTCTCCAGCTGTGCCTGACGCAGATAAGGCCATGCACTTCCGCGCGTATACGCTGGCAACTGCACAAAGATAAATGGAAAATCGCCCTGACCCCACTTGGTGCGCCATGATTTGATCAACATGGGAAGAAGCTCCGCATAGGCGCGGCCGGTGTCCGCGCTTCCCGCGTTGCTTTCGCCCTGATACCAGATGACTCCACGGATTGCATAGGGGATCAGAGGGTGAATCATCGCATTGTGAATGGCGGAAGCAAGCCCGTGTTGCTTGCCTGGAGCTTCCGGTTTCTTCGGCGATTCAGCGGCCTTGCCTTTGGGAGTATTGGGTACCCCGTTGGATGTCGAGGCCTGTCGCTGATCTTTCCATTGTTGCAGCTTCAGTTCGTACTCAGGCAGGGTCTTTTTCGTATAGTCTTCAAGGGCCTCAGGCAGACGGGCGCGCATGGAAGTGACAGCTGCCACATCCTTCTTGAAATTTGGCGATGCCTCAACTGTTGCCAGATCAATCCAGGGAAGAATCGGCGTGCCACTCCAGGCGGATTGAATCATACCGACAGGCACATTGCGCGCCTTCTCAATATCCACCGCGAAAAAGTACCCCGTGGCAGAAAAATTCAATTTGTTTGCCTCTGGAGTACACACTACCCAGGTACCCGGTGCTGAATCCTGAGGTACAATGTTGGCCTCATTGGCGATCTTAAAGAACCGAATTCGTTTGCGGCTCCCAACATCAGCCGAGATCAAATCGCGCTTCGAAGCCACCATGTTGGATTGGCCGGAGCAAATCCATACTTCGCCAACCAGAACATCTGAAATCACCAGCTCGGAATTAGTGCTAGAAATCTTCATTTCCAGCGGCTGGTCGGAAGCGGCCAGAGGTTCGACCTTCAGGCTCCACTTGCCCTGGCCATCAGCGGTTGCTTCGGCATTTTTGCCTGCAATGGAAACCGTCACTTTTTCGCCCGGGTCCGCAGTGCCCCACACGGGCACGGGAATGCCCTGCTGCAGCACCATATGAGTGCTAAAAATCGGAGCCGCCTTTGCGGCAGCCTGCGCTTGAGAGGTAAGAGCAATGTATGTCAGGGCAAAGCTGACAAAAGCCAGCATTCCAGCAAATGCACGGGGAGTGGCGGCCCGGTTGCAGAGCGACAAAGTATTACAATGAAAGTGCTTTGAGTAAATCATGAGCAGAATGGTGGTGCATTCAGACTTTATAGTGTGCGCATGAACATTGCCGTGCGTCAATACTTTTGTGACAATGAAGGCGATGATTCTGATGCCGTTAAGGCATCTCAAAAGAGATTGCCTTTTGCACCTGTTATGTGAGCATGCAGCCTTATGGGCGCCTGGGACGTTACAATATTTGGGAATGATGATGCGGTAGACTGGACGTACGAGTTCGTTGAAGAAGAGGACAACAAGCTGTCGTTCGTTTCTTTCACATTGGATGAAGTGTTCGATACGCCCGAGGATGAGTACATCGAAATAGAGCAGGCGAGCTACGCGCTGGCAGCAGCCGATGTCCTTGCGCGGCTGAAGGGTCAGTTTTACGACCGGAATGAGTATACGGAGCAGGTGGACAAATGGGTGGCCAAGCACCCGATGGCTCCTGGTAAAACACTGGTCAGCAAGGCCTTGAAAACGATCGACCGAGTACTGGGCCCGGAATCCGAGCTAAATGAGCTTTGGAAAGAAACGGATGACTACGCCGCATGGTGCTCAGAATTGGAGAAGCTGAAGATCCGCCTTTCCGGGTGATCCATCCAGCGCTGGGAAAAAGCGCGGAAAGGTCAAGGTTTTGCTTGCCTTTCCCCACTTAAAACTTCATAGTGCACGGCCTATTAGTAAATCGACGGCTTTTTACTAATGATTCAGACAGATTCTCAGTACATTGATGGGGGTATAGCTCAGTTGGTAGAGCGTCTCGTTCGCAATGAGAAGGCCAGGGGTTCGAATCCCCTTACCTCCACGTTTTCTCAGTTTTTCCCTGTAAGCCACGACTCTTCAGAGATAGAAAAAGCACGGATGTCCCATAATCCTGCTACAAAACCTCTCGAAATGTGTCGGGGTTTCCATCTTTACCGAGAGGGTGCCCGCTACTATTTCCGCATGATCGTGCAGGAGCCTCTCCTCCCGATTGTGGGAAAACGCGAGCTCGTCGAATCCCTGAAGACCTCGAATTTTGCAGATGCGAAGGGGCTTTTGCCGGATGCTGCGACGGGGTGGCTTTCGAGCGTGCTTTTGATTCGCTTTGGGTACATGCCTCGAAGTTTGCTTCGACTTGATGCCGTTAGAAAATAAGGGATGGAAAGCCGATACGTCTGTGCAGCAATATATCGTCGTCTAGGGCAATACGGAAGTGAAAAAGTCATCGCAGCCTGCGTCAAAAACCAAGGATAGGAATCGGAATATCGTCGCCTCCATAAATCACAACTGGATCTGGGAATCTAATTCCCCGATGCCCCGGAGCCTGCTCCAGGGTTACTGACCATAAGTTTCTGTGGGCACTATGGAGAAGCTGGAGATCCACAACAGGCGCGCAGATTCAGATGCGGAGAGATGCGGGTTTTGGATGTAGGAGATGGTGAAGGTTTTGCTCAGATTGAAGGCTTTGGGCAGGCGGAAGCGGTCGTCAGAATTCTCTTCGAAACTGAGCAGGGGGATGATGTTTGGCGAGGTCGGATCCGTCGGAGGGAGCTCGGGCTCGACAGGAGGGATGATGGGCGGGGGAGGGTACGAGGCGAGCTTGTAGTTGATGCCCTGGACGGAGCCGGATTCGTCGAACCAGATATCAGATACGGAGCGCGCGCCGAGCCCGGAAATGGAGCCGAGGGTCACCAGTTCCGGCGCTACGGCGTACACGGTCGCCGTCTTGGCGCTTACGGCACCGTGGTTGGTGAACTTTGCGTCGGCGCTGTAATCCGGGCGGTTGGCGTTGAAGTTATCGACGACCGCCAGGAAATTCTTGCCACTAGTGATGCTGGAGCCGCCGTTGAGGATGATGGAACGGCCCGCGACCAGAGTCACATCGTCGCCAAAATTGATTCCGGCCGCGTTGATAATGAGATCCGCAGGGCGGCCGGACTGAAGCCCTGTCGCGGGATCATACCCCGCTATCAGGAGCAGCGACGAGCCGGTGCCGCCGGGCGTACCGGTGTTTACGATGGGCGCGTTGATGGTGAAGTTACCCGCGCTTAGCATACTGAGCGCAAAGTTGGAGTGCACATCCGCGTTCGGTGCTGCCGCGGCTATTACCAGGCCGCCCTCCGTATTGGTAGAGTGTAAGGTGAGGTTGCCATGCACCAGATTGGAGATGGTGCGGGCGAAGAGCGGATTTACCGTGCTGATACTGGAAGTGGAGGTCGTGCTGTAATCCAGTGTGTTGGTCTGGAAATAGATATCCGCGTTGGTGTACGTCTGCCCTGGCTGCGTAATGTGGCCGATCCACCAGCTTGTTTCGTCTGCAGAGCCGTCCACCAGGGAGGTTTCGCCGCCGATTGTGAGCACGATATGGCCATCGCGACTACCGCTGTAGGAGTTGGGGATACCGCCGCCATGGCCTACCATGACGTACGCGCCCTTGGCTGGACCGCCCGCCATGGTAAAGTTGCCGGTTGTCGAGATAGCAATGTTGCCGATGAGCGACGTACCCTGAAGTGGACCTGCGGGAAATCCAAAGATGCCGCCAAAATTGTAATACGGCACGTTATGGCCAATCTGTGCAAAGGCCAGCGGCGAGTTCCCACCCAGAAGGGAGACGCTGCCTGCCGTTACGTTGATATCGCCCGTAACGGAACCGGCATCGCCCGTCGGCGTATACATGGCCATGTTGCCGCCGTGGCCAATCAGAGCATAGACCGCCGAAGCGCTGGCAAAGCTGCCGCCCTGGACCACGAGCCGGCTATTCGCCCCACCCGCCAGGGTGACGTTGCCAGTAATAGTAGTGGCGATAGGATAAGGGGCGATATTAAGGACGCCATGGCCTATCTGCGCTATGGATCCGCCAAAGCCGAGCGGATCGTTGCCACCCCGGACGGTGAGGCTGCTGGTAAAGTCGACGTCGATATTGCCGCTATAATTGGCAAAGAACTGGGTGGTGGAGTGCCCTATCTTGCCGTAGGCGAAGTATCCGGAACCACCGGCTACCATGATGTCTTTGCCGGAGACCTGGATGTTCCCGCGCACTTCTTTTGCCCCGGAGAAGATACCGCCATGGCCTATCTGCGCAAAGGTGTCTGTGCTAGCGGGCAAGGGGCTGGAACCGCCCCTTACGATTACGATGCCGGTGCCGGTAACGGAGATGTCTCCGCTAAGCACGGGCTGTACCGGCATAAAAAGCTGCCCGCCCGTGTGACCTAACAGGGAGAAGCCAAGTTCGTTACTTCCCCCTTGCATCGCGAACAGCGAGCCGTACGAGATGGCGATGTTGCCCGAGATAAGCGGTGCCTGGTAGAGAAGGCCGCCGTTACCTATCATGCTGTAGGCTTTGCTGATGCCAGGCGTCGAGGAGCCTTGTATCGATACCGATTGCGCACTTGTTCCGATATCGCCGTTCACCGTGCCGGTTGCATTCGACAGCAGGCCGCCGTGGCCAATCTGGGCGTAGGAGTTGTCTGCGTTACCGGCAATGATACTCAATGCACCGCCTGCGCTGATGCTTATTTTGCCGGTCAGCGTTCCCATGTTACTGATCGCGCCGCCGTGCCCTATCTGCGTATAGGAGCTGCTTCCATTCCCGGCACTTGCAGCTACAAATTGTGCGGCGGAGATGGAGATGTTGCCGGTAATCCCGCCCGTGTAGTTAATGCCCAGGCCGCCATGGCCTATCTGCGAGTACGAATTTGCGCCTGTGCCGGAGATCATGGTGATGTACCCGGTGGTGGCGCGCACGGTGATGTTGCCGGATACGTTCTGGCCGCTGGAGGAGATACCACTGTGGCCGATATGCGTAAGGGCGTTGGTGCCCACGGAATTCATCCCAATCGTAGAGCCCTGCACATCAATGTTGCCGCTCAGCGTCCCGGCCGGTGTGTTAAAGGCCAGGCTGCCATGGCCAATTCCCGCGTAGGCATTCTCCCCTGCGCCGCCAAAAAGGTAAACTTCGCTTACAGCTCGTATCGTTATATTACCATTTGCGGAGCCCTCCGAAAGTGCGCCGCCGTGGCCGATGCGGGCAAAGCCGGCAGGCTGATTGCTGCCCTGCAGGTAAACCTGGGCTCCGCTTTGTATAGAGATGTTGCCAGAGTAGGTTCCGTTGACGCCGATATCACCATGCCCGATTTGTGCATAGGCGAATGGATTGGTATAGCCCGCAAGAACGTATGTATTCTGCCTGGAGTATACCGAGATATTGCCTGTGGCGGAAGACGTGTAACCAAGGCGCCCCCTCCCACTCTGACCCCATACAATCACCTCATAGCCTGCTGCGTTCGTATTTCCCGTCCTGCTTCCTACTGCGCTAGTGCCGTCATAACCCGAAGGATTAATGTATACAGAGCCTGCCGATGTTATGCCGTAATTGGATGGCGAGGCAATTACTCCCGCAAAGGTGGCAGGGCCGCCGGACCAGCCTGCGACCAGATTGATGCTCGCATTATTGGCTCCGCTCAGTGGTCCGGAGTACGTATTGAGAATATCCGCGAACGTCATTATATCGCCATGGGCAAGTAATGTAAGGCTGTGGACGGAATCGTATACAAGGGGTGTGAAGACAAAAATGTCGCCGCCTGTCGTATTTGGCGTAAAGGCAAGATCCGGATATCCGGGATTGCCGGGAAATGCACCTGACGTTTGGACGGTAATATTGTTAGAGGCCAGCAGATTAGTAAGATCTGTAACGCTAAGAAGGGAATTGGCATTATTCGATACCAGAACAGGCCCGGCAGTGCTCACGAATCCCATTGTTGGCGCTGGATTACGAATAAGAATATTGCTGGGATCCAGCAGCAGAATGCCGCCCGCCGTATCCACATTGCCGCGGAAATCCAGGTAATTCTTCGAGCTCACCTCCACAGCGCCACCATTGCCGGGGGAGGCGCCGGGTCCCCGTGCGGACACCGTGCCGTAAAAGCCGGTCTGCTCATCGCTCCATACCACCACATTACCGCCCTTTGTCCCGCCGTCCGCCTTTATCGTCGCGCCCTGGGCCACCACGGTTATCTTCGCGTTGGACACCGCGGTGTCCTTGCCCTGGAATCCGCCGCCGATGTTCACCTCGCCGCCTTTGCCCAGCGTTCCGCCGCTTGCGTCGATAAGGGAGCCGACGGCCAGATTCACCCGCTCGCCCGTTACATCGATGCGACCGCCATTCTTGCCTGGCGCTTTGGAGCCGGCGCGAGCGATGAGACGACCGGAATTCTGCACCGTGCCTCCCCCTTTGTAGGAGCCCGCGCCAGGTTGCTCTGCCTTTAGCACGATTCGACCGCCGCTCTTATCTACTGACGAGGCGCGGATGATACCCGAATTATTGACCGCGAGCGCGTACTCATTCCCTCCCATGGCGCGCAGCTCCGCCGCCGTGGCGCGGATGCTGCCGCTGTTGACTACGGAGCCGCTGCCGCTGGTGCTCTTGATGAAGACTCGCTGTCCGTCCGTGCCACTCGGCTTCAGCAGAACCTCTGTGCCGCCGGCCAGGCTGACGCTTCCCTTGCGCGCCGTAATGCGCCCGGAGTTCTCCACCTGCCTCGCTATTAACGTCACATCGCCTGCTGTGGCGCGGATTTTGCCCTGATTGATAACCGAAGCGCTGGAGGTTCCGCTGAAATTCAGTTCGCCGCCGTTTATAAACTCCGCATTGGCGACATCGTGCGTACTCGCCGTAAAGCCTGCAGTATTCACCCGCCCGCTTTTGCCTACGACAATGCCGTTCTTGTTCACCAGGTACACCTGGCCATTCGCCCTAAGGTTGCCATCGATCTGCGAAGCACTGCCGCCCGTTACCCGATTCAGCACTGCGGATTTAGCGCCTGGCTGCACAAAGGTCGTCGTTTCGCCCTTATTAATAGAGAAGCTACCCCAGTTTACCACTGCCCGATCGCTCGTCTGATTCACCGTTACCTGCCCAGGCGCTGAACTACTAATGGTGGCCGATCCGCCCTGCACATTTCCCCCAGAAGGATTTGCCCTCACGTACCCCACGCCCATGCTCGTGGGTAAAACCATAAACGCCATAAGCCACATGGCAACCAACTGCCGTTGCCACAGGGCTACAGAGCGAAGTAAAAAGACAAACATAAACGTTGGGGATGGATGATGAACCGCAGTTTGCCCGCGTTACGCATAATTACTGAAATATTTTTCAAAATGAAGATTAACTTTGCGAATTATGAAAGCTTTACGTGCTATCCAAGGGAAACGATTTCGCTCTTGGGCGCTTCAGAGATTATTCGCGATAGCTTCAGCTCAGTACATTAGTGGCGTTCAATAAAGTGATGATTTTGAGATGAGCAAGGCGGGATGAAGAATTGCATTAGAATAAGGCGCTGACCTGAATTCCAACGCTGCTCTCGCTCAAAAGCGGAGGCTTGGGACGGAAACCCGCACGGCAGCCGTACGGCGCGCTTTTGGCAGCAGCCAGATCCTGTCGCAGGCATTCATGGGCACAAAGCAAAGCTTGCGAATTGGTCCAACACGTCAGTCAGCGTGCTTGGTCGGGGATGATATCGCCGCTGTTGATGTGGAGGAGAGAGGCGGGGAGGGGAAATTTGCCTTCATAGCCCATGGTAAAGCGGGCGCCGGAGAGCTCGTAGAGGTAGTAGTCCTCCGGTTCGTTGTTGCGGCCCTGGGTGGCGTTGAAGGCTGTGGTGTCGAAGGGAGGCGGCAGCAGGGATTTGGTGAGCGTTTTGCCCTGGCCCGGGTCGACGAGGATGGTAACGGGAATTCCGGAGTTGGTAAGCGTGAAGAAGAGCGGCGTCGTCGAATTCGTCACGTTGACGTTGTAAGTCCCAACCGTGCCCGCCGCAGTAAGGTTGAAGGCCGCGGTGTTGGTCAGGCCGTTGAAGAGGATATTCTGCGTAAGCACCCCTGTAGAGATGGCGCCAGCGGCGGGAAGGCTCAGGGTAATGGTATTGCCGAAGCCGCTCAGGTTGGTCAGACCGGGATCAAGCGACCTTATGGTGACGACGAGGGGCTGCGCAAACACGGTGCCGAAAACTGCGCTCTGGTTGTTGCCGCTCGTGATGGCGTATACAAAGCCGCGGCTCTCAAATGCGCCGATGTCGGGCGCTCCGTCGCTGCGCAGCACGCCGCGCTGATCACGCGTGCCGGCCAGGGTGGGGCCAGCTCTGCCAATCGCCAGGCTGCCGGGCATCAGGGCCATGGTCTGCGTGGGGCCGCCGTAGTTACCGAGCGGCGCCAGGCCAGGGAGTCCGACTATGGTTTGGGTGGAAGTAGCGAGAGTAACCGGGACGCTCAGGGAGTATGATCCCACCAGATCGTAGCCGTTGTCGATAAACGTTCCTGCGGGCATGACCCAGTCGTAGCCGATGTTTCCAGCCAGGATGGTGTTGCGAATCTGGAGGTTGGCCCGGGAATGGAGGCCCCCGCCGCCGGTGGCCGTGAGATTGGTGGCGCGGTTGGCGGAGATGGTGGAGCTGTTGAGAGTGAACGTACCGCTACTGAGATACAGCCCGGCACCTGCGGTAGCAACATTGCCCGCAAAGGTGGAGGTTGTTATATTTAGCGTCCCGCCAGCCTGAGACAGGCCGCCGCCATTTGATGCAGCTACGTTACCGGAGATGGTGGAACCGAGGATAGTCGCCAGCCCTTTTAAGTACATTCCGCCACCGGCATACGCAGTATTTGCCCGGATGGTGGAATTGGTGAGCTGGAGAGTGGAGTCGGTTTCCATGTAAATGCCGCCGGCAACTCCGACCGAATGGTTCCCTTCAAACAGGGAGCGGCTGATGGTGGCCGTATTGGGTGAGATGCTAACGTAGTAAAGGCCACCGCCGGAGCCGGCAATGGAGTAGTTGACGTTATAAGATATGGTGGAGTCTGTCATTACCAGCGGGCTGTACAGGCTGAATATGCCTCCGCCACCACTATAGCCCGTGTTGCCTTTAATGATGCTGTTGGTAATGGCTGTCGAGGTGCCGAAGTCGTTGTAAATACCGCCGCCATACAGACTGGAATTTCCTGCGATTACCGACCCGTCGAAGTTTAAGCCACCCCTCCAGTTGTAGATGCCGCCTCCGACTCCCGAGGCATTGTTGCCGGCAAGAGTGCTGGCCGTGATGTCCATGACGCCGTTATTGAAAATACCACCGCCACTCTGCGCAATATTTGCGGCCAGGACTGAATTGTCGATCGTGACGGTAGGCAACATGCCTGTGCTTACGCCTCCACCGTAGCTCAACGCTGAATTGGAGGAAATGGTGGAGTTAGTGATGGTGAGGCTGCCCGAATCGATCACAATACCACCGCCGTGAATGCCTGCGCCGTTTGAGGCAACAGTGGTTCCCGTCAGCTCAAAAACAGTCCCGCCGGAGATCGAGATTCCGCCTCCGTTGCCATATGCGGCATTGGACACAATGGTGGAGTTAGTGACTGTCGTCCTACCGCCAGTAGTGTTCAGGCCGCCGCCCGAATTGCCTGCAACGTTACTCCGCAAGGTCGTGTTATCGAGGATAGCTGTGCCCCTGGTCTCAATACCGCCGCCACTGCCAGTGGTCGTCTGGTTGAAGGCGATGACGGAGTCAGAAATATTGAGGGAGTTACTGCTATAGATGGCGCCTCCATAACCCTGGGAGGTGTTGTTTGTCAGGGTGGAATTCGTGATAATCAGCGTGCCTACGTTGTAAATACCTCCACCAGACCCGAGCGAGCTGTTGCCTGTTACGGTAGAGGTGTCGAGAGTGAGTTTTGCGCCGTTGTCGATATAAACTCCGCCACCACTCCATGCAGCGGAATTATTGTAAATCATGGATTGGGAAAGACTTACGTCCCCACTTTCTACCACTACGCCGCCGCCGAAGATGAAAATTCCGCCGCTGTAATCCCGGCCGTTGCCGTTGGTGATGCCGAGGCCGGTGATGCTGACGATATCGGTCGAAGCTCCGGGATCGATTACGAACACCGTGCCAAGCTTGTTGCCGTCGACGACAATGCGGGGGCCGGCGGGCGTGGCGGCTACCGGCTGGGTGGTGCCGTCTATAACCACGGGGTTGGTGATGGAGAATGCGCTGGTGTTGGGTGTGGGCGTGGCCCTGGGGGCGGCGGTGATGGTCCACTGGCCGGTGAGGGGGTCGTAGCCCTTGTCGGTGGTGGCGATGGCAAAATTGATGGTGCGGAGACCCTCATCCAGCCCGGCGGCGTTGATGGCCAGACCGAGGCGCAGCGTGCCGTCCATGTGGGTGACGACGGCGGGATCGTAATCCGCCGTGGAGGTAACCGTGTAGGCTGTGCGGCTCTCAAACGCGCCTATGTCTGCATACCCATTTCCAGCCAGCGACTGGCCGCGGGTGACGCCGCGCTGATCCGTGGTACCGGCGACAAATGCGGTGTCGGGGATTTTATCGAGCGCGATACTGCCCGACAGCAGCCCAAACGTCTGCGTCGGCCCGCCGTACCAGCCGAGGGAGGAGAGGCCGGGATCGACACCCGTCACAGTGCCGGGGCCGTTGAAGCTGGGTGCCTGGAATCCGGCATTCTCGATGATGTTGTAGCCGAGATCGGTATATGCGGCGCCGGTATAGTAGATGTCAACTCCGCCGCCGGAATTGGCAATAATCGTGCTCCCTATGGAGAGCGTTCCGCCAACTCCCACCACGGCGCTTCCTGAATTGCCGGAGAACGTGGAGCTTTTGATTTCTGTGGTGCCCATTGTATCAATTGCACTGCCACTGCCGCCGTTGGAGGTATTGCCCGAAAAAGTGGAGTTAGTGACATTCAGAACGCTGCTACCAGCTGAACTGTAAATTCCCCCTCCAAAGTCCGGCGCAGTGTTTCCAGAAAATGTTGAGTTTTCAATAATGGCCGTGCCATCCGTACCTAGGGAAATGGCACCACCGCTTGAATTGGTCTGGTTTTCTAATAAGGTGGAATCTTTGACCGTAAGCTTGGTAAGTGAGAAAATATTAATAGCACCACCACCACCGCCGGCTGCAATATTCCTGTAAAACACAGAATTGGTTACCGAAATATCTCCTCCTCCTGTTGAATAAATAGCACCGCCGGAGCTTGCATTGTTGAAGTAAAAAGCGGACTCGGACACATGTAGTTCCCCATTGGCAAAGATGGCACCGCCGGCTGCTGATTTTCCACGATAAAAGCCCAGGCCACTGATGGAGACAACGTCACCGGCGCTTTGCAGACTCACCATAATCTGCCTGGTACCGCCGCCATCAATAACGATAAGCGGGTTTGCAGAGCCCTGGACGTAGCCGGGCTGAGTAGTGGCGTCGATCGAAAGGCTTCGATTGTTGAGCTGGTACACACCGCCAGTGTTGAGAATCGTCCACTTGCCGGGGTTTGTGGTGTTATAGCCACCGTCGGTGGTGGGGATGTTGAAGGTGATGGATGTTGGCTTCTCCGCCAGGTTAGTACCATCAAAGCCCAGACGAAATGACCCGCCGCTGCCGTCATCGGCCGTATTGGTCACGACGTACGCGCCGCCGTTGGTGTGCGCCTCAAACGCGCCGATATCGGGAGCCGGGCCCGCGAAGGAGAGCGCGTCGCGTCCTCTGCCCCGTTGGTCAACATTGAGCGGGCTCCCGGCGTTTGCATAGGTGGGATTGCCGGTATTCAGCGCCGGACTGCCCGTCAACAGGGTGAAGGTCTGCGTGGGCCCGCCGTACCAGCCAAGGGGTCCGAGTTTCAGGGCGGCTGCAGTTACGTTTGTGGTGACATTGGTACCCGTTATGGCGTGACCAATACCGTTGTTAGTGCCAAACAGGCTGTACGTACTGGTCAGGCCACCAGGATTCCAAATATCGTAGTCCTGGTACGTATTATTGCCGGCCACAATCGAATTATGGACGCTACACGAGGCTTGGCGAATTTCCAGTGTAGTTCCA
>JBGGNE010000283.1:0-5582 GCA_041287705.1 Methylacidiphilales bacterium | reverse complement strand
GCGATAACGGAACGGGAAGCCAGTGGTGTCTCAATCGTCTGTGTCATTTCACTTCCTCGTACCACGCCATTTGAATTGTTTCGAGAATCTTCTCGTTAGATGCTTCAGGATTATCTCCAAAATCTTCCAGCTCAATAATTAGCTTGTGAAGCTTGGGAAAGCTCAGTTTCAGGGGGTTCTGATCAGGATGCTTGTCGATGAGCGCAAACGCGATCTCCTCGGAATCCTTCCAGGTCAGTTGATGTGACATAAAAGAGAGTTACCGCGCCGCCCTGCCGCTGTCAACGTGCAGGCGTATGGAATGGCGCTTTCTGCAGGATTCCGGATCCTACGGAGGCAGAGGCGGGCGGCGGCAGAGAGGAGGAAGAGGGCAGGCTTCAGGCTGGTGCGTCACCACTTCTTATAGCCGAGGAACTTGCCGCTCATATTAATACCAACGCGGTCGCCTTTGGGATCGTAAATGCGTTCGATGGTCATGGTGAAATCGATGGCGCTCATGATGCCCGGGCCGAACTTTTCTTCGATGAGTGCCTTAAGGGTCGGGCCATAGACGTAGATGAGCTCCTGAAACCGGTACTGCAGCGGCTCCTTGGAAACGGCCGGTGCATTGGATCCCTTGTCGGCGTAGGCGGTCAGAGCAGCGGCGATTGGCGCGCCAAGGCCCAGGAATTCCGCAACACGGGTGGCTTCCTCTTTATCCAGCGCGTTATCGCCCAGGCATGCGGAGGTAGTGAAGACCTCGGAAAGGCCGGCTGCGCTGGCGATATCAGTCCATGTCGCATTCTTCTCTGCTTTTGCGGCCAGGATGGCGGCGGTCATTTCTGCTTTGGTCATCATGTTGGGGGGAGGGAGGGTGGATGGGTGTAATTAACGTGTGGATTGTTCGATCCGTTTCGGTTACTTTTCTGCACGATAGGAACATCTTGATTGTAGCAGGAGTCGCGCCAGCGGGCGTTGTGGTCTCTCTGAAATTGCTGAATGGAAGGAGGTTGCGTGGAAATGTCACTTCCGCGGTATTTTTTTCATTCTTGCGTTGACATAACTGCCTTCGATTCCTATTCTTTTCAGTTCCTGCCCATGAAAACATTCAGTGCCAAAGCCGAAGCTGTCCAGCGTAAGTGGTTCGTCATCGACGCCGCCCAAAAACCAGTGGGTCGTGTTGCGGAGAAGGTTGCTAACATCCTCCGCGGCAAGAACAAGCCCATTTTCACTCCGCACGTCGATACTGGCGATTTCGTCATCGTGATCAACGCAGCGAAGGCAACCTTCTCCGGTAAAAAAGAAACTGCCAAGACCTATATGAGCTTTTCCGGCTACGTAGGCGGGCATAAATCTGAAACCGTCGCAGCCCGCCGTCAGCGCCGCCCGATTCTTCTGATCGAGCACGCCGTCAAAGGGATGATCCCTCACAACCGTCTGGGTCGCGCCGTTTACCGCAAGCTTCACGTTTATGAAGGTGCCGAACATCCGCACACCGCTCAGCAGCCCGAGGCTCTTTCTCTCTAATACACCATTCCAGGAATTGCTGAGCCCCTGATCGTTTCGAACTATTTCATCAGTAAGCGTTTAAGCTCTCGTTCCGTCCCCAACCTCCGCTATGTCCGATATCGCTGATTCCACCCCCGGTACAGAAACCGCTGAGACGACTACCCCCGTCATCACCGGCCCGGGTGGCCTGATCGTCAATGACCTCATTGGCGCCGCTTCCGAGACTGTTGTTGAAACAGCTCCCGCCCCCATTGTCCACGTCCCTTTCACGGGCATCGTTAACGCCACCGGCCGCCGCAAGACCGCCGTTGCCCGCGTTACGCTGACCGCTGGTAAAGGTGTCATCACGGTCAACGGCCGTGAGTTCGAAGACTACTTCACCACCCCCGTAGGCCGCGCCCTCGCCATCCAGCCCCTCATCGCGGTGGACGGTCTGAAGCGTTTTGACGCCAAGGTGAAGACCCATGGCGGTGGCTCCACCGGTCAGGCCGGAGCAGTTTCGCTCGGTATCGCCCGTGCCCTTCTGCAGGTTGACGCATCCTACCGTCCCGCTCTGAAGGCCAAAGGCCTCCTTACCCGCGACAGCCGCGAGAAAGAGCGTAAGAAGAGCGGTCAGCCCGGCGCCCGCAAGCGCTTCCAGTTCTCCAAGCGCTAATCGCAGCGCTTCGGATACTGGCTCGGACCTACAGGTTTTGGCACTGCTGTTGCTTCACGTAACCGGGTGTCCCTGCGGTGCTGAGGGCAGGCATTCAGCCCCCAGAGCCCCGGTTAACGAGAAAGCAGTAACACGACAAAAGGAGAAGCATTCGTGCTTCTCCTTTTTTGCGTCCACTGCTCGAGAACCCGTGCAGATTTTTTCACCACCAAGACACAAAGACACCAATGGGGGAAGAAAAGAGGGTGCAGGAGATGTGCGAGGTTCTTTGCTCTCCTTCGTGATTCTGCTCTGCCCGTCGCGGTCGTCGCGGCGTTGCGACCGTAGCGTTAAAAAATGTTAACGTGTTGCCATACAATGCCGGGTGGCCGTATGGATTTCATTTTTTAACGCCAGGGTTGCAACGCCGCGACGGGCAGTGCCAACCTTAGCCACGGCAATTCGAGGTTGTAATCTCCGGTGGTGTTAAATTCAGTCTTCCTTATATCTCCGTGCTTTTCAAACGGGGTGGATTTCGTATCCTTAGCACCTTTTCCTGCGGATTCTCTCATTACTGTCTCAACGTTCACCCTCGACTCACTATCATGAAAAAGCTTCAGGCCGCTATTGTCGGTGCTTCCGGTTATGCCGGGGAAGAGCTGGTGCGTCTGCTTGCGCGCCATCCACATCTGGAGCTGGCCGCGCTTTCCAGCCGAAGCTCCGCGGGCAAAACTCTGGGCGACGTCATCCCCGGCACGCCCGCCGCTGTGCGCGGACTGAAGTTCGAGAGCATCACGCCGGACGACCTGGCGGCGCGGACTGATATCGATGTGACGTTTCTTGCGCTGCCCCATGGCGTGGCGGCGGAGTACGCGGTGCCGCTGCGTGCCGCTGGCAAGGTAGTGGTGGACCTCAGTGCGGACTTTCGTCTGAAGAGCGCCGAGGTTTACAAGGAGTTCTACGCTCATGAGCACCCAGCGCCGCATCTGCTGGCTCAGTCGGTCTACGCACAGCCGGAGCTTCATCGCGATGAAATTGCGAAGTCCGATCTGCTGGCATGCCCAGGCTGTTATCCCACCAGCATTTTGCTGCCGCTGGCTCCCGTACTGCGCGCGGGCGTTATTGACTCCGCCAGCATTGTCATCAACTCGCTGAGCGGTGCATCCGGCGCCGGCAAGAAGGCCGATATCTCGCTGCTTTTCTGTGAAATTCAGGAGAACATGCGCGCCTACAGCGTGCCGAAGCATCGCCATCTCAGCGAGATTGAGCAGGAGCTGACGCTTGCCGCAGGCAGCCGCGTAACCGTGACGTTCATTCCTCATCTTATCCCGCTGCATCGCGGCATGCTCAGCACCATCACGGCCAAACTGACCCAGACCGCCACTGCCGAGGAAGTAACCGCGCTGCTGACCAAGGCGTATGGGCATGAGCCCTTTGTGCGCGTTTTGCCCGTGGGCAAGATTCCGGAGGTGGTCAACGTGGTGCGTACCAATGTTTGTGAGATTTCCGTGCAGGTGGATACCCGCACCGGCCGGCTGATTCTTCTTTCCGCTATTGATAATTTGAGCAAGGGCGCTTCCGCGCAGGCCGTTCAGGCCATGAATGTCCGCTTTGGTTTTCCCGAAACTTCCGGTCTTGAGATATGACGACGAATTCCGCCACACCCACTCCGCCTGCCGACTCCCTGCCGTTCCGCATTGTTGAAAAAGGTACCCTTACCAGCCCGCGCGGATTCCGCGTCGGGGCGGTATGCGGCGACATCAAGTACGGCGGCGGCCGCAAGGATGTGGCGCTGATCATCTCGGACTTTCCTGCCGAGGCCGCAGCTACCTTTACCACCAACCAGGTCAAGGCCGCGCCAGTTCGTGTCAGCATGCGCCGCATGAAGCGCGGCAAGA
The DNA here is from genome assembly GCA_041287705.1 of Methylacidiphilales bacterium. GTDB lineage: Bacteria > Verrucomicrobiota > Verrucomicrobiia > Methylacidiphilales > UBA1321 > LW23. Next base: position 1,562 of record JBGGNE010000283.1, on the reverse strand, counting down.
TGCGAGGCGTGATTGTGAACGCGGGCAACGCCAACGCGTGCACGGGCGTGGAAGGTCTGGAGAACGCGAAGGAAATGGTAAAGTGCGCCGCCAAGGCCGTGGGCTGCGATGAGCGCGAGATGCTGGTGTGCTCAACCGGCCGTATCGGCGTGCAGCTGCCCATGGACAAGGTGCGCAAGGCGATTACCGACGCTCACGCCGCGCTGGGTGACAATGGTCACAGTGCCGCCGAGGCGATCATGACGACCGATACGTTTCCCAAAGAATTGGTCGTGGAGTTTGAGCTGGACGGAGCCACAGTGCGCATCGCGGGAATCGCGAAGGGCGCGGGCATGATCCATCCCAAGATGGCGACCATGCTGAGCTTTATCACGACCGACGCGGCCATTGACAAGGCGACACTGCGCTCCTGCGTCCAGCAGGCGGTGGATTTCACCTTCAACCGCATCAGCATTGACGGCGATACCTCCACCAATGACACGGTTATCGTGCTGGCAAACGGACAGGCCGGCAATGAGACTCTGACGAGCGATCACAAGCAGGTTGGGCTTTTCCAGAAGGCGCTGCAGTATGTGATGAAGAAGCTGGCGCGCATGATTGTGGAAGACGGCGAAGGCATCTCCAAGATTGTGGAAGTGGCCGTTAAAGGCGGCAAGACCATGCGCGATGCGAAGAGCGCCGCGCTGGCCGTGGCCCGCTCCATGCTGGTCAAAACATCCTGGTGCGGTGAAGATCCCAACTGGGGTCGTCTGATGGACGCGATCGGTTACTCTGACGCCCGCGTACGCGAAGAACTGGTCGAGATCTATTACGACGGCATCCTGGCTGTAGCCAACGGTCAGCCTTCCAAGACCCCTTTCGAGCAGCTGCGCAAGGTTGCCCAGAAGAAGAGCTTCACCATCACCATTCAACTGCACCTGGGCGATGGCGAGTACAACATTGTGACGACCGATCTGACGGAGAAATACGTGGAGCTGAACAAGGGCGAGTAAGACCAATCGCAGACGTTAATTGGTACAAATCCTGGGTCGCTTTTGGGCGATAGCAGCGTTGCGCTTTCGGTCATGCATTATTCTAATGCTGCACAACCCTTTTCAAGGGTTTGCGCTGTTTTGCATGCTTTTGCAAAATTCTCATTAAAAGCCACTTACGGAAATTTGATCTTTGCGTAGTTTGGCGCAATAAAGCGTAGATTTACGCGATTTTCCAGATAGACCGTAGAACATCTACGTGAAAGCAATATAGTCGGTGCAAAGTTGTAAGATTCTTTTAAACTTTGAGCGACTCCAAATTCTGCAAAACTTTCCATCATCTTAACATGATCCCGTCCTTGCGGCCCAAACAATTTTCGCCTATGCACTCCCCATGGGAAGACGCGCAAAATTTGAAAACAGCAAATTTCATCTCCTTCACGTTCGGCTTGATGCAGAACAATTCCAGGAGATCGAGAAGATCGTTGCCGCCCGGCCTTCAGCTAATTTGTCAGATGTGGTGAGGGAAGCTCTTACCGTTTTCGCCGAAACACAAGATCAACGGGCCAAATTTGTGGTACTTTCTGACGA
>JBGGNE010000282.1:0-5555 GCA_041287705.1 Methylacidiphilales bacterium | reverse complement strand
GTTCGAGGGAGTACTGCAGCAGCTCATGAGCCTGTCGCAGACCACGGACAGCCAGATGACGCTACGCCGACTGCAGAATTACTCCGGCAGGCAGACGTGCCGCGCGTGTCATGGCGATCGGCTTCGGCCCGAGGTGCTGGCTGTCACGCTCGGCGGGCCGCCCGGGCTGGGGCTGAATATCGCGCAGTACTGCCGCCTTTCCATATCGTCCGCGCGCAGGTGGTTGAACGAGCTTGCGATGACTTCGTTTCAGGAGAAAATCGGCGCGGAAGTGAAGCGCGAGATTCTGGCTCGCCTCGGATTTCTGGAAGAAGTCGGGCTCGGCTACCTCAGTCTCAATCGGGAAAGCGGTACTCTCTCGGGCGGTGAAGCGCAGCGTATCCGGCTTGCAACACAGATCGGCTCCAAACTCACGGGCGTGCTTTATATACTGGATGAGCCAAGCATCGGCCTTCATCAGCGCGACAATGAGCGCTTGCTGGGCACTCTTCGCCAGTTGCGCGACCTTGGCAACAGTGTCGTGGTGGTGGAGCATGACGAGGACACGATCATGGCCGCCGATTACCTGGTCGATATGGGGCCGGGCGCCGGCGCTCGTGGCGGTTATGTGGTGGCGGCAGGCTCGGTGGCGGAAGTCGTGGCAAATCGGAAGTCGGTAACCGGCCGATATTTAAGCGGCGAGGTGAAGATATCGGTACCCCGTGCGCGCAAACTTCCCGCCGATGATGTGGATATTGATATCGGCTGGCTGCGCGTTCTGGGGGCCAGCGAGAACAATCTGAAGAACGTGGACGCGGCTTTTCCGTTGGGGCTGATGACATGCGTAACGGGAGTGAGCGGCTCCGGCAAGAGCACTCTGGTAAATGATGTCCTCAGCACCGCACTGCATCGGCATCTCCATCATTCCAAGGAAAAGCCCGGCGCGCATCGCGAAATCCGCGGACTTAATGAGGTCGACAAGATTATCGTGATTGACCAGACGCCGATTGGCCGGACGCCGCGATCGAATCCGCTGACCTACACCGGGGCGTTCAACGTCATCCGCGATCTCTTTGCGCAGTTGCCATCGGCGCGGGTGAGGGGATACGGAGCGGGGCGTTTTAGCTTTAACGTCAAGGGTGGCCGTTGCGAGCATTGCGAAGGCGATGGCGTGATTAAGATCGAAATGAACTTTCTGCCTGCGGTCTACGTGACCTGCGAGGTATGCCAGGGCAAACGTTTCAATCGCGAGACGCTGGAGATTACCTACAAGGGCGTTAACATCGCCGATGTTCTTGAGATGACGGTGGACGATGGGCTTACATTCTTCCGTAACGTGCCGGGGCTCCACGATAAACTGGACGCGCTGACTCAGGTAGGCCTGGGATATTTACGGCTGGGGCAACAGGCTACCACCCTTTCGGGCGGTGAAGCGCAACGCATTAAACTGGCGGCCGAGCTGGCGAAGAAAGCGACTGGTCGCACAGTCTATATTCTGGATGAACCAACGACAGGGCTCCATTTCGCGGATATCGATCAACTGCTGCAGGTGCTGGTGAAACTGCGAAACAGCGGCAACACCCTGATCATCATCGAGCATCAGCTGGACGTGATTAAATGCGCGGACTGGATCATCGACATGGGCCCGGAAGGCGGGGATGGGGGCGGAATGATCGTGGTTTCCGGCCCGCCAGAGAGGATCGCCGCGTTTAAGGGAAGTCACACAGGACGATTCCTCGCGCCTCTGTTAAAGCGCGGGTGATTGAGCTATCAGAGTTGGATGGAGTTGTGACTGGCGGTGCTATGCGTGGCTGGCCGAGGCGCCTGATGCGTCAGTAATGTCATGGCTGATAAGAGTCTCTCTCTCTGACTCAGTAGCAGAAATGCAAAAAGCCCGCATGGTGAAATGCGGGCTTTAAGATTGGGATGAAACGTTAGTTTCCGATAAACTGGCTTAGTACCAGTTTTCCAGATCTCCTGGGGGATAGTCGCGAACTACCATGGAGTCATAAGGTGCGGACTTCATGGTGCCGTAGGTACCCCAGCGGCATGGGCCGTAGCGCTTCTTGATAACAACGCGCTCTTCGGAGTAACCGTAATAGACGGAGGGAGCATAGCCGCACTTGCGGGTTTCTACCATTGCCTTGGGGTCAAACGTGCCTTCAACGGTGACGTTGGTTTCGGCAACCGTGTGGTTATCCAGACGCTTGCGATTTCCGCCTGTTCCGCAGCTCTTCGTCATATAGACAGGTTCGCGGCGGGTGCGTACAAAGCGGCGTTCGACAACCAGTTCCTCGTACTCTTCCTGAGGAGGAATGTTTGTGATAGGGAAAGGAGCCGTGGCGACATCTACAACACCCAGGGCCATATCCTGGAGCATACGAGAGGGACCCTGGACCAGGAAGCCTTTAAAGAAGGCGACGGTCTCTCCCTCTGTCTGGAGGAGCGTATAGTGTGAGTCCAGGATTTCAGCGGGAGCCACTACAATATTCGCCAATCCACGACCGAGCTTGTCGTAAAAATTGTCCTTTCTAGGGAGGCTGATATCCGCCCGCGCAGCCACGCAAAGGCTTGCGGCCAACAAGGTCAGGAGAAGCGTTCGTTTCATGCGATTTGGAATGTGTCGTTTAGCCTCAAAAATTGCAAGGGGAAAATAACGAGAATTATCATTTAAGAGGATTGTTTGCAGCACTTTGCGCAAATGTATATCTACGTTGAAGTTGTTACGATTTTTGCGTAAAATGATCTACGAAAAATCCCCTTCGGAAATCCAGAACCCAGTTGACATACGGAGCCTGCTCGTGGCTTATGTTGAGAGGAAGGTTGCCTCGCATACTTTGTTGATTCTCATGAACAGCGCTTATCTAAAAGTGACTTTAAAGCTCATTACGGTGCTGGCACTGCTGGTTTTAGGGCTGGGGCTTAACGTCTCGCTGCTGGCTGAAGAAGCCGCAGCTCCGTCTGCCCCACCGGCCCCTGCTGTTACAAATACGAGTGAGGCGCCGAAAGATCCTGCTCCCGCCGCCGCGCCCAGTACCGGTGCCGCTCCAGTGGCTCCTGCTCCTGCCAGCGCCGCGCCCACGGTGCCCACGCCTTCGCTCGATGAGTTGCAGAACATGCAGGACATGGCTGCGCTGATCAAAAAGAACAGCGACGCCATCGGGGCCGCCTATCTCGCCAACATCATGCAGACGCTGTTGCCGATCGTGGCGATGATCTGCGCAATCGCGGGGTGGATCGCCTATGCGATCGTCGGCCATATCATAGCGCTGATGATTGCTCCTCTGCGGGCTGGGCTCGTGCGCGCAATAGCTTACGGAGCGGTCCAGGGCATCGTTATTGCTGTGCTGACCGTTGTGTTATTCTTTGCCGCAACACCGGTTGTTCAGTTTGTACTTAGCTGGGGTGAGAACGGAGACGTTCAGTCGTATCTTCTTATCTTTATCATGTTGCTCATGGTATGCGGCGTCAGCTTTATAGTAGTAGCGGCCCTGGTGTATGAGATTCCTTTCTCCCGCGCCATGTTGTTTGGTCTCATGGTCTTTTTTACCGGTGGCTTTATTGCAGTGCCGGTCTTCTACATTGTCTTCATGCTTTTCAAGCCCATGATCAAGATGGAGAGCACGTCGCCCGTGTTTCATATCCTGGCGGAAAAGCTGGTCGATGAAAACGCCGCTCTCCGGGTCAGCCTGGATGAGAAGCTCATCTCAATCGATAAGATGAAGGCGGAAGCTGAAGCAATCCAGAAGGATAAGGCTGCTACGGAAAAAGCGCTGGCCGAGAAGCGGGCAAAGCTGGCCGAAGCCCAGAAGGCGGACTGGATTTCATTCTCGATGATCGGGCCGATGGTAGATGAGGGGAAGCGTGCCGAGGCCATTGCCGCCTATAAGGAATTTGCCGAGAAACGCACGGGTGACTACGCCATTTTGGCACGGGAACGCGCCAATGCTCTGGAAGCAGAGGATGCTTCGAAAAAGGCCACCGCCGAGAAAGCCAGACAGGATGCTGAGCGTGCCAAGGTGGATGCCGAAAATCGCTTCCAGGCCAAGGTGCTGGCTGGCGAAGCAACGGTGTCGGAGGTTCGTACGCGCCTTCTGGGGCTTAGCCGCGAACAGGTGATTGCGCTGTTGGGGCAGCCGTCTGAACGGCAGGCCGATGTCTTTATTTACTCGCGTATCCGCATGATTGATCCGGTTTCGCGTGAGCGCAAAACTCTGGCTGTGCGCTTTCAGTCGGGTGCTGTCCTGAATGTCTCGTATGCAAACTAACCCTGGTATGATGCGATCCATTACTATCCTTCGCGGCGCCACTTCCGTCCGCAGCTTACGTTTTGCCGGCGTGTGTACCGTCGCGGTCATGGCGCTTTACGGCGCTTCGACGATACAGGTTCATGCCGCGGATGCTCCTGCAGCAGCGTCTGCTCCAGCTGCGGCCCCTGCACCTGCTCCCGCACGCGCCAAGCCGGATTTTTCCCGTGAGTACAGTGAGTATGTGCATCTGAAGAAAGAGCTGGCTGCCGCCGAAGACGAAGCGAAGAAGCTGGCCGCCAAGATGCCGGAAGTGCGCCAGGAGATCGCGGATATCAAGGATAAGGATGCCAGGATTGACGGGCAGATTGCCGCGCTTCAGTTTCTGGACAAACTGGCTTTTGAGAAACTGGGCAAGGAAAAAACGCCCGACCTGAACGTGGCTCAGATCAGAAGTTTCCTTCGCGATTATCCCAAGAGCGAGTACAAGGGGAAGGCCGAGGAACTGATCAAAATGTATCAGGGCGCTCTGGATGCAGAGGCTGCCAAACGTGCAAAGGCCGAGCAGGATGACCGCGCGGCAAGGAAGGCGCTGGATGATCGCTTTATGCGTCGAGAGCTTTCGCTGGTAGATTTTCGCGCCTACATGAAGGGGAAGACTCTCGCGGAAGTGCGCACGCTGCTGGGTGAACCCTACGAAGTCCGTGGCCAGTACTGGGATTACTCCCGCACAGCCTGCCTTACGGAGGATGGGCGTCGTCGTTCGGCAATCATCATCTTTGACGGTGGCCGCGTACTGAATGTTACGCTGAAGCCGGACTAAGGAGTCTCCGGAGACTCCTTAGCTGGAAGTTGGAATTGCGTGCGGGCATTCCAGATCTTGACTGTCAGTACTGCGAAAAGTAAAGCGGACGAATTTTGTCCTCTTTTTAGGGTTTAGCCGTTGACAGGGGCCATGCTGCTCCTTATTTTAGGACTACGTATGAGCACCGCTACTGAGCCCAGAGTTGATCTCACCGAAGCCGCTGCCCAGGCCATCCAGGGTATACTTGGCGATACCGCGGAGTCCAAGGGACTTCGCATTTATGTGGAGCCAGGTGGTTGCTCGGGCATGTCCTATGCCATGGAGATGAATGAGAAGCAGCCCGGCGACATGGAGTTTGTCAGCTTCGGCACCCGTCTGTTTGTGGATGAAACCGCCCTGACCTATCTGAAGGGATCGGTCATTGATTATCAGGATACCCTGACGAGCTCGGGATTCCGTATCAAGAATCCGAATGCCCGCCACACCTGCGGCTGCGGCACTTCGTTCGAAGCCTGATTCAGACA
>JBGGNE010000281.1:0-14971 GCA_041287705.1 Methylacidiphilales bacterium | reverse complement strand
ACCGCAAAGACGCCCACGCACCACGCCATGGCCAGCAGCCGATCGCGACCGCGCAGGCGCTCGGCCAGGAAACCGACGGGCGTGGCGTTATGGGCAACGGCCAGGCACACCAGCATAAAGGAGGGGACGATGGCCGCACCCATCACAAAGGCGCCGCCTGCAACGAGCCCCGCGGCGGTTTGCGCCAGACCCTTGGCCCACAGCTCGGGCAGGATGATCACCACCATGGCCCCGACCAGCAGCAGCTCCATGGGCGCGCCGGTTTTCCACTCCAGCAGACCGGTCCAGGCCAGCACCCGCACCAGTATGATGGCGCTGAGAAAGATGCTCCAGCCGATAACGAGCCGTCTGGCCAGGCGCGGGCCGAATCGCCCCTCCACATAGCCCAGCTCCGCCCACACATGCGGCAGGCCGAAGAGCGCCAGCGCCGTGGTATAGGTCATCAGCGGCGCCGCGGCGGAGATCACCCAGCAGAACGGCACGAAAAGCGTGGCGAACAGAAGCAGCCTGGGCACAAGCCCCATTCCCCTGCCCGCGCCCTGACCCACTCCCTGTCTCTGGCCCATGCCCAGACCGAGCGGTAAGGCGGATGCCGCGTGACTCCCCTCACCCTCATCCTCACCTGCAGCTGCGCTGGAGACCGGACTGTTCATGTCTGCGGCGGAGATGCGGTGGATGCGGAGGAAACCGAGGAGACGGAAGTACTGGAGGCCGCAGAGGCAGAACCTGAAGGCGGTGTATCCGAGGCGGTCGGCTCCGCAGCGCCGGATTCGCCCTCAGTCTCCAGGGGATCAGCCGGATCGCGCGGGGCGAAAAGCTGAACGCTGAGCAACAGCAGCAGGCACACGTTCAGCGAAATGAATCCGATCGCCGCATAGCTGGCCCCCACGGAAACCGACGAACTGAGCTCCACCATGTCGTTGGTAGCCATGTTCCAGCCGGGATCATTGCGCTTCTGGCTGAAGCCCACGATATCGGAGTAGTTCCTGCTTTTATCTTTGTTGAAAACCAGCGGACTGACATTGCCCAGGGCCGTAACGGCAAACATGCAGGGCAGCGGCAGCCACACAAAGGGAAGCACGAAGGTGCGCCACGTCAGTTGCAGGCGTCCCTTCGCCTTTTTCCCTGCCTTCGCCGAGGAGGCAGAAGTTGACGCGGAGGGAGAGTCTGAGGCTGAGCCTGAATAGGTCAATGGAGCCGCCTTACCGCTCTGGGTCAGCAGCCACGTTACTATAAAGGAGAGAGTGCTGCAGCCCAGCCATGCCAGCAGCAGGTTCATCGGCTTAAGTTCCTCCGGCGGAGCAGGTGCCGGTGCGGACGTTTCGGGCGGTTGAGCTGCCGCCGCCAGATGTTGCTCAGCAGGAGCAGCGGGAACCGTTGCGGGCGCGGGTGCCGGGGGAGGAGGCGGTGTAACGTCGGCTCTGGCGACACTCAGAGGGCCAACACCTGACGCGGCAACCAACACCAGTGTCAGTATCAACAGAATCAGCAGAGAAGGCCGGGAGCGATACATGGTAAATAAAAGCTGTCGACCCGAGAGAGACTCGGTCATTTGCGACAATACTGGCATAAATCACCAGCCAATGCAATTTCCATGCCACCCATGTTAGGCGCACGCAGGAGCGCAATGACCGCCGCCTGCGGAGGGAAGGGGAAAGGACATGGCCGGACCTGTGCGCAACCGACCCGTGCCCCGGCACCCAGGCATACTCTAAGGAGTCGCCGCTGAATAAACTATTGAACTCCGGAATTCCAACGCCGCTATCGCTCAAAAGCGAGAGACTAAATTCAATAGGTTATTCAGCGGTGACTCCTAAGTCAAAGACTCTGCCTCTACTCCGCCGGCCAGAAGGGGCTCATAGTAGGCGCTGTAGATGGCGTTGCTGTCGAAGGAGTGGCGGACGAGGCGCTGGAGGCGGAAGGTGCTTTGCTGTTCCAGCCAGGCTACGGCTTCGTCCAGCTGGCTGGGGTTGTTGATCATGAAGGCGCCTTCGCCGTCCACGGCCCAGAAACTGGGCACGCCGTTGCACCAGATGGGGAGGCGATGCAGCGCGGCTTCCAGAATCGGCAGGCCGAAACCTTCCTTGCGGGAGCAGTAAATGAGGCAGTCGGAGATCATGTAGAGGTCGCGCATCACCTCTTCCTTTACGGCAAAGTAGTCGTGCACAAAGACGATGTAGCGCTTCATCTTCGGCGGCAGCGTGTCGTGGATGAACTTGCTGTAGTTGGCGGCGGCGGCGCTGTTCTGGTCCGGCGCGCCGGTGATGAGCAGCAGCGGATTGCGGCCGGACATGCGCAGGGTCGTCACGATTTCGATGGCGAACTCGACGTTCTTGCGCGGCATGATGCGGCTCGGCAGCAGGAAGACGAACTCGCGCTCGGCCAGGGAAAGAGCTTCGAGGCTCTCCCGCATTTCCACGCTGAGCCCGTAGAGGCGGCCGAGATCGACAAAATTGGGCACGACGGTAACGGCGGGGGACGGCTTCAGCGTCGTCTCGATATCGGCGCGGCGCTGCTCGCTGGCGGCGACGTAGAGCACGTGCGGGTGCGCGGTGCTCATGAGGTTCCACGGAGCTTTGGTGGGATTGGGCAGGGCGTAGTCGCCGCTGCTGGCCACCAGGTCGTGAGTCCAGGCAATCATGCGGTGCTCTTTGGAGAGATCCACCAGGGCCTGGGTAAGGGCGAGGTTGAAGTGCATCGTGAAGATATTATGCACGATGGTGAGCTCAACCTGCTCCAGTATGGGCTTAAGCGTCTCGACGAGGACGGCGCGGTATTTGTGAAAGCTCTGATCGGTCTGGCCGTGGTCCATGATGGACCGCATTTCCTGGTACAGCTTGTAGCTGGGCGCCAGCTCGGGCAGTACGGCGAAGTCGTAGCCGTCTATGGTATCCTGCCCGTTGCCGCTGAGCACGACAACTTCATGGCCCTTGCGCGTGAGAAGCGTGGCCTGATCGCGGAGCATATTTTCCACACCGCCGATTTCGGGCCAGGAGGAATAGTGCAACAGGGCGATTCTCATGGGGAAGCGTCTCTTCTAAAAGACAAGCGTAGCGTAAACGGTTGTAGTTGTAAGGGTTGGCTGACCAGGGTCGAGCGCGGCCAGGGCGCCCGTCCGGGGGAACCTGATGCAGTTTCCATGCCGATTTCGCTTCGATCTTCTCTGAAAGCGAAAGACATTGCAACAAGCTTTAGCAGGCGCGGAAAGATGTCACGGCTCCGGGGTGGGGAAGCAGACAAAAGGAAGGCGGAGAGCCGGAGTTACGGAGGAATCAGTGCACGTTCAAGTTCTTTTTCATCGTTTGGATATATCGTGTAAGACGCTTTGCTCGTATCGCGAATAAGGTGAGGAATCGTTGACACTCACTGGCAGTAACTTTCTTAGCTCCGCTGAAGAACCCGGCTCCTGGCAGCCGGCCTTAACGCACTATATATGGCATATACTACAACGCGCGCTGTTTCCGCGCCTTCTTCTTTATCAACAACATCCTTGCCGGCTTCAACCTCGGGCGGCTGGCTTGAACGGTTTCGCAGGGCGGCTCAGTTTTCGCTGCCGCTGCTGTTGCTGGGCGGCGTAGCCGCTGCAGGGCTGTTTCTCACGGGCTGTACGACCATGTCGGAGAATGCGAACACATCCACAGCCTCCGCTTCCCCCTGGACGGAACGCTCCGAAGCCTTCGCTCCGCAGATGGGCGCGGGCAAGCCCGCTTCGTCGCCAGCGTCGGCGGGAAGCGGCAGTGTCCTGGCGGATTCCTCTCCCGCACCCGAGCCCCAGGGGCTGGGCACCGCGTGGGGCGAGTCCCGTGAATCGCGCATCGGCTTCTCGCAGTTCCAGCGCGCCGGTGCTTCACCCAATGTGGTGAGCAGCGTGTATTATAATGCCGAGTCCACCATCCGCGAGATTGTGGGCGATCAGTCTGCGCGCCGCGGCTTTATGTATGCGGGCAAGGGAATCGAGTGGCGCGTGGAATCGTTCGGCGGGCTCCCCTGGTGGCAGGACAATAGCCGCCGCTACGTGGCGGGCCGTGAAGGCCAGCGCTACACGCTTGCGGTGCGCAATACCAATCGCTACCGCGTGGAGGCAGTGCTGACGGTGGATGGTCTGGACGTGATGGACGGCAAAAGCGGCTCGTACCGCAAGCGCGGCTACATCATCGAGCCCGGCAGCACGCTGACCGTGGACGGTTTCCGCCAGAGCACGCAGTCGGTCGCTGCCTTCCGCTTCAGCGCGATAAGCGCCTCGTATGCGAATCTGCGCCACGGAGACACGCGCAATGTCGGCGTCATCGGCCTGGCTGTCTTTGAGCCCCGCGTCGTATACCGCGACAACGCCAATCCCTTCCCCGGCAACCCCTACGCCCAGCCGCCACGACATTCCGTACGGTAGACGGAAGCGTGGGAGAAGAAGACATCTGACTGATGCCGGAAGATCGATAACCAAGGTGTCTCTTAAGGAATGAAGAGGCTGGCAAACATGAAGGCACACTGTTAGTCTGCCATCGTGTTTAACTTGCGCACAAATGCGTCCCTTCCGGCCGGACCTCACAGCGGGTTGCCTGCTGTGCGGGCTCCGTTTTCCTTTTCCTGCTGCAAAAGCGTCTCGCCGGCGCGCGTGGCGTTCAGAGTTATTGTCGCGGCGCTGATTTTGCTGGTGTTTGGTACACGGCCAACCAGGGCGCAGGCGCAGGAGGGCAAGCCGCTTGTCTTTGGCATGGAGCTCACGTTTGCTCCGTTTGAGATGACCGACAAGGAGGGCAAACCGACCGGCATCAGCGTGGAGATGGCCTATGCGCTGGGAGCCCAGCTCAAGCGGCCCGTGGTGATTCGGAACATGACGTTTGACGGTCTGATTCCCGCCCTTAAGACGGGGAAGATCGATATTATCCTCAGTTCCATGACGGCGACGGAAGAGCGGCGCAAGTCGATTGATTTCTCGGACACCTATATCAATACGGGTCTGTGCGCTCTGGTGGGCAAAAACTCGCCGGTGCGTACGGCGGAGGACATCAATAAGGAAGGTGTAACGGTTGCCGTTCGCGCCGCCACAACCAGCCAGCTTTATGCCAGGGACGTACTGACAAAGACGCGCGTCATCGTTCTGGAGGAAGAAGCGTCCTGCGTCGCCAGCGTGATTCAGGGCAAAGCGGATCTCTATATCTACGATCAGATCGCGATTCTGCAGCACTGGCAGCGCCACAGGGAAACGACACGCGCCATCCTTAAGCCCATCAAACAGGAATCCTGGGCCATGGGGATTCGCCAGGGCAATACAGAACTGAAGGACCAGATCAACGCCTTCCTGAAACAGTACCGCGCCGAAGGCGGCTTCGAAAAACTCGGCGACAAGTACCTGAAGGAAGCCAAAAAAGCCTTCGCCGACCAAGGCGTGCAGTTTGTGTTTTAAGCATAGCTCTTAGAAGCAGATCTGCTTCGCTCCGTCCTCTCCATTTTTCGTGCTTTTTGACTGCTTTTCGTGCCTTCCGTGTAAATAAGCTCCGCTTTGGCAGAAGAAACTCTGGCACCCCCACCCTTAGAAAAGGGCGACGCTCATTATCACGAAAGGCTCGAAAAGCAGAGAAAAGCTCGAAAAGGGGAAAGGGATTTCCCATCCGAAACCTGGTGTCTTCGTGTCTTGGTGGTGAAAAAAATCCTCATGAGAAACCTTTTATTTACGGCACCGGCCCCGGAGGCAGAGGAGCCATTACGGGATCCGCCACGATAGCCTTCAGCGAGGCGTCGCCGGTTTTATCGATCAGGCGCCTGGCCAGAGCCAGCGTCTGTACATCATCGGGCTGAAAGTAAGCAGCGTAGCGGGCGGGTTGCAGAGCATCCTGGGTGCGATTCAGCTTTTCGTAAAGGACGGCCAGCATGTAGTAGCGGCGGCTTTCGTTCACCTCAAACTGGCGGCGATCCAGAAGCAGGGCCAGAAGGGCATCGTTCTCACCCTGTTCACTGAGGCACTGCGCCACAAGAATGGGATCGGCCTGAACTCGCGGCAACGTTTTAGCCAGCGCCAGAGCCTCGGCCCAGTTGCCTTTGGATGCCAGGTACCGGGCGCGGAACTGGCCGGAGCGCGGCATCTGATCCGCCTGCTGCGCGTAGACGTAGATGGCATCCAGCAGATCCTGGCGCTGCGCCGGGTTCTGAAAGAAACACGTGGCGGGGTAATACCAATAGTAGCGATCCGTTTTGGGCGCACGGGAACTGCGCCACTGCTCGATGGCAAAGTCGTTCAGCCCCATGTAATTCAGCGTCATCACATAATACATGTAGAGTAGGCCGCGGGAGGGCGGACCGCTACCGGCCATAAAGTCCAGAAAGATGCGCTGCACTTCCGCGTCCGAAACGGTCGGGAGCTCCGGTCGAAAGCCGGGGCGCAGGTAGATGCTGCCGCTGGGGTGATACATCACCAGGCGCCACCCCGCCGCTTTCAGGTGAGCGGGCCACTCGAATGACATGGCGGCGACGACCGCGATATCCGGCTTGTAGCGTTCCAGAGCTGCCGGCAGCCAGTCGGGTCGATCGGCAAGCAGGCCGCTGAGGTGGACGATACCCGAGGGGAATTTGCCGAAGCCCGTATCGCAGAAGGTCTGGCCCTGGCCGAAGCCGTGGTACTGCAGCCAGCCGCCGATTTCCGTGCGGTGGATCATGCGGCCATCCAGGGCCACGTCGGGCCGCCGCATCCAGTCGGTCGCGGCGTAGGGCATCAGGTAGTGGCCGTTCTTCAGCGCTTCCCATCGGGCGGCGGGCACACCGGATTCGCCCTGCACACTCAGCAGCGTCAGCGAAAACACGACAGCCAGAGCCATGGCGCTTCCCACCCGCGCGGCAGTGCCGGTCAGGGCCGCCCAGGGAGAGCCCATCACGACCACGCTCAGCAGCGCGCCGGGCATCATGAATCCCGCCAGGGCCACATGACGCCGGGCATCCATCGCCTGCCACGCCATCAGCAGCACCAGCAGCAGAAACGCGTAGCTCCCCTGCCCGCGATACAGGGCGTAGCCCAGAACTACCAGCCCCAGCCCTACCGCCATGGCCGCCACCAGCGGATCCGACATATCCCAGGGCAGCGGCTGCATTTCCGTCGCGTAGACCTTAATGACAAAGCTGTCGTGATGATAGAAAGGCAACAGAAGCCGCTTCAGCCCGTAGGGATTGATGAGACACGCCGCGCCTACCAGCAACACCCCGCCTGTCCACGTGCCAAGATGCGACGCGCGCACCGCCTGCACCCACGAAAGTCCCGAGCCATTCTTACGCAACGCCATCACTTCGCGAATCAGCATCTCGGCAGCGAAGAATCCCAGAATGGCCAGTCCCACAATAAATCCACTGTGGCAGTTGATCCACGCCACCTGCACGGCCGCCAGCGGCCAGAACTCCAGCCATGACTTCGGTGCGCGGCCGCCCGCATATCGCAGCAGCCACAGCATAAAGAAGAGCACGCCAAAGTAAGTCATCAGCTCCGGCCGCAGCACCAGCCGGCCCAGGCTCATCACGATTATCGAAAGCAACAGCGTGGCCATGATGGCGCCGAACCCCTTCAGACGGATCGCCACGATGCAGATCCAGCCGAAGAGCCCAACCCAGCAGACGGCGTTTAACAGCGCGGGCCCCGTCTCCGCATAATGGTAGACGCAGGCGATGATCAGCTGAAAAAGCGGGTACTCATTAACAAGAGGATTCCCCGCGTTGGGGTAATTAAAAATGTCCGTACCAAGTGCGGCACCGTTCGCCCACATCCAGCGTCCCTGCGTAATGTGCCAGCCCATATCGTTGGTACCCACCTGCGGAACGAAGGTGTAGAGCACGACAAAGCTGCAGAGCGCGACGGTAAACATCCAGGGCAGCAGCGACTCCGCCACGGTCAGCAGGCGCAGCAGAGGGCCATAATCTTCCGCAATTTCCCCATCCACATCCGTATCAACGGGATCAGGCGTGGCGGAAGGGTCGGTGGACATGATGCCAGAATCTATCTCAAAACCCGGTCGCCATGGCCAGACAATCTCCCGAAGCTAACCCGGCTGAATCATTGCCAGCATTTGAAAAAGAGGCAATTGATCCATCTTCAGGGTTGAAGGACGCCCCATACGCGTGCACATTACCCGGATGTCCCCAAACGGATCCAGCCTTTCCCAGCCCAAGCCCGACGCGGTTGCCTCCTCGGCGACGGCTTCCCGCGCTTCGGCCCCGCCGCGCATCGCCGCCTGGCAGGTGGCCGTTCTCCTCAGCGTGGTGCTTCTGGCGGTGCTCTGGATTGCGCTTAAGCCGGGTTCCACCTGGATGCCAGCTTACAGCTACAATGTCGACCGCGATACTATTTTGTATGACCTGAAGACGAAAGCACGCTTGGCGATTGTGCTTGATGTAGGGCCTCATACGTTCCCTAATGGCACCACAGATCGCTCCGTGCGCCTGCGCGTAGTAAAAGGCAGTGACCAATGGAAAAAGTGGGGTATCCACGGTGAAACCGGCTGGCTCCCCTACTCTATGGTCGCCACCAACTTCCTGGTGCGCGCAGTCGATCCCTGAACCTCTTTTCATCCCAATATCATCACGCAGCCGCGCATCGGCTGACGTGTCTATTATCGATACTACCCCGCCATGCCAAGTAGCAGCGAATTATCCCAAAAACTGGCGAGAGAACCAAAGGCTTCCCCCTGGAACGCCCCTGTCACCTCTATACGCTCTATGGCTACCGAACACGCGGTTTCGTTCTTCAGACTCATGTACCTGTCGGTGCTGCGATTCTACGAAGATAACGGCCCGCGCATGGCGGCGGCCCTGGCTTATTACACGATCTTCTCCATCCCCGGCATGCTGATTATCGCGATAGCGGTAGCCGGCGCCTTCTTCGGCAAGGAAGCCGCGCAGAAGGAGCTGTTCTTTCACATCGAAGGAACGGTGGGAAACACTGCCGTCAAAGCGATTCAGGGCATGATCGACAGCGCCAACAAGCCTGGCCAGTCCACCATCGCCACGCTGGTCGGTATTGCCACGCTGCTGTTCGGCGGCTCGGGTGTCTTTCTGGAGCTGCAGGCGGACATGAACATCATCTGGCGCGTGCCGGCCGCCAAAAACGCCACGGTGTTTGGTTTCCTGTGGCAGCGCTTTACCTCCTTCCTGATGGTGTTTGGTATCGGATTGATTCTGCTCATTTCACTCGTCATCAGCGCCTCGGTTTCCGCGGTAGGGCAGTTTATTCACGCGAACTTCCCGGGTATTTTCTCTCTGATGCGTATTGCGGAACTCAGCGTTTCATACATTTCCGTGCTCGCGCTCTTCGCCAGCATTTACAAAATCATACCGGATCGCCGCGTGCTCTGGAGCGACGTGTGGCTTGGCGCGTCCGTGGCGTCTATTCTTTTCACGTTCAGTAAATTCGGTATCGGTCTCTACCTGGCCAACAGCAGTGTAAGCTCCACGTACGGCGCGGCGGGATCGCTGATCATTATCCTGATCTGGGTCTATTTCTCCAGCCAGATCCTGCTGCTCGGTGCCGAAATGACCTATGTGTTCGCCAAGGAAAAAGGCTCGCTGATGCAGAACAGAGCGCCTGTCCGCAAGCTCGACGTCGCCGGCTCCGTCTCCTCCGAACGCGAAGCAACCCCCGACGCCGACATCGAAGGCCTGGATGATCCCGCCACCGTGCAGGCAAACAAGCAAAAGACCAAACCCGAACCCGAAGCGCTGAAAAACTCACCCGAGAAAGCCCTTCATCCGCCAGGCCAGAAGTAGCGTCGTGTTGTAGTTCGGAAGCTCTGTGGTTTTTCAGCAATCTCACCTTGCAACACTTTCCACCCTCATCAGGGAACAGTTTCCGAGGCCGCTGAGGACAGGACATGGAGGCGCGGGACCTTGTCTTGAAACGTCCTGACGGATAAGGAGAAGCCATTCCACTTCGATGTGGCTGTGAATACCAAGAGGCTGCACAGGACCTGTTTTCCAAACGCCGCGACATACTGGCATGCCGTCTGCGTTGGTTGCCTCATTTCTTAGAAATCCAGTATCCTCCTGGTCTCCTCTTTGTACCTTTAAGTCTTCGTGGTTAATCCCCATTCATTCTCGTAGGATCAGGCGTTTTGCTCTCTATGGAGTCTCCGGAAAATAACCAGCACAACTTGAGCCGCCGCTTTTGAACGAGAGCAGCGTTGGAATTCCGGTCCTCATCTCAAAATCGACGACTCAAGTTGCATAGTTTATTTTCCCGAGACTCCTATTTGGATTTGCTCTCCAGATCCTGCAAATAGTCGGGACTGAATTTGTATCCCATCTTCGTCGCTTCGTCAGCTTTCTTACGGGCGGAATCGTAGTCCTTTGTGTAGAAGTAAAACACGGACCAGTTGGCGACTATCGGGGGAAATTCCGGGTTCAGCTTGTAGGCTGCCGGATACAACTCTCGTGCTTTCTCAAAATTGTCCTTCCCGTCCTCCTTATTGGATTCCAGGTAGTAACCCATGATGGTGTGGGAAAAAGCCAGGTCTCCGAGGATCTTTCCGTTCTGTTTGTCCTTATCGACCGCCATTTTCAGGAAGCGGATCGATTCCTCGAGGTTCTTTTTCGTGTCCTCCTTGCGCGCGCGCTGTCCCATCACCAGGCCGAATCCCCAGTAAACTTCAGCGTTTTCGCGATCAAACATCCAGGCCTGATTGAACCGCTTCATTGCGGTGTCCAGGTCGCCTTCGTTATAGAGCTTCCATCCCCGGTTGGCAGCGTCCTTGCTTAAGCCGGGATTTCGGTCAACGGTTGGCTCGTGTTCGCCGCCGTACATCGGCATTTCTTCGATGGGGCGCGCGGCAATCGCAAGCATCGGCAGCAGGAGCAAGAGCAGCAGGGACAGCGGCAGGGAATGAACGGTTGTTTTCATTTATTGTTACGATGTTGTTGATGACGTTGTATGGCGCGTATTTTTTAACGCATACCAGACAGGTACCTCAAATGTGCCATCGTAGCAAGAGCGCGTTGCATTCCGCGTTTAACAGCAGAAGGAGCGCCCTTTCCACCCTGAAGGGACGCTCTTCACCACTCTCCGGACCTGAGCCGCATTACCGGATGTGCCCGCTATCTGTCAGGGAGCGTTCGTCGCAGGTAAGGCGACGTTGGCCGCAGGTTTGTTCTGCGGGCTGACAGGTTCCATCAGCGGCGATTTATCCAGGGCGCCGTAGATGCGGAGCAGGATCATGCTGATGATGAATGCGATGATAAACAGCATAACCCAGAGTTTGGTACGGTTAGTGGTAGGTGCTGCCGCTGCGTCTGGATCGGTAGGAAGATATTTTTCTAAAGACATGGGTATGGATAGTGAATGTTATGATACTTGGGAATAATAGAAACACTGTCATTATTGAGATTCCCCTAACATAGCACATATCCGGCCACATGGCCGTCCATGCCATCCAATTCTTCTTCTCTCCTCAGATCGCCGCGAGATAGCGATCGACGTACATGCCGATGGCCTGGACTTTATTCAGTTCGGTGACCAGATCCTGAACGACGGAATCTTCTTTCAGCGCTTTGTTGGCGCGGAACGGAGTCATGCCACCTTTGCCGGCCTTGTAACCGCGCCAGCTCTTCACCAGCTTCTGCACTTCAGCGTCTTCCAGCAGCGGCTTGCTGAGGGCGTCGGCATTCTGGCCGCCGGGAAACGTTTTGCGATGCAGAACATGCATCAGCACGGGAACTTTCTGATTCTCCACGGGGCCGTCGAGCAGCCACGTTTCGATGTGCACGCCGCACGTGTCTTCATTATGCCAGCCGTCTTTGTACAGCTGAAGCATGGCGCACGTGGGAGCCTCCGGGCTGGGCCATAGCTGGACCAGCGTCTTCCACTTGCCTGCCTCAAACCACAGCTCTTTACGAAGCGTGGCATCCACGGACTGCATTTGCGCCAGACGTTGTG
Organism: Methylacidiphilales bacterium; assembly: GCA_041287705.1. GTDB lineage: Bacteria > Verrucomicrobiota > Verrucomicrobiia > Methylacidiphilales > UBA1321 > LW23. Next base: position 3,072 of record JBGGNE010000281.1, on the reverse strand, counting down.
GATAATCCATGAGGAACGTAAAGCTGGCTGGCGCGTTTCTGCGAAGTTCAATCTTACTCTTATCTTGCTTTAAACCGGCCGGGCCTGCCAGACCGGCGGTAACTTACATCTTGTCGCTGGCAACTTTCTTCTGGCCGACGCCAGTCGTGCTTTCAGTGCGCTGGGCGCCGCCGGGGACGAGAAGCTTGAGTGTGGGGGCTTTGTTTGCGCCGCCCTGAGACTTGAGAGCGCGCATAATCAGCGCCAGCTCACCGCACTTCAGCCAGGGACCATCGGGAACTGCTGCCGCTTCAATGAATCGCCAGTCGCACTTGTCGAGGCCCTTCAGGCCCAGGTAATCTTTCACTGCGGGAGAAACGTCGAGACCGGCGCAGCTGTGAATCGTGGGGCGGTCGTTGCCGAAAACATAGTCAACGTGGTCGGTACGGAACGGGCCGACATCTTCCCACTGAGCGTAAGCCATTTTACCGGTGGCGCGGCTTTTGATCTGAATCCAGCGGCCTTTGCACTGGCTGACGTAACGTTCGCCTTCCTTCGGGGTCTTGTACCAGGGCATCCGCTTGGCCAGCTCCGGGTGCGCTACGTCGTTGAAGGGGAGCGCGCAATAAAAGGGATTCAGGGTAACGGCAAAATTGGTCGGCATGTAGCCGGAGCGCTTGTTGGGATCATCCATCCCGCCGTAATTCTGGGTCCAGGCTTTATCCCAGGCGCTGGCGTAATTGGTCGTGCTGTTGTAACCACTGGAGCCCTGACCAATAAAAAACGTCGTCGTAACAATGTCGAGCTTCCACGGGCCCGTATCCACGCTCTGACGTCGCGGCCTGCCATCGTCGGGCGCTGCACCTGCAAAGACTGCTCCCATTAAAAGTGAACCTGCCAACATGAGAAGCGTCTTTTTAAGCATAGTGTAGATCGGGGTTAAACGCGTGGGGGACAGTTCGGTGAGGCTAGAGCAGACCATTACCGGGTGTCAACCCTTTCGTAGCGAAAAGCAATCTTTTCAGGATTAATCCCAACTCCTTTAAGGATAAAGTAATCCCTGAGTTGTTACATACTGCGGTGTAAAAGGTTTTGTGCCGCCGCGGGGCAAAATATCGCCCATATGTATTGCAAATCGCGGCGACACAATAACCTACATCGTGCAAATATCAATGGCCATCGCGTGATCCAGCATTGCGCGACGCAATTTCATCGACTCCCCAGATATCCGTCCAGCGCGGTTTTTCCACCAGCACCTGTTCTTCGCCATTGACCAGAGCCACCGCATCAGTGGTGTGAAACTGAACCGCATAAGCCAGCCGATGCCCGCCTGTGCGGTTGGCTCCGGATCCGTGGATCGTCCAGCGATCGAAAGCCACCACATCGCCCGGTTCCATCTCCATCAGCACGCTCTGGGTCGGGTAATCGCTCACCTTCAGGTGCGAATCGCCGTCGCCCGCGTTCTCCGCCCTGACGCGACCGCCGGCGTGCGAGCCGGGGACAACGCGCAGCCCGCCGTTTTCGTCGCGCATCGGCACCAGCGCCATCCACATATTAATGCCGCGCCCGCGCACAATCGGCGTGTAGTTGCCATCCTGATGAAAGTGAAACTGGCCGCCGCCATCCGCGCTTTTCACTGCGGTAAAGGGGAGATAGAGGTGAGCCGAGCCGACGAGCGCGGCAACGGCGTCGCGCAGCCGGGCGCTGTGAATATAAGCGGCCAGCGCGGAGTCTTTGCGGTATTCCATGGTCTGGCGGAGCTTGGTGCGGCCCAGGCCGATGATGTTCATGATATGCATGACATCGGCGTGCAGCTGCCCCGCCACCTCCGGCGGAACCATGCCGCGCAGGATAAGGTATCCCTGCTCATTGTACTGTTTAACCATATCCGGGGTGATCTCGTAAGCCGGGGCTTCGGCCAGCCAGCTTTTGGAATCTTGCAACAACTCAATGGTGGAGCTATTCATCATGTAACCAGAATTAGCACCGTGACGCCTTCTCTCCAATGGACGGAATGACCTGCTTTTTGTGTTTTCTGCTCAACCTGCCGTACGCTTAGCCACTTAGCCACGAGCCATGAGTCTTCGCCATGATTTCCGGATGCTGCACGGCTCGCACATGCCGCACTGCGATGCGTGCATGCAGAAGCGTTTTGACGGCTATCACAGCCTGCAGTTTGCCAGCAGAGGCAGTGTGCTTCTGCGGTACGATGACGCGGAGCATCTGCTGGCGGCGCCCTGTTTCTGGTTTCACTATCCCGGGCCGCTCATTCGGCTGACAACGGGGCAGCCGCAGGAAACGTGGAGCCACCGCTACGTGGCGTTTAGCGGGGCGCTTTGCCAGAGCTGGCTGAGGGCCGGGCTCATCGCTGCCCAGCCGACCCCGTGCCCCGCGCATCGGCGGGCGGAGTTCTCCACGCGCCTGGACGATATTCTGGGCTGGATGCACGGGAACGCCGCGGCGCATGGCTCCGCGCCTGCGAACAAAGCCCGCGCGGCGCTGGAGCTTCTGCTCTGGGAGCTCTGGGAAATCCGGCGCCACCCGGAGACCGCGCGGCATCAGCCCGTGCTTGCTGCTCTGGCGGAATTCGCGGCCGTGCGCCGGTATCACGCAGGCTCCTATCCCGTGCTGGCGAAACAGCTCGGCCTGAGCCTGAGCAGTCTGCGCCGGCACGTCCACGAAGCCACGGGTGCGCCGCTGCATCACTACACCCGCCACCTGCGCCTGGCCGAAGCGCGCCGCCTGCTCCGCACGACGGACGACACTCTGGATACGATAGCCGAAGCGCTGGGCTTTGCGGACGCGTACTACTTCAACCGGGAGTTCACGCGCCTGGCGGGAATCAGCCCGGGCGCATATCGGAAGTCTCTGTTCTAGCGTCCTTTGAAGTAATAGAGTCGAAGGCGAGCTGAACAGCGTCCTTGAGCAGCTCGATAGTCCTTGACTGGGCTTTTCGCAGGAGTGGTGCTAAAAAAGCATCAAGATTTTCTTAACACTATATTACCCATTTCCTTCCGCCTCTTCTTGGTCCCCCCCTTGGTATCCTCTTTGAACCTTCGTGGTGAAATCCCCTGTCTTTCCCATTCTGCATCG
>JBGGNE010000280.1:0-10540 GCA_041287705.1 Methylacidiphilales bacterium | reverse complement strand
CCAAGCTGGCGCTTGTCGATCCCGTGCGCTCAATGCGGCAGTTGTCCCATCACCCGGAGGGGCCCTGGAATGTGGAGCTTCTTGATGGAACGGAACGCAGCGCACTGGACGTACAGGAGGCCTTTCTGGCTGCGGCCCGGTCCGGCGTCATTGATCTGGACTCCGACGCGCACTGGACGCTGGATGCCTGGGAATCCACGCTGCAAAGCCTGCGGGCGGAGCTGAACAACCCCGGCGATGGCGCAGCACTCATTGGTCGCCTGGACTGGATCACCAAGCGCTTTCTGCTCACCTCGTTCATTGAGGCGGAGGAGAAATCGTGGCGCGACCCTTGGATCGAAAGCCTGGATCTTGAGTATCATCATTTGAACCCGGAGCGCTCGCTCATCTCCAGCTTCGAGGGCTTCTCGCTGGAAAGTCTTGGGCTGAAGTCGCTGACTGGCGCGCCGGCAGACGCCGCTGCCCAGGCGTCGCGGGATCACGCGATGCTGCCGCCCGCCGACACCCGCGCGGCAGTTCGCAGCCGTGCCATGCACATTATTGCGGAGAAGAAACTCCCCTATATGCTGGACTGGGATCTGATTTATGTGGGAGAAGGCAGGCAGATTCTGCTGGAAGATCCGTTTTCCATCGATAACGCTCAGCTGGAGCCACTTAAGAACGCTGTGCCGCCCCCGCCCGAGGGCGATCGCACCCGTGATAAGGACAAGGATAAAGACAGGGAAAAACGTTAGCGCTGGCATTGACCATCAGGAGATGTCATAGTGCCGGTTGCCCCGACTATGAACCTCCTGACTACCCGCGAATCCTGGAAGGCCTTCAAACAGAAGATGTTAGCTGACGAGGCAGCGATGGCTCAGCTAAAGGCAAGAGCGGACGAGTATCTCAAGGCGCCACCGCTTACTGTGGTGGATAAAACGATACCCAGTCCCAGCGAGGATCCTCACGATTACTTCAGTTTCGCCCCCTACTGGTGGCCGGATCCCTCCAAAAAGGATGGCCTTCCCTACATCCGCCGTGATGGCGAGGTAAACCCGGAGTCTCTGGAGACGGACCGGGCCAAAATAGAGCAGTTGATTGATAGCGTCAATGTACTGACGGCTTACTCGGTTGCGGCAGACTCCGCGCCACACGCCGAGAAGGCCGCTTCCGTTTTGCACACCTGGTTTCTGCATCATGACACATGCATGAACCCTAACCTGGAGTATGGCCAGGGCATTCGTGGCGTATGCAAGGGGCGCGGCATCGGCATCATCGATACGGTTGGCTTTGTCTTCATTCTGGATGCCATGTTGCATCTGCCCTCCAGTGTATGGCCGGAAGAGAATGACAAGGGCTTAAAGAAATGGTTCAGCCGGTACGTGGACTGGCTCCTTAACAGCGAACACGGCAAGAAGGAAGCAAAGGAGCACAATAATCACGGTACCTGGTACGACGCCCAGGTTATCGCTTTTGCTCTGTACGCGGACCGTAAGGACGTGGCCAAAAAGCTCATCGAAACGACCAGTCTCAAGCGCATCCTCAGCCACATTCAACCCGACGGTCGCCAGCCGCATGAGCTTTCCCGCACGCTCAGCATGTCCTACTCCTGTTTCAATCTGCTGGGCCACATCTGCATCATCGAAATGGCCAAGAGCGTCGATATTGACATCTGGCATAATGATGAAGAAGTGACCGAGAAAACCGGCGCCGCCATGCAGTTCCTGCTTCCCTATCTGGCCGGCCAGACTCCATGGCCCTACACGCAGATCAAACCATATAAGCCGGAAGTAGCGATGTACCTGCTAAGCCTGGCCTCGCAACACTCCAACACCTGGATCGTCCCGCAACTGAAAGCGCTAAAGCCCAGGCCGTGGAATTACGTTATCTATACGGCCAATAAGGACAGAGTTAAATCTAAAGAGAATGATGAAGGTTGAGTGAAGACGGGTTTCTTCCGTAGGTATCGTCTCTCCTGAAGCTGCCATGCTGACACACGCGCTCGCGCTTTAACCCGGCACGACGCGCAGCTTCACCTCGCACTTGGTGGAGAGTCCCAGCGTGTGTTCGCCGGTCAGGGGAGTGGGTTCGCCGCGGCGCAGTTCCTGGCCGTCCAGGCGCGTGGCGTTGTGGCCTGAGGGGCTGGGCACGATGTACCAGCGGTTTCCCTGGAGAATGATGCTGGCGTGCTGGCGCGATACGGTGCCAAACGGCGCGAAGAGATCGCTGGCCAGCGTTCCCGCGCGGCCCAGAATATCGCCGTCGTGGCAGTCGAAGTTCTTGTTGCCGATCAGCAGTTGCAGTCGCGGCGGGGCACCCGAGGCATGCGCGGCGGCGGATTTAGCCAGCGTACCAGGGATGGGCGGCGGAACGCGGCGCGTGCGGTCCAGCGTAGGAGCCTGGGACGGCGGCATGGTGGCTGCGGCTGCGACCGGTGCTGCCGCTGCGGGTGGTTTGGCGAGACTCATGTCCGCCCCGCAGGAGATACACAGGAAGGCGTACGATGGATTCTCATGCGAGCACTGCGGACAGGCCACACTGGCCGGTTGCTGGCGTGTCGCGCCGGGCGGGACTGTGGGGGCTGCCGCGGCAGGTGAAAGACCAGGCGCGGCAGAGTCGCGCACTGGCGGATTCGGAATAGCAGCCGCTGCGGCAGCACGCAGTTTGTCCAGCTCGACCGGATTCGCTGTCCTGGCTTTAGGCGCTTCCGGAGACGCTTCGCCTTGCGCGCCCGCTGCTATGGGCGAGGCGAGGGGCGGCGCTTCGGCAGCTCCAGGTGTCAGAGGTGCTTGCTCGACAGCAGCCTGCGGATGGGGCTGCGGTGCGGGCTCTGCGGTGGCAACCGGCTCGGAGCGCTCCAGCGAAATATCCGCGCCGCATTGCGGACAGAAAAAGGCGTCAACGCCGCTCGCCAGCCCGCAAGAAGGACATCGTTTGACCCTGCCGCCCGCGGAAGCTTTCCCGGGCCGGGGCAACGGTAAATGTGCCTGCTGCTGCGGCTGTTGAGGTTGAGCGGCCAGTTGTGAAGGAGTGAGGCTCATGCGCGTACGGGGGGATGCTGGCTGGTGGAGCAGGCGAGGCCGCGTTCCTGAAGCAGCGCCTGCAGACGGGCGATTTCGCCGCGACGCGGAATTCCGGCCATCCACAGATCGTCGCCCAGAAGCACCACATCCAGGCGGCGACGGTCGGGCGACCAGGGTAAAGTATTGATGTTGTGCGGGTAGCGGCTGTGTCCCAGCTCGGATGCCAGCGTTACCCGCTGATTGTCAGAGCCGCGAAGCGACAGGGTATCGCCTGCGCCTGCAATGTAGGGATCGGAAACCAGCACGTCCAGCGCTTCAAGCTGCGCCGGGTATTGCTTGCGGAGATGTTCCAGAGGATAGCCGCTGAAAACAAGCGTGTCGCCGGTGTGCGTCTGACGCCAGGCCTTCAGCAATTCCAGCAGAACGTCAGGCTGATCAAAAGGTTCGCCGCCGGAGATGGTGAGGCCGTCAGCCTGCGGCTGCCATTGCGCCCAGGTTGCGGTAATTTCTTCCAGATCAATAAGATAGCGAGGATCCGCATCCCATGTGTCGCGGCTGACGCAGCCTGGGCAACGAATGGAGCATCCCTGCAGCCAGACTCCTACCCGCCGCCCAAACCCAAGCGTGGTCACTGGAAAATGCATGCGGTTAAGGGCAGCCTTCATGGCAGTGGTCGGGGTGCGAAGTTTTACCGGCGATTCTCCTTCGCCATATATACGCCATGAACGACGGAGCGCAAAGAAATATCCGGGCGCAAAGCGGATGCTCAACAGAATAGGTTCGCATTAATTATACATATCCACTAAGCTATGCAGTGGTGAGTCTTCAAAGTATTCTCTTTTCTATTATTATTCTTGTCGTGCTTCCTGCCTCATGCGTGTTTCAGGAGGTGCGATACACCAATGCTGTTTCTCCTGCCAAAGGTATCGCTACGCTGACGGATTTTCTTGATACAAAGCATCCTGCCGACATTTACAAGATAGAAACCTTTGTAGAGGATGTTAAAGACTACATTGTGGTTACCGGCGTATTCAATCCGCCCTATCTGGCTCTTCCCGCTGGTCCTCCCCAATATATCTTTGCAAAAAACGGCCGATTAATCGAATGGTGTCGCGATAGTGGTGATGCTCAGCCGTTTTTGCGTAAGTGGAGCTACTTTAATAAAGCACAGAAAATAAGCGCCGAAGATGCCCGGAAGTGGGTTAATTAGCATAAAACAACAAACTGAGGTTTACTGGTAAATACCGATCCGCTCCTCTGCTTATTATCTTCAGCTCGTCGTTAAAGAATAAAGGTCAGGCTCTTTTCTTCTTTTCGGTGGATCGTAACCTTTGTAAGGTGACAGGAGGAAACTTTCCCCATGGCCTACGGCTCGCTTTTCTCTTCTTTTCAAAAAGTTCCGCAGTCGCCCACTAACCCCGTTGCGGCGCCACAGAAAAAGGGCTTCGACGTTGCCGACATCTACCGGGGCCCTGCGGAGGTGCCGGGCCAGGAAGGCGCAGCAGCTGCCACGGGTCTCGATGAGAAGCTGCGACAGGCCTACTTCTGGATGGTTAACCAGGGTATTATCAGTCCGTTCTACGACATTGAGTACAACGATACCCCGCCGCAGACGTTTACGTTTGGCGATACGAAGTGTCAGCTGAGGCTGCCTACCGGCCAGAGCTACTCCAGTTTCGTTCTGCTGCCGTTGCTGAATCTGGCGGTGCGCAAGCGCTGTCTGCTGGTTGGCGGTCCTGGTCGCGGTAAAACTGCCAGTGCCGTGCTCATGGGGCTAATCTCCGGTTACACGATTCAGGAGCTGAAGCGCGCCATTCAGCATGGCCAGCCTCAGATGACCATTGCGGATCTGCTCGGCAATCCCCTGCCCAGCGACATGGTCAACGCGAAGAGCATGGAGGATATTCGCATCGCCTGGCGCAAATGGCTGGGCATGCGCATCAAGATTATCGATGAATACAATCGTATTCCCACCCGTACGCAGTCCGCGCTGCTCACCATCATGGGTGACAATTACGCGGAGCTGCTGGATCAGATTTATGAATGCCCGGACGCGGCCTGGTACCTTACCGCAAACGACGATGCGGGCGGAGGCACGTACCAGGTGATTGAGGCGCTGCGCGATCGTATCGACGTGGTGGTAAAGGCGCTGCACTTCAACAACCGCTTCCTGCGCGAGCTTTTGCAGCGTGTGGAAACGGGCGTAAAACCGGAACAGATTCTGCCCCAGCAAATCATCTTTACGGCAGAAGAGCTGGATCAGGTGAACGACGAAATCCTGGCCATCAAGGTGCCGAATGAGATTCGCCGCAGGCTGGAATTCTTTGCCAGCCAGTTTGAGTTCTGCGAACACGGCGCGGATCAGATCGAGTATAAGACCAAGGATACCATCAAGCTGGCGGGAATGGAGTACCACGTGGTCGCTTCGCAGGATACCGGCAAGGACAAGATGAAGGAGCTGGGCGCGCATACGAAGAACGGCTTCTCGGTGCGGTCGCTGATGACCATCCTGGTATTTGTGAAGGCGATGGCCTATTTCCGCGGCGGTCAGCAGGTCTCGCTGGAGGACATGCGGCAGATGCTCCCCTTCGTGCTGCACGATAAGCTGGCGCCGGATCTGGACGCGGCGTTCTTCAATCAGCCCGAACATGCCGTATACCGCCTGGATCGCGTGGCCTGGCTGCGCCGCATCTTTGATGTCTCCTGCCAGGAGTACGACCGGCTGGATATGGATCGCAAGGATCCCGTGGCGGCCATGGAGAAGGAATTTGACGCCGGCCTGGAGGGCATGACCGAAGTGCAGGTGCGCGCGCAACTGGCCAAGATTGAGCGAACCCTCGGCGAATGGGCTTCCGGGCGTAAGTTATATGGTCATCAGTTTGATGATATTCTGAAGATGAAATACTTTCACCAGCGCTATACGAATTACATGCGCTGGCTGCAGATGAAGCATTAGTACCATGTACCACGCTAACTTACGCATCTGGCATGTTGAAAATAACCCGCCGCCCGCGTTGCTCCTCAGTCGAATATTAGCTTTAATATTCTCCTTCGTCATGCCTTGGCTACGGGCCATTTTGAACATGCCAGATACGCAATTTAGCGTGGTACAAGGTACAAACGCAACGCCGTAACCTATCTACGTTATGGATGATGCCGCCGCCGCTACCGCCAGTCCCGGCCTCTTTGTACAGTTTTTGCAGGAGAACCGGGACGCCCTGAACGCGCAATATCTGCAGCAGCGGATGATGCGGCCGCAACTGGAGGATCAGGATTTTCGCACCGTACTGACGCAGGTGCTGGGGCCTTTGGTCGATGCCGTTGCGGAAGTGGATTTGCGTGAAAGCGGAGAGTGCGGGCACCCCCAGCGCGTCTTTGAGGTGGCGGAGGTGCTTTACACGATGGCGCTGGATTTGACTTCGCGCGATCTGCTGGGGCCCGGTGCGCGCAATACGCTGGCGCAGGTGGGCTGGGCGGAGCTTCTGATGGCAGTGGCTAATCTGGTGGCCGAAGACGCGGGCGTAATGGCGGCGGCAGTGACCAACGCCATCTATAACATCAGCGAAGTAACCGGCGCGCGTGCCGACGAGTGGCTGCTGCTGATGATGGAGCTGGGGCCGAAGTGCGAGAATGTGGCGCAGTTTCTGGAAGCCGGCAAAGTAGCGGCCTGGCGCGCAGGATGCGCACATTACCGGGCCGGAGCGCTGGAGGCAGTGCGAAGACTGCCGGAACCCATGGCTCGCAAGTTGCTGGGTCTGAAGAGTCTGGAGGAATGGCGACACGGCCCGGCGCTGGCCGACGTGCTGGAGCGTATCGAGGCCGATCCATGGCTTAATCCACGGCTGGCGGGGCTGAGCTTCGCGCATTCGCGGGTGCGTATTGTCAAGGTGGCGGGCGGCTTTCGCGGCCTGGGCGGCTTATTCGTCACGCCGCCCCGCATGGGTCTGATGCAGAATGGCGCGCTGGCCGCAATCGACTCGGAGGGATGCTGGCAGCTTCATGCGGATGTCTTTGGCGCGGTGTTTATCCGCCAGCAGAGCCGCGTTGCAGGCGCCAATGTCCTGCTGGACAAGGAGTCGAGCTGGCAGATCTCCAGCAAAGGCGAGGTATGGCATGAAGGAGACGGCACGATCGAGCAATTCCCGGAATTGCTGGGCGCGTGGTCGTGCGTCGAGGACGGTAAGGCGGTGGCTGTCACCAGCATGCTGTCACACCGCGTCTACATACTGGCCAGAGCCGCGGACCCTGAGCTTGGTTAGCGTGGTGGTGACCTGTTGGCTGCCGGTGGTGGAAGTCGTTGAAGTCGGAAAGGCTCAGAAATCCAAGGGCGGAAATTGACGTGAGAGCTGTCTCCGTCTAATGTGACAAAACGATTAACCGTATTGCGTCCCACTGCTCTCCGCTCATTCTGCTCATGGCTTCCCTGTCACCAACGCCAGCTTCAATGTCCTCGTCTGCCGCTCTACCGCCGCGGCCTCATATCTTTAGGGATAACATTATGGCGACCATCTTCGAGCTTCGTCTGGTGCATGACGATGCGGAGCTCGCTGCGCAGGCCGCCCAGGCAGTCTTCGCCACCGCGCACCAGATCGAGGCGCAGCTCAGCCGGTTTATCGAAACGAGCGATGTGTCGAGGATCCGTACGCTGCAGCCCGGTCAATCACTGAGGCTGCATGCGCACACCGCAGCCTGCCTGCATATCGCGCTGGAGATGATGCAGCGTACGGGCGGCGCGTTTGATCCGACGCTCGGCGCTCAGATGGATCGTCTGCGAAATACGTCGGATGACTCGCGGCCGCTATTGCTATTGGCTCAGTCGCCGCAACAGCCTTCGCAGTCTCCCGAATCGCAGGCACCTCGCGCCACGCTTTCGCTGGATCCCGACACGCTGACGCTTTACTGCGATGGTCCTGCATATGCGGAGCCTGTTCACCTTGATCTGGGGGCCATTGGTAAGGGCTACGCTCTGGATGTGATGGCAGAAGAGCTCCAGGACTGGGATATAACGCGCGCCCTTCTGCTGGCGGGTGGCAGCAGCAGCATTCTGGCGCTCGGCGGTCCTGCATGCGCAGCGGCGGCGGAGGATGGGGACAACCGCCGCGGGGAAGCAGAATCGGAAGGCTGGTGTATCTCGCTATCGTCCAAGCAGTTGCTTTTTCTTGAAAATGCCGCGATAAGCACTTCCGGCACGTCCGTTAAAGGCGCGCATATCCTCGATCCGCGTACGGGTCGCCCTGCTGTCGGAACGCCCGTACGCACATGGGCGGTTGCGCCAACCGCAGCGCAGTCGGATGCGCTTTCCACATCATGGATGCTCCTCTCCACGAATGAGATGCAGAGTCTGTGCAATGAGATGCCGGGCGTGGCCGCTGTCCTGGAGATATCCGACGCGCCAGGCACGGTTGAGCCGCTGACTTTCATCACCGGCACGTCCTCATCCACGGGTCATGCGGATTCCGGGATGCCTGCGGGAGCGGTCATTGCTGAGTATTCGCCGTCTCAGGGGAGCGGTATGGGGCATCTCGATAATCCCTTTGTTATCAATATGCTGACGTAATGGGTGAGCTCGATTTCCTGCTCGTCATTCCAGCCTACCGGGAGCATCTGCGCTGGATGAGTGCGCCCGCCTGGTGGATTTCCTTAAGAACGACGCCAGATACGGCGGCAATTCAGTAATGCTGGGAGTTCCCTACGCATGGCGCGAACTGAACCGCGACGCCGCGTCCGATCCGAGGCTGCACGAGCTGATTCGTGCCGCGGACATTGTGAGTCCCTGGGCCGTGGGCCGCTACGCCACATCCGGACAATTCGCAGGTAATATCGCCAAATATCCGGCGACCGCGATTTTCAAATGCTCCAATCAGCCGCCCGCAGGCGAAACGCAGTTTCTGACTCTGGATGGATTGCCGACAGACCATTACCTGCGGGGAGCAGGCGAATTTGGCAAAGCGCTGAAGAAAGCTGTGGAGGCTCATTAGAATAAGTGAGTTGTCGTTTGCGGCCGATGCTTCAGAGAAGGGCAGGTTAGGGAATTTGGGAGCCTTTAACCTCGGTCGGATTTAGCAGAAAGGCGCGGTTTATGAGTAAACGTTTCCGCATATTACGGCTTGCCCTTCCTTTGCTTTATCGCATTTCGTGCTCGTGATACAGGGGAAACGACTGTCGTGAAGATGATTAAATGGCAAAAATTCGTTGTAATGATGTAAAACGTTATCGCATTTTACCACGGGCGGCGTTATGGTTAACGGAACCAGCAATCCGCTATCCCCTAACCCTTGCACGATATGCCCGAGAGGCTCTCCATCTTCGAAGTCGCGAAACAGGCTAACTGTTCCATTGCCACTGTATCTAACGTCCTGAATAATAAGGGACGGGTGAGCGCCCAGAAGCGCAAGGATATTCTGAAAATCGTAACGGCTGTCGGTTACCGCGTCAATTCCGCGGGCCGCAACCTTCGCATGAAGCGGACGGAAATTTTCGGTCTTCTGTTCTATCCGTCATGCGCGGAAATCTTTGGTAATCCCTTCTACGCGGAAGTGATGGGAGGTCTGGAGCGCCGGCTGACGCAGGCGGGTTATCACCTTTTGCTGGCTGGTTATGAGGCGGCAACGGCCAACTCCCCTATCCCAGACTTTCTTCGCACAGGCAAGGTGGACGGCATTATTCTGATGGGTCGTTTTCCTACGGAAATCATCCGCAACTTCTCCAAGTTGAAGACGCCTCTGCTTCTGTTGGATTCCAATGCCGAATGGCCTCTCGACAGCGTCGTCTCAGATGGTTTCTCGGCTGGCGTCCAGCTCGTGCGGCACCTGGCGGAGAAGGGCCATAAGCGCATCGTCATGCTGGCATATGTGTGGGAGGATTATAATATCGATCTCCGTATTCAGGGTTTTCGCGCTGGTCTGCGGGAACTGGGTCTGGAAGAAAACGAGGGATCGGTGATTCGCCACGCCATTTCGCACGTGGATCTGTACAAAGCCCTGAAAGAGCGCCTGGACGGACCGAATCCCAACACGGCAGTAGTGGCGGTCAACGATACACTCGCCGTCACGATGATACGTTGTATGCAGGAGGACGGACTGCGCGTGCCCGAGGATGTAAGCGTAACGGGCTACGATGATGAAAAGATCGCCCAGGACATGACGCCGCCTCTGACGACGGTGCGGGTAAACAAGCCCGAACTGGGCCGCGCCGGCGCAGAGCTCATTCTGGAACGCGCCTCCATGCCGAAATCGCCCGTCGCCAAGATGCGTCTGCCTGTTGATCTGATCGAACGCCAGTCCGTCGCTGCTCCGCCAGCCGATCGATAGTTGCCGTCCAGGAAGTTCGCGCATTCCTATGTCCAGGCGAAATTCAGCACCAGACTGCGGTTGAACATGACACTGAAACGACCAGGTACGCTGAGAGGGGCTTCGCTTGGGTGAGTTAAACGTTATTTCATACTGAAGCGAGCACTTATGCAGGCAATAGAGGGCGTTGACGCTAAAACGTTTTTATTGAAGCGGTGTCCCCAGCGAGAAACAGCGCTGGTAGATCCG
>JBGGNE010000279.1:0-3657 GCA_041287705.1 Methylacidiphilales bacterium | reverse complement strand
TAATAACATAGCCCAGGGCACAGGTCCGCCGACGCCCTGGGTGGGATGGTGTATCAAATGCGTCCTTACAGGCCGCGAATCCGTGAATTCCTTCATCCCAGGGCGTTGCCCTGGGCTATGTTATTAGCGCGTTTACAGCGCTCAGGATGTGAGGCGAGCGGGAAGCCCTTTGTCTGGAGACATGACGTTGACATTTTAGACCAACCTTTACTATCTCATTCCCCCCTTGTTCCTTTTCCTCTGCTTTTCTACTAAAATACACGCATTTATCGGGAAGGGCTACTTCTCCAGATCCTGGAACTGCGCCACGTGGCGGATGATGTCCATGTCTACCTGGCGGTCGGAGCTTTCGGCGATGATTTTGGAGAGGCGGATGAGCTGTTTGACGCTACGGCCCGAGATGCGGGGGAAGGCGCCGGTGGCTTCGTCCAGGACGTGCTGGGGGACGTCGAGCTTGTATTGGGCGGACAGCACTCCCCAGATGCGGCGCAGGGCGTCGGCGTCCGGAAGGGTGTAGCGCAGGTGCGCGGTCACGCGGGAGAGAATCGCGTCGTCTATAATGGTGGCGCGATTGCTCGTCATGAAGAGGACGCCGCTATAGTACTCCAGCAGGCGCAGGAAGACGCCGACGATGGCGTTTTGCGTGAGATCATGCCCGCGCTCGTGGATATACACGTCGGCTTCATCCAGCAGCAGGATGGCGTTCCAGCGTTTGGCGCGGTCCAGCATATGGCGGAACGCTTCCTCCAGCGCCTGCGGATCAGTTCCCAGCCGGGAACACTGCGCGACGTAGAGCGGGCGCGACGTGGCTTCCGCGTAGACCTCCGCCGTCAGCGTTTTGCCCGTGCCGGGATCGCCCGTGCACAGGATGATGATGCCGCCGGACTTGCCGGTAATGAGATCTTCGCCGGGGTTGACCGAGCGATGCAACAGAGAGTTGACGATCGACTTGCGCTCCGGGGGCAGGATCAGTTTATCCACCAGCGAGGTATCGTACTTATATTCGGTAAGGTAGGAGATATGCAGCGTAAGGTACTCGGCGCGGCGCAGGTCGAACACCTGCAGATACAGATGCAGCGGCAGGGCGATCCACACGCCGTCCCACAGTTGCGCATCCTCGCGGCCGTAATCGACCGCGTCGTCCATCACCACGCGGAACACCTGGTCGGCGCCATCCAGCGTGGGCACCGCTTTCTCGTGCCAGGAGGGGAGGCGGGCCAGATACTGCGCGCCCGTGGCGTACTGCGTGCGGATGTAGACCTCCATCTGGCTCAGGTACACATCCGTCAGCCGCTCGGACTCCAGCACGCAGGAGTGATCCTCCATCACCTCGGTAACCGAGGCGCCGCCCGTTAGCGTGTCCTGCGTTATTTCGATCTGGATCTTCGTCTGCCTGCCGCGGCGCAGCCCGGTGAGATCCAGCACCAGCATGCGCGCGCCCAGGGTCAGTTCCACAATGCGGATGGCGTAGAGGTAATAGGGGACGAGTTCGCCGCCTTCCTCGTGGTAGATCCACTGGTTGGCGGTGCGGCTGACCGCCTTGTCGATCAGTGTCGACATTTCCTCCACGGTGGCGGCCAGATCTTCCTCCAGGATATCGAAGCCGATGAGTTCGCACAGCTCCAGGCGGCGCAGCAGCACGGGATCGTGCAGATCGGCGCGCTCGCGCATGATCTGGCGGATGGTGCCGGCGTCATCCAGCGTAAAGGAGCGGTGACGCAGCAGCACGGTTTGCTGATCGCCCACGTTGGCCAGAACGTCCTCCAGAAATTCATTGGCGCGTCCGCGCGAGCGCAGTTCGCGCAGGAGAGGGCAGGAAAGGAGGAGGTTCATGGCCTCGGTAAGTTAGACAAATGTCACAAAACAAAAAGCGCAAAGTAAGAGGGCGCGGTCTTTGGGGTGAAAAAGAGGGACTGGACCAATTTGGAGCATTTTCGAGTCGCCTGTAACATCTTGGCATCTTTCCCCCTTTTCGTGCTTTTCGACTGCTTTTCGTGCCTTTCGTGATAATTGGCGTCGCCCTTCTCGAACCATGTGGGTGTCAGAGCTATTCCGCACAAGCTACGCCTATTTACACGAAAGGCACGAAAAGCAGTCGAAAAGCACGAAAGGGGAGCAGGCTGAAAGCTGACGATGCACTCGTTATACCCTCCGCCTTGCTCTTTTACCCGCCCGACAGGCATACCACATGTAAGGGCATCATCATCAGACACATGCAGCGTGTCGTCGCGATTCCATATCTCTCTGCTTGTCAAGGAGGTACAGCCTCGCTAATTTCTGGCCCTTATGTTGCGAGCTGGCATCGTCGGACTCCCCAATGTGGGCAAAAGCACTCTTTTTAACGCCGTGACGCGGACGCGCAAGGCGCAGGCGGCTAATTATCCCTTCTGCACGATCGACCCGAACAGCGGCGTCGTGGTCGTGCCCGACGATCGTCTGCAGGCACTGTCGGACCTGAGCAAATCCCAAAAGCTTGTGCCCGCCGTGTTCGAGCTTGTCGACATTGCCGGTCTGGTGAAAGGCGCCAGCCAGGGTGAAGGTCTGGGTAACCAGTTCCTGACTCACATCCGCGAAGTGGACGCCATCATTCAGGTGGTGCGTTGCTTTGAGGACGAGAGCATCCTTCAGCACGTCTCGGCGCCCGTGGATCCCGTTCGCGATATCGAAACGATCAATACCGAGCTGATTCTCTCCGATCTGGCCGCCGTGCAGAAGCGCGTGGATCGCCAGGCCAAGGCAGCCCGCGGCGGCGATAAAGTCGCCAAAGCCGAAATCGACCTGTGCGCCCGCCTGGAACCCCATCTGGACTCAGGCAAGCCCGCCGTTACCCTGAGCCTGACTCCTGATGAGGAGCTGACTCTGAAGTCGCTTTTCCTTCTCACCTCCAAGCCCACCATCTTTGCGTGCAACGTGGCCGAAGGCGATCTTGCCAAGGGCGATAGCAACCTCTACGTGCAGAAAGTGCGCGAGTATGTGAAGGAACATCACAATACCTCCGCCGTCATCATCTCCGCCCAGATCGAATCCGAGCTGATGGATCTGCCGGAAGAAGATCAGAAAGAGTACCTGTCCGGTCTCGGCGTGCCGGAATCCGGCGTCGGCGGTTTGATTCGCGAAGTGTACCATCTGCTTGGTCTGCGCACCTATTTCACCACTGGCGAAAAAGAAACGCGCGCCTGGACGATCCACATCGGCGACAAAGCCCCTGCGGCCGCCGGCGTCATTCATTCCGATTTCGAGCGCGGCTTCATCGCGGCGGAAACCATTGCGTTCAAGGATCTGATCGCGCTGGGCACCTACGGCAAAGCCCGCGAAGCCGGCAAGCTCCGTATCGAAGGCAAAGGTTACACCGTGCAGGACGGCGACGTGATGGAATTCCGCTTCAACGTGTAGTGTGCTTGCAGACTGCCTGCTGACAGCGCCCCGGGCTCAGTCAGCAGGCCTTGTTTTCATGAGGGAAAGGCCGAATCTGCAAAAGCGGAAACAGAAGAAGGGGAAGAAGTGAGATCGTCTGTTTTCCCGTCGTTCTCCATTTCTCCTTAAGGCAGCACGTCTCTCCGATCAGTTCGCGGAGTCAGACTAATTCGCATCGTTATTGGGGAGGAAATCCGGGTTGCTTCCGGGCGCATTCTTTGTTGCGGTTTCGGTCATGCATTG
>JBGGNE010000278.1:0-9379 GCA_041287705.1 Methylacidiphilales bacterium | reverse complement strand
TCGATACCGGCAGCCATGCCCACCCGCAGCGTTTCAGCAGCAAGGCCAGCGGTCAGCTCAAAGAATACATGTTTGTCCCCGCTGATCGCCAGTGGGAGCCTGCTGTCATTCTGATGGAGAAGGGTGATGTCTTCCAGCCAGTGGCTGCTGTGGGTCGCGTGATTTCCATGGTACCCAACGAGCGTGGCAAGCCAACGGCGCAACCTTCCGGTCTCTTTGAAGGCAAAAGCGTGGATGACGGCTTTTACTGGAATGACCTGAACGGCGACGCCAAAATGCAGAAGGAAGAGCTGACCTTTATTCCTGCCACTGGCACGGATAAGAAGAAGCCCGTTCCAGGCCTGAACGTCTATGGCGGCTGGGGCACGCGTATGTCCTCGGACGATCTATCGTTCTATACGGATGGTATTACGGCTTATCGCCCAACCGGTTACAGCAAAGATGGAGCTCCGCAGTATGGTAAGGAAGGCACGACTACGCTGCCCCTGACCGGCGGCGGCGATATCGTCCCGCTGCCTGGCACTGGCGCTGTGGCCCAGCTCAATGCCGGCACTCAGCGCACGAATGGTGTGGATGGTATCCGTGGTATTGATCTGAAGACAAACAGCGTGATGTGGACTTACCCGAATCCTTATCACAGCGTTCATGGCTCGCACCGCGCTCCGATGGCTCGACCGGGTCTGATTGTTGGACCGTTGAAGATTATGGGCACCGCCCAGTTTGTGAAGGGCGATATCGGTACGGTGTTCGCCATACGGGGAAACCTGGGCGAAGATTACTTCTTCACCTCGGACGGTCTGTATGCCGGCGCTCTGTTTAATGATTGCCGCCGCCCCACCGAAGGTCTGCCACCCAAAGTTGAAGACCTGAAAAAGCGCAGTCTGGCCGGATTCTCCGAAGGCGGCGAGCCTTTCAGCGGCTGGTTCGGGCTTCAGTCTGATGGCAAAGTCCGTATCGGTACGAGTATTGGCCGTAACGTAGGTCTTACCGTGGTGATGTCGGGTCTTGACAGTCTGAAGCGCTTCCAGGGACCTGAACTGGAGGTAACTCCCACTGATCTGGCCAAAGCTGACGCCGATAACATTGCGCGCGCTTCTTCCAGCAAGGAGAAGAAAGCCTATGTCATCAAGCGCGTGGAGAAGCCGATCAATGTTGACGGTAAGTCGAATGACTGGTCCAAGCTGACGGAGATGCAGGTAGGTCACCCCGGTGATTCTTCCA
The DNA here is from genome assembly GCA_041287705.1 of Methylacidiphilales bacterium. GTDB lineage: Bacteria > Verrucomicrobiota > Verrucomicrobiia > Methylacidiphilales > UBA1321 > LW23. Next base: position 8,158 of record JBGGNE010000278.1, on the reverse strand, counting down.
ACGCAGAAGTGAAGCTTGCCTATGATGCGACAAACCTCTACGCCTTCTATGAGGTGCAGGATGCCAGCCCAATGCTGAACTCCGGCAAAGATCTGACCGAACTCTTCAAGTCTGGCGATTCCGTGGACATGCAACTGGCCACAAATATCACTGCCTCGAAGGATCGTCGTGATGCAGGTGCGGGCGATGTCCGTTTGCTGATCGCCGAAGTCGGCGGTAAACCCGTTGCGGTGTTGTCCAGGCCGGTAGATCCAACCGCCCCCAAGACTGCAGCCAAGACCTACAGTTCGCCCGTGCAGAGCGTGAAGTTCGACAGAGTTGCCGTGCTGGACAGCGCCAGGGTTGTCATTACCAGGACCGTCAAGGGTTACACGGTGGAAGCCGCCATTCCTCTGGCCGATCTGGGACTGAAGCCTGAGCCCGGTCTGGAAATCCGCGGTGATGTAGGCTTCATCTCATCGGATTCAGGTGGCCTTATCAATACGGCACGTACTTACTGGTCCAACAAGAACACCGGTCTGGTGAACGATCTGCCCGGTGAAGCTTCGCTTAAGCCCGGCGACTGGGGCAGCATGCAGTTCAGCGACTAACCAGCCAACCAGCGTGACGCTGGACCCTGTTTGGGGATGTGCATCTATAGCGCATCCCCTTTGAGGAAGGCGCTGTGCAGGTAAACAATTTCCCCCGCTTTTCAACCAGACAACTGGAGAAGGCGGGGGTTAATTTTGCGAGCAAAGACGCTCCTCATCCTGAGAGTAAGCGTGCAGGATCAGAAGCGGAAATTACATCAGCGTGAGGCACCTGCGACAACGACGCTTCCACTTATCACGTGCTCGGAAGCGGGCTGATTCTGGGCGCGGTGGCGGGCGACGAAGTTGGCGATTCGTTCCATCGCGATCTCAATCTGATCGAACGCGGTAGCGTAGCTGCAGCGGACAAAGCCTTCACCGCAGACGCCAAATGCATTGCCTGGTACCACGGCTACCTTCTCTTCTTCCAGAAGCTTGACCGCAAATTCCCGGGAGTGCAGCCCAGTCGAGCGAATGTCGACGAAGAGATAGAAGGCGCCCTGAGGTTCAAAGCAGGGGAGGCCCATTTCCTGGAAGGACTTGTGGATGAAATTGCGGCGCTGTTTGTACTGCGCGCGCATGGCCTCCATGGCAGGCTGGCCGTTTTCCAGCGCTTCCGTGGCTGCTTCCTGGCCTACGATAGAGGCGCAGAGAATGCTGTACTGATGGATGCGCATCATCGCTTCCGTCAGCGCCGCTGGCGCGCAGGCGTAACCCACGCGGAAGCCGGTCATAGCGAAAGCCTTGGAAAAGCCGTGGAGGAAAATGCAGCGTTCGCGCATTCCCGGCAGGGACGCAATCGAGACGTGCGGCGTTGCGGAGTAGGTAAGCTCCGAATAAATCTCATCTGTCAGCACCAGCAGGTCGTGCTCAATGCAGATGTCTGCAATGAGCTGCAGCTCCTCTCGCGTCATGACCGCACCCGTGGGATTGCATGGGAAGTTCAGAATGACTGCCTTGGATCGTGGCGTAATGGCAGCGCGCAGTGCTTCCGGGCGCAGCTTGAACTCGTCCTCTACGTGCGTAGGGATGGACACCGCTTTGCCATGCGCAAGCGCAATGCTGGGGCTGTAAGAGACGTAGCAGGGTTCATGATAGAGTACCTCGTCACCAGGATTCAGAATGGCGCGCAGCGCGATATCCATCGCTTCGCTGACGCCGACGGCAACGATAACCTCGGTCAGCGCTTCGTAGCGGACGTTATAGTTCTCGCGAACATATTTCGCGATGGCTTTGCGCAGCTTGGGCGCGCCGAGGTTGGAAGTATACCCCGTGCGTCCACGCTCCAGGGCGTAAATAGCGGCCTCCCGAATATGCCAGGGTGTCACGAAATCGGGCTCACCAATGCCGAGCGAAATAACGTCGGCCATGGACTGCACAATTTCGAAGAAATCACGGATGCCGGAGCGGGGGATCGAGAGCACATGCTCCGCGATGAAGTTCCGGGGTTGCGATACGGGCTTATTTTCGGGTTTCATGGCGAAATTCTCCAGCCTTGTGCTGGATTATGGTGGGGACGACAGCGTCGTCGCCTGGGGATGCGGACCGCGAATCTGCAGGAAGTTGTTGCCACGTTGGTAACCTGTTAGCGTGAAGGCCTTACAAACAATCCTGCTGCCGGCGCCGTTGTCAAATTCTGTCGAGTGGAAATGGAGACGACAGAACCGGCGACGAAGCATCCTTGCCTGGCCTGGCAACTGCAACTTCCCCAGATGGACGGGCCGGCTAGAGACCGGCTGAATCAGGGGCTTACCTGGAGGCGTTCCTCGTTTTCATCGGGCAGCATCAGCACGCCCTGCTCTTTATATGGCTTTAAGGTAAAGTGAGTTGCGGTGGACAGAACGCCGCTGATGGTGGCCAGTTTCTCGGATACAAAGCTGGCGACATGGCGCAGAGTGGCGCCTTCAATGAATACCAGCAGATCGTAGGAACCGCTCATAAGGAAGCAGGACGTGACTTCCGGGTATCGGGCTATACGAGCTGCGAGCCGGTTAAAGCCGCCGCCGCGCTCTGGCGTAATGCGTACTTCGATAACAGCCTTTACCTTCTGGCGCTCGGCCTTCTCGTCATCGACGATGGCCTTGTATGCCAGGATAATCTTATCCTCTTCCAACTGCTTGATCTGGCGCTTCACTTCATCGGCGGGGCGGCCCAAAAGCTTGCCCAGCGTCTCGGGTGAGCGCGTCGCATTTTCTTCCAGCAATGTCAATAATTCATCCATGCCGCTGCCGAGACTATCGGTTTCCGCCCGGCGCTACAATGCCGAACATCACAAAATACCAGTACAGATAGCATGTTACCCGCGCTGTACACCGACACAGATGATCTGCCTTCCCATAGCGCGGTTCCTGGTGTATAATCGCACCATCGCAGTCCACGCAACATAACGCGTCTTCCCGAGCTATTATATGAACTTTCAGGAATTCAAAGCATCCGTAGCGAACAAGGACCTTGCAGCCCCTCCTGCCGGGCTCAGCAAATCGCTGCAGGCCCTCTGGTTTAGTCATCGCGGAGACTGGGATCACGCGCATACCCTTGCCCAGGAAGCCGATTCCGCAGACGGAGATTGGGTGCATGCCTATCTTCATCGCGTGGAGGGTGATCCCGCGAATGCCTCATACTGGTATCATCGTGCGCGCAAGCCCGTCTGCACGGATTCCCTGCCGCTGGAATGGGAAGCAATTGCCGCGGCGCTGACTTCCGAAGCGTGAGATCGAATGAGCTTCCCCGGTTCTACATGCATAGCGCGGCTTTTTGCGGTTACGCTCCTATTTAGCGTTGGCTCCTGGGAAGTTCATGCGCAGTCGGATCCAAAAGCAGGCGCTCCGGCCGGCGATGAGATTCAGGAGTTACGCCGCGAGATCGAGCAGTTGCGCGCCAGAGTCAGTGAGCTGGAAAAGCGGATTCCCGCAGATAAATCAACAGGGACAGTAAGCGTTGCGAGTACGAGCGGCGCTCCGAAATCTTCTGAAGTCCCTGCCGATGTAGAGCTCCCGCAGATTGGTCCATCGCCGTTTAATTCTGCAGGCAGTGATCTGAAGACAATGATGGATGACCCAAACCGGGAAGCATTCGGTTTTGGTCTGGGCCGCTGGCGTGACGGTTTCGCTGTCACGTATGTCTATAAAGGCAGTGAGGCCGAGAGGGCGGGGCTGCTTCCTCGCGATATTATCTACAACATTAACGGCCAGAATATTGCAGAGTGGAGCCCCAGCCAGTTGGCATCCTTTCTCGACGACAATAAAACCATAAAGCTTTCCCGTAGCGGGCGGGGAAAGTCTGGACCAGTCAGTGGATTCAGCTTTAGCCGTTCGGATGCCCCGACCTCAGTTACACTGACAAAGGAAAAGCAAAGCAACTTTCTGCCTTCGAACGGCATTTTTGAGTTTGTAAAAGGAACCAGTATTTCATTGCTGGCCGCTATAGAAGGACAAGAGGTGCCCAATTTTTCGATAGTGGATATTGCGAATCCGAAGGCGAAGATGGATCTGAGATCACTCTGCAATTCATGGATCCTGGTGGTATTTGCGGAGAACTGGGGTGAGAACGTGCTGGCTGAGGAGCAGTCGTTAATTGAAACAGCGAAGGCACTGCAGGCGCAGGGTTTGAAAGTAGTAGTCGTCTCTCTGGATAAAACGATGGATGGTGCGAGCCGTACGCTGGCGCGGACTGGCAGCAATTGGTGGTACGCTCATGACGGGAAGACATGGGATAACGAGGCCATGCTGGCATGGGGCGTGAGTGTTACGCCGACAATCAGTCTGGTGGCACCCAATAACATCCTGCGGCGCGAGCATATTCCTCACGATCGCCTGCGGGAAATTGTGGCGGTGGAAATGGACAAGCCCATTGCCGAGCCTCAGCCGCCCACGCCTTCGCCTATTCGTCAGCCGCGGTTCAAATAATGGTTTCGGGCGCCATCCCCGGCTTGATCTCTTGCCCCGCGTCCCCTTCAATCACAGCCACATGGCTTCCTCCCTGCTGAAAAACGACACCGTCCTGCGCATGATCCCGCCCGTGGCAGAGGGCATCATTCGCGGTCTCGGCAAATCGCTGTCGATGGAGTATGTTGACCCGGAAGGTATTCGTGAGCAACAGCAGCAGGGACCACTGTTATGGGCGTTCTGGCACAATCGCTTCCTGCTGATGCCGTATATGTTTGAGAAGCTGGTGCCTAACCGGCGTGCGGTCGTCATGATCAGCCGCAGCTGGGATGGCGAAATAATCTCTACAATCGCCGCGCGTTTCGGTATCCGTTGCGCACGTGGGTCCAGCTCCCGGGGTGGCCACAATGCTTTTCACGAAATGGTGAATCTGGTCACGAAAGAGGGCCTGGATGCAGCGATTACGCCCGACGGCCCGCGAGGCCCACGCTACCAGGTGCAGGCCGGCATTATGCATCTGGCCCAGCTTACCCAGCGGCCGATCGTTCCCATTAGCTACCACCTGAAGCGAAAGTGGGAGCTGCGCAGCTGGGACAAGTTCCAGGTTCCTGTTCCCTTTACCCACTGCACCTTACAGGCCGGTCGCATGATACATGTCCCCCGGCAGACAACGCCGCAGGAACTGGCCGCACTTACCGAGCAACTCCGTGTTTCCATGGGCGAATAAATCATGAACCCCGACCCGGACCAGCCTGATCAGCCTGTCGATTCCGTGCCCGAATCGACAGAGCCGCAGGAAGTTGCCAATGAATCGGTGCCATGGATTGCGCCATGGGCTGAACCCTGGATCATTACGCTTGTTTATGTGGTTTCACTGGCTGTGATGATGTTTCGTCATGACATGTGGCGTGACGAATTTCAGGCCTGGGCTATTGCCAGCCAGTCCCCGACGCTCAGTGATTTGTGGTACAATCTTCAGTTCGAGGGCCACCCCGCGCTGTGGCACGTATTGCTCTGGATCTGCCACCAGCTAGGCGGCCCGCTTCAAAGCATGCAGGTGCTGCATCTCCTGATTGGCGCAGGTGTTGTATGGATCTTTGCCCGATGGGCTCCTTTCGGCTTCTGGCACCGCATGCTCTTCGCGCTCGGCTATTTTCCGCTCTACGAGTACGGAATGATCTCGCGCAATTACAGCATCGGAATTCTGTTGCTGTTTATTGGCTGCGTGCTGCTGACACGCAGAGAGGGACACACAAAGTCTCTGCTCACGGGAGTCGTCATCTTCCTGCTATTCCAGACGAGCGCCTTCGGTGCAATTCTGGCGCTGGCCTTGTGTGTCTGGCTGGTCACGGACAATGTGCTGCAGGTAAAATCGTTGCAGGAGCCATCTGCATCGTATACTCAGTTGCTTGCGCCCCTCTTTATGGCTGGAGCCGGGTTTGCGCTCTTCTTCCTGCAGATTTATCTGAGGCGAACTGATAATGGAGCGCTTGGGCCGGCGCCAGGTGTGTCGGACCGTATTATCATAGCGCTGAGCAATCTGCCTCGGGCGTTGTTTCCTAATCCACAAGTCTTTACCAAACCATGGTATGATAAATGGAATTCGACATGGGTCACGGATGTCATTTCCATAGATCAGGGTAAGCTCTTTGTCAGCCCGGCTTTGTTCCTGATCATCATGGTTATTACATGCGCTTATCTATGGAACAGAAGGCGGGCTCTGATGTTCTTTCTGGCCGGCATTGGTGGTATGTTGCTGTTTACTTATTTCTTTGTAATGGCAGATACGATACGTTACGCTGGAAGCTGTTTCTTTATATGGATTGTCGCGGTATGGTTTGCGAAGTCCGAGCAGCCGGTCCAGCCGGATCCGGAACCTGATGCCGCGCCAAATCAGGGGCTGCTGGCCGAAGCCTGGCATTTTTTGCGAACGGGCCAGGGGCTGCAAATCACCGTAACAGCCTCGCTCATAGCCAGCTGCGTGGCAACACTGCAATTAAGCCAGGTTGAGGCAACTGTTCCGTTTTCTCAATCGGGTACTCTGGCCCAATGGCTGAGGGAAGAACCGCAAAGCAAGCTTAAGACAGTTGTTTATCCCGAATATATAGGCACGCCCATTGCTGTTCTTAACGGCAAACCGTTCTACTCCTTAGCCCGACAGGGGGATGCCGTGTTCTCCATATGGAAACCGGAGAATATATGGATTCCCAAGGAAGAGCTTTATAAACGACTCAATGCCCTGCTCGTAAAGGAAGCGCCAAAGGAAATCGTCTATATCTCCAACGTACCGCTTCCACCTCCCGAAGGTGAGCATCTGCGTCCCTACTTTACCTTTGCACCCAGCATTGCACGGGAAAGCTTCTTTGTTTATATCTTACGCAAAAGCAGTCCCGCGGATGAAGGAATACAGAGTGCCTCTCAGGATTAGGTCCGCGTCGATTTCCGGGATCCGGCTTACATGAGAAGAGGTTCGGCGGCGAAATTCCGGTCCGGCTCGGCAGCGATACGCTGTAGCGTGGCAGCAAATAGCTTGTGCTCGGCCTGATGAATGCGCTGATGCAAAGATTCAGCCGTGTCATCCGGCAGCACAGGGACGCGTGCCTGACTGAGCACGGGGCCTTCATCAACGCCAGGCGTTACCAGATGCACGGTGCAACCGGCTTCGGTTTCGCCCGCTTCCAGAGCCTGGCGCCAGGCTTCCAGTCCTTTGTATTTAGGCAGCAGTGAGGGATGAATGTTAATGATGCGCTCTGGAAATGCTTCCAGCAGAGGAGCTTTTACCACTCGCATATAACCTGCCAGGATGACCCACTCACAACCGTGGCGGCGCAAAATATCCACTAGCTCCTGCTCAATCTCGGGCTCCAGCTTGGTACGAAAACGTCCTTTGCGCAGCGCGAACGCAGGCAGGCCGAACTCCCGGGCATGGTCAAGAATGGGCGCGGTTTCAATATCGCTGATGACAACACGAATGTCGGCGCTGAGGCGTCCTTCGGCAATGGCCTGCTGTAAAGCCACAAAATTGCTCCCTTTACCGGAGCCCAGCACACCAAGTTGAAGTCGTTGCACGCGCCCTCTCATACCGCGTTTGCAGGCAGTTGAAAATATAAAATAGCCGGGAGCAGTCCAAAACCAGTGATTTTTTGGACACGAAGCTGGCGCAATTTGGAATGTCCCGCTATTATTCCAACGCATACCTTTCCCTCCCTCTCGTGAACGTAAAGCCCTCCTCCAAGCCTGCCGCCTCCAAGACTTCAACGGCCCGAAAAGCATTGCCTTCGCAGGAATCTGATCTGTTTGTAGCCAAAGGCGTTGCCGCGGGCTTGTCCGCTCCGTTTCCTGCGGTGCGAGCAGTGACTGGCAAATCAAAGGCCGTGGCCAAGCAACAGGAAATCGTGATTCCCGAGGAGCCTATCATCTGTTCCCGCTTCCCTGGGATAACCCGTGTGCCGGGTATTAGCCCCAAGATAGAGGCGCTGCTTGAAAGAATGGGCATCCGAACGATGGAGGATTTGCTGTTCCATCTGCCGGCGCGATATGAAGACCGCCGAACGTGCGCGCGACTGCAGGATGCCGTTGCGGGCACCTCCTTTACCTACATGGGCCGCATTCTTAAGGCCGATGCCAAGCGCTGGCGCGGCGGCATGATGGTCTTTGAGCTACTGCTCTCGCCATCTGGGCCGGACGAAATGCCATCCAAGGATG
>JBGGNE010000277.1:0-4785 GCA_041287705.1 Methylacidiphilales bacterium | reverse complement strand
TTCCTCTATCAACATAACAACTCCTCCTATTCCCATGTACCAGCTTTAGACTTAACTACGTTCTGCACATGGTAACCTGCCCGCTGTAGTCCTGGGCAGATGTGCAGACTCTCTATTCCGCGGCCAGTCCCTTTCGCTTTACGCGCTGTGGCTATGTCGAGCCGCTAGAGATGCCATGCCATGCTTTGCAGTCGTGCCAGGGCTCATGCCTCAGGCTCCGGTGCTGTCGTGTGATTGCTGAATGAATCAGATTCAGTAATCGCTCTCAGTGTGCGGCCTATCGCCGGTGTCCTCGTACAGTTGCCTCTGTCTCCCCCTGCAATGGGGTGAGTTTTGCATGCATCCATGCCCGGCAGAAGTCCTTTACGCCATATCACGGAGCTTCGTCTATCAGCACAGTAAGACCAATCGCAGACGTTAATTGGTACAAATCCTGGGTCGCTCTTGGGCGATAGCAGCGTTGCGCATTCGGTCATGCATTATTCTCATGCACTCCCTCAATCGCGCCTTGCTCTCATCCCCAAATCGATCCCAGTCTTTGTACCAATTAACGTCTGCGAATGGTCTAAGGAAGCCCGTGCGGAAGGTGATTCTGTCAGGACAGGATCAAGGTAGAGAGATGTAGTTTTAATTCGCACCGCCCCGAAGTTGGTTACGCCGTTTCGGATCCTGTCCACAGCCATACGTGTAATGCTTATGCATCATGGGGCGTGCCGCCATCGCCTTCGCATATAAGCATTATGAATGAAGCACCGTGCCTTCATATGTTATGCCTCATGCCTGCACAGCACCATGCATTAGGACGACCTAATGCATTCCCTCATCCACGCCCTGAGCATGGACTCTCATTGTCTCACTTTTGGCTCTTTTTCACCTCTCTCCATTGCATCCCCTATGTCTGCACCTGCATCCAAACAACCAACTGCCCGGCCTCCCATTCGCTTTTATAGCACGAATGCGCCTTTTGGTGAGTTCTCCAACTTTGCGGATTATCCTGTCGTAATCGACGGGCTGAAGTGGCCGACCAGCGAGCACTACTTTCAGGCGTGCAAATTCACGCACGAGGACTACCAGGAGCGTATTCGCCTGGCGCGCACCGCCGACAAAGCGGCGCGCCTTGGGCGAAGCCGTAGCGTCCGTATCCACCGCAACTGGCTTAAGATGCGCAACGACGCCATGCGCCGCGCGGTGCGAGCGAAGTTTCAGCAATATGCCAGCCTGCAGGCGCTGCTTCTCTCCACCGGCGACGCGACCATTGTGGAGCATACCATCAACGATAGCTACTGGGGCGACGGCGGAGATGGCCGAGGCCGTAACATGCTCGGCCGTATTCTGATGGAAGTGCGCGCTGAACTGGCGTTACAAGGCGCTGCTCCGGAAGCTCCTCCCCTTGGCGGGGAATAGACGTCGTTATCCCGTCTGCCCCAGACAGGATTTCAGGAACTGATCCTGGGGGATGAAGCAGGACTGGGCGCGGACGACGCCGCGGCCGGGAATCGCACAGCAGGTCGCCGCGGCCCAGCAGACTTTCGGCGCCAGGCTCGTCGATGACGATCTGCGAATTGGTGGCGGAGGTGACGCGCAGGCAGATCTTCAGAGGCAGGCTGGCTTTGATCAGCCCTGTGACAATGTTGCGGCCCGGCCGCTGCGTGGCCAGCAGCAGATGAATCCCCGCGCGCGACCCTTGGCGGCCAGGCGCACCACCTGCTCCTCAAATTCCCTTTTGGCTCCGCAGTCGGCCAGCACCAGATCGGCAAATTCATCGAAGATAATGACGAGAAACGAGATGTCGGTCATGCCTGCCTCCCAGAGTTCCTTCAGCGAGTTTGTCCTTCGGCCGCGAGGAAGCGGTAGCGTCTTGAGCCTGTTGCGAGGGTGTATGACAAGCTTTGTTAGATGAGAAGTTAGTACAACATGAATCAAGAAAAGAAAATAGAACTAATTCACTCCAAAGAGTAGCGGTCCGGATGCAAGGCAAGCAAGTTAATCCTGTGATGGATCTCGGTTGATTGCGGGCTCCGACACAAGCTTTGTTGTTGACGGAAGCAGGTGATGCCAGCCCGCCCACACGCCTTTGCTGGCCAAATTGCGGGCATACTGGGCGTATTTGCCAGTGGGATCCATCATTGCCGAGTTGAGCCAACCCGCCAGGTTATCTACGATCAGATCGCCTGAAAACGTATCGCTGGCGGGGGAGCGTGTAAGAGTGATAATGGGTGCGTTTTCGGGGAAAGGGTAGGGATCGGGGTCGATGAGCTTCCGTAAATTCTCCTCGCTAAACCGCTTATCCTGGTCGTCACCGCTCAACGTGTCGGACACCACCGTGAAACGCAGTCCCTCGATTCCTCTGGGTTTTGTTTCCCGAATCTTTTTGGAGTGAAACACGTATTGATCTGCAACAAAAAAAGCCATCAAAAGTAGTACCAACGCCTTATTCTCCAGCGTATCGATTTCATGATACCCATAAAAGTTCACGTACGAATGTTTCATGCATCGACGGTTCTTGGAATCTATATACTCCCCAAATCCGATTCCCCTCCCTTCCACTCCACCAATATGCTGATTGTAATCGTTGAGCAGCGCCTGTTTTGAATCGCGCAGAACCTTCTCTTGGAACGAACAGGCGGACACAAGTGGACGATACTTTGGGACGATTGCTGTAAACGCTTTGCAAAAGCTTTCCCGATATCTTTCCTTATCGTTCCTTTTTCGAATATGTTTGGGACGCCACTTACCCAGCTTGCCTGTCGAAAGTTCCTTTTGGAGCTCTTTGACCATTGACTGATACCTAGTGTCCTGATCAAGCACGGCTACGTGATCGTTACCCTGATCTACCATGGGTTGGAGCTGAGGATCGGACTGAATTAGCATATTGACGATAGTGTGCCACTGATCATCCTTACCATCCTGCAGCCAATCTGTAGGACACCCATCGCTGAAAAAATACATGTGAGCTGGTTGCATAAATCATTGAGAATCTTTCGGCGAAGACTAAAACGTCTGGACTGAACGTCTTGAGCCTGTTGCGATGGTTTACGACAAGCTATGTGAGCTGCGGAGTTAGAAGCCGTCTAAAGCTCTGGGCTTTCTCGGAACTACGGAGATAGAAGGGCCAGCCGTAGGGTTGTTCTTGGCATGGGCAGCTTTCAAAAATGCATTGAGCTCTTTTACATATGTTTGAATCTCAATGTATGTAGACTCGCTAAGCGGAATGCCGTCTTCCATCATCTTTGCAGGAGGGGGTAACAGATCTAATTTATCGGGTAATGTTTCAACAACTTTCATGATTAGATGGGTGAGAGCTAAGCTATTCGATTCCATCAGTGTCCTTCCGGAATGAATTTGGAGAATTCTCCCAGCACGCCAAAGTTCGGTATTATTTGACCACAGATACGGGCCATGGATCGGTTTGACAAGCTCGTTAGCCTTGTAAATTATTACAATGATATTTGGCCATCTCTTTTGGAATAAATTAAACGGAGCGTCGTAAATATGTGCGAGTGATTTTGCTCTGAATTAGCCTCAAACATGCGCAATTAATTATGACGCTCAGTTTAGTCACATTCGACGCTTTACCGGATGTCGTACCTTCTGTGCTTCAGACGCACAATTTTCACTTGTACACGTTATTAGGCGTTTTTGAGAGAGGGCTCCTTTAGCAACTGTATCTTTCCATCCTTCTGTACCTCTACAAGCTGAGCACTTGCTTGTTTACGAGTGAAATTAAGGTAGAGAAAGCCGTAGGTTTTGTAGAAATCATTGGTATAGCCACGATTGGTCGTGGAACGGCGATCCTGCGCGAAATCACCGCCACCCGAGCCGGAGATAAAGAACTCGGTCTCAGGATGGTCTGGATGATGTATGTGCTGGAGATTGTGATCGTGGGCGGAAACGTAAAAGACCGCGCGGCTCAGCTCGGGGAGCACCGTTTTGCGTATCTTGGGGTAAAGCCCGGGATCTTTCTTGCCGTCCCAGTGATATCCGTCCGTCCACATTGGGTGGTGCGCGATTACGATACGCCAGGGCGAGGTATCCGAGGCCATTTGCGCTTTGAGGAATTTGATCTGATCATCCCACTTGTCCTTAACATGGTCCGTATTGGTGTCGAGAGCTATGATGGAGACGAGGGGACTGGCTTCCGGCAGTTGCTTGGTGTACCAGGTTGCATCCTGTGCCGCGGGCCATTTCCAGCGGGATTCCGGATTGCGGGCCGCCCAGCCGATCTGATGCTTCCAGTTCTCTCTTTTGTGATCTTCATAGTCGTGGTTTCCCAGCACAAAATACATAGGCGCTTCGGGGTAAAGCTTCTCCATTCTTTCGACAAAGCGCGGATCATCGGGTCCCTTTAGTTTACCGTAAAAGTTGTCACCCAGAGCAAGAATAGCGGTAAGCTTCTTTCCGCTATTCTTTAAGTTTTCCTCCACAAAACGGGAGACTCCGTCGGCCACACGTTTCTGCAGCGCTGCCACTTTGGGCGCGTCGGAGGGATCGCCCGGATCAGGTGCCGCGCCCCAGTCGCCGATAGCAATGAGGTTCACTTCCTCTTCTGCGGCTGTTTGCTCGCCAAAAGCCACGGAGGGGATGGCCAGTGAGGTGAGCATTCCCAGGAAGTGCCGGCGATTGATGCCGGCTCCACCGAGATTGTGATGAGTAGAATCTGGCATGGTTTCCTTAGGCACAGGGGAGGATAGGTTGACGGTGGGATTCTTGGGATTGACTCAGGTAAGGCGACAATGTGATTCGTTTGGAAAAGTTACGTGAGATTCTCTGACTCAGATTTTGTCT
>JBGGNE010000276.1:0-16434 GCA_041287705.1 Methylacidiphilales bacterium | reverse complement strand
TTCGTTGGCAGCGCACCCTTTGGTGCAGGGGGGAAGGTGAAGTCCCAGGCATCTACCCGCGTTGATTTCAATAAATGCTTGCGGGTGTTCTCCTGCGCAGTGATTTCCGCCCCCACAGAATGCAGCCACTCGTTGCCGTCCGTGTGATCGAAATGCCAGTGCGAGTTGATCAGATGCTTTACCGGATCGGCACTCAGGCTCGCCAGGGCTTTCTCAATTCCCGGTCGCGTGATACCGGCGTCCACAAGGAGCTTTCCATCGCTCCCCGTAAGTACCGCGATGTTGCCTCCGGAACCCTCGAGCACACTTATATTGCCGCGCAGCTTTTGGATGGAGATCTTTGCTGTAGCCGCCTCTCCGCGAATGATCGTGACGGGGCTTTCGCCCGCCGCAAACATGCTCTCCGCCCGCAGGAAGAAGGCCGCGGTGAGCAGGCTGGATGAAACGAGAAACCGCCGCCGGGTCATGTGAGTCGTGTTCATAGTGTTGGTCAGGATTTCAGGGTGTCTAGATTTCAGGATTGGATAAACTCAAGCAAGTCGTTGTTAACCTGCTCTTTGGCCGTATCCGGCAGGGCATGGGCACCGCCGGGGTAAATCTTGAGAATGGAGCCTTTGACAAGCGTGGCGGAAATCTTTGCCGAGGCGCCTATGGGCACGATTTGATCATCGTCGCCATGCAGGATCAGCGTCGGCACATCAATCTTCTTCAGATCCTCGGTAAAGTCGGTTTCTGAGAAAGCCTTGATACAGTCGTAGGCATTCTTGTGGCCTGCCAGCACTCCCTGCATCACCCACGACTGAATCAGCCCCTGCGAGACCTGTGCGCCGGGCCGGTTGAAATTGTAGAAGGGGCCGCTGGCCACATCGTAGAAGAACTGGGCGCGATCTTTAAGATAAGCCTGGCGAAATCCGTCGAACACCTCTATGGGCAACCCTCCGGGATTGCTCGCTGTCTTCAGCATGATGGGCGGCACTGCACCGACCAACACCGCCCGGGAGACGCGCCCGGTGCCATGGCGCCCGATGTACCGGGCGACTTCACCGCCACCCGTGGAGTGGCCAATCATTGTGGCACCCTTCAGGTCGAGCTTCTCGAAAAGTTCGGCGAGATCGTCGGCGTACTGATCCATATTATTGCCGTCCCAGGGCTGGCTGGAGCGACCGTGTCCGCGCCGATCATGCGCAATGCAGCGGTAACCGTGCGACGCGAGGAAAAACATCTGCGCTTCCCACGCATCCGCCGACAGCGGCCAACCGTGGCTGAACGTGACGACCTGTCCGTCGCTCGGCCCCCAGTCCTTGAAGTAGATAGTCGTGCCGTCCCTGGTGGTGATGGTGTTCATAGTTTGTTGCTTGGAGGATTGCGTTAATTTATCCGGTGTGGCTGGCTCTCAGTTGCTGAAACCCGAAAGGACGACCTTGCCAATCGCAGTGCCGCTTTCGACGTGCGCGTGGGCCCGTTTGAGATTCGCGGCGTTGATCGGACCAAAGTTCTCACGCATGGTGGAACGAATGCGGTGCTCGTCGATGAATCCGGACACCTCGGAGAGAAGCTTGCCCTGCTCACCCATGTCGGCAGTCTGAAAAAGAGGCCGGGCAAACATGAACTCCCAATGGATGGATAAGCATTTGGGCTTCAGCCTGTTGACGTCGATCGGGCGGGCGAGATTCTCAATTAGTGCCAGAGAGCCCTGGGGAGCCATGGCTTCGATGATCTCCTCGAAGTGATCCTCAATCCTTGTCAGGCCGAGCACATAGTTCACTCCCTTCGGCTCAATTGCCGTCACTTGCCCGGCCAGCGGTTTCCGGTGATCGATGACATGGTGGGCGCCCATCTCCAGACACCAGTCCCGTGTCTCAGGCCGCGAAGCCGTCGCGATGACATTCAGCCCGGTCAGGGAACGGGCGAGCTGGATGCCAATGGAGCCGACCCCACCCGCGCCGCCAATGATAAGGAGGGAGCCCGTCGCCTGGGGTTCGCGGCCGATCCGGATGCGGTCGAAAAGCATTTCCCAGGCAGTGATGGTGGTCAGCGGAAGCGCCGCCGCTTCGGCAAAACTCAGTGTGGCCGGTTTGCGACCGACCAGCCTCTCATCAACCACATGAAACTCCGCGTAGGTGCCCGTGCGATTAATCGCACCAGCATAGTAAACTTCATCGCCTGGCTTGAATTTCGTGACGTCGCAGCCTGTTTCGACAACGACGCCGGAGGCATCCCAGCCCAGAATTTGCGGCCCTGAATCCGAAGCTTTGCGCGGACCGCCCCCACCACGGATTTTCGTATCGACCGGATTTACAGAAATAGCGTAGATGTGGACCAGCAGG
Organism: Methylacidiphilales bacterium; assembly: GCA_041287705.1. Taxonomy (GTDB): domain Bacteria; phylum Verrucomicrobiota; class Verrucomicrobiia; order Methylacidiphilales; family UBA1321; genus LW23. The sequence goes on along the minus strand of JBGGNE010000276.1, from coordinate 14,107 downwards.
TCGCGCGGCCCTGGTATGGGGCGATCCACCTCAATGTCCACCAGGCTTTCCGGCTCGCTGATAGGCAGGGGCTGAAAGAAGGCCACCGCTTTCATGACTGGCATAGCTCCCGTGACTTTTCGTATTGCATGTGAGGAGGCTATCAGCTCACTCGCAATGGAGTCTATTATACCTAGGTATGAGCCCGCTAACCCTCAGGAAATATCCGGGCTAACCTTTGGCCACTTGCTCCGCCATCCTGACAAGATCCGGCAGCGACTCCGCCTCCATCTTCTGCATCACCTGGGCGCGATGGATTTTTATGGTGATCTCGCTGGTTCCAAGTTCGGCGGCGATTTGTTTGTTCATGCGACCCTGCACCACAAGAGCCATCACCTCTTTTTCCCGCGCGGTTAATCTGGCAAAACGGCGACGAAGCTTCGCTATTTCGGCACGGGCCTGAATCATCTCTCGATCCTTCGCGATGGCAGCGAGGACGGCGTCCAGCAAATCCTGATCGCGAAACGGCTTGGTAAGGAACTCAATGGCACCCGCTTTCATTGCGCGCACCGTCATAGGAATATCCCCGTGCCCCGTGATAAAGATGATAGGAATCCGGTTGTTCGACGCAGCCAGCTTCTGCTGAAGCTCCAATCCGCTGAAATCCGGCAGACGTACATCGAGCACCAGGCACGCCGGTGTCTCGGGAACCTGATGGCAGAGAAACTGCCCGGCAGATGAGAACGGCTCCACGTGCAGATCCACGGATCTCATCAGCCTGCACAATGCCTCCCGCATCGACGCATCGTCGTCCACTACGAAGACTGTCGCTGCAGGGGCGCTCCCGACTTGATCGACAGCAGGTTTCATGGAGCCAACTCCCCTTTCAGCTTTTCAGGCAGGGTGAACTGAAATGTCACGCCGTGAGTTTCATTGGAAGTGACCCAGAGTCGCCCTCCGTGATCTTCAATGATAGACCGGCTTAGCGAAAGCCCCAGCCCCAGCCCGTCGGATTTTGTCGTGTAAAAGGCCGTGAAAACGCGATCCAGATGCTCACGCTTTATGCCCTCACCAGCATCCGTGACCCTGACCCAAACGCCGCCCTCGTCCCTTGCTTTTGTGCAGATGCCTAGCAGGCGCGGACGGCCTGTCACCAGCTTCATGGCTTCCACAGCGTTGAGAATGAGATTGAGCAGCACCTGCTGGATGAGCACTCGGTCGCCGAGGACGAGCGGGAGCCCGTCCGTCAGGGCAAATTCCAGCGTCGCTCCGCACAAGTTCGGCTCGACCATGGCGACGATTTCACGAATGACGGTGTTGATGTCCAATCTCTGCTTTTCCGGCGGTGCTTTCTTCAAAAGCGCTCGGACACGCGCGATCACTTCGCTTCCGCGATGCCCATCACGGATAATGCTGGAAATCGCCTCCCGTATCTCGTTGAGATTGGGCGATTCGCGATTCAGCCAACGCAAACAAGCATCCGCGTTTGTCACCACCGCTCCCAGAGGCTGGTTGACCTCATGCGCAATGGAAGCGGTGAGCTCCCCAATCGTGGTAAGCCGCGTAACGTGAGCAAGTTCCATATGGGCAAGACGGAGGCGCTCCTGAGCCTGCTTGGACGCAGTAACGTCCATGAGCGCCCCAAAAATCTCAAGATCGCCCGAAGCATGCTTTTCGGCATGCGTTACCGCGCGCAGATGCTTCACCGAGCCATCAGGCATAAGCAGTCGATGCTCAAGTTCCCAGCCTCTTTCCTCGCGTACAGCCTGGCCCACCACCTCCAGAATCATCGGGAGATCATCCGGATGAACACGCTGGTGCACCCTCTCCACTGTCAAATCCACGGCCCGGTCGAATTCGTAGATGGCAAACATTTCGTCCGACCAGAACAAATCACCGGTCGCCACATGCCAACTGAAACTGCCTGTCTGACTCAGGCGTTGCGCCTCAACGAGATACGCCTCCGTTTTTTGAGCTTTTGCAAGCGCTCGTTCGAGATTTTCCCGTGTCCGCTCTTGCTCCGTGGTATCAATCGCCGTCCCTACAAACTCCACGAGTTCCCCGGCCTCGTTCAAAACAGGATGCCCTACCGAGCGTTGATGCCGGACTGTTCCATCGGGAAGCACGATACGGAAGTCAGCTTCGTAGTCCGCCTTCTCGATTTCGCAGCGCTGAAATAGCTCCAGTACCCGCGGCCTATCCTCCGGATGAATCCGACCAAAATAGAGCGCTGGATCCGATGCGTCCTCATCAGGTTGAATGTCGAAGATCCGATACGTTTCTGGTGTCGCTATTACTTTTCCGGTGGAGAGGTCGTGCTTCCAACTGCACGTGTTGGTCAGGCGCTGAGCATGATGCAAATCCGCCTCGCTTCGCCGTAGTTGCTCCTCTGCAAGCTTGCTTTCGGCTATCCGTCGGGTGTTTTGCTCTGAGTTCCGGATTATCTCGAGGTCAACCCGGCATTGCTTAAGCTCAAGGCGCAATGCCGCAAGTTCCGACGCGGAATCAGGATCCTCTTGGGAAGCGATAGTCATGACCTTCGTGGCGGATGGACGTGCGAATCTGACGGATTGCTGGCAAATTGTCACGTCGCCAAATACTCCATTTATCGTGACATAAGGTGGTAGATTTTCGTTGTAGGTTAGTGAGAATAAGGAGGATTTAGCGCGACAAGCCTGTTTGGGCTTACAACCGCTCCTCTTCGAGTGATCCCGGCATCCACCATGGTTCTAGACTAGCCTCCGTGACGGAAGACCCCCGAGGGAGCCTGCCGCCGATACTCTGGAAAGGGATACTGGTACCAATTGCGAATAACCACTTACCGGCTGAAATTTCCATTCAAACCGCAATTCGTCCGCACAGCCTAAAAAATCCGACCAGTCAGGATTTAGGTGTAACGTCTGCTACATGGCTTTATATAATCTGGATGTTCTCTGGCAACTATCCGGCGCCATGGTGCGGTCTGCTGTCAAACATGGGTGTTTCTGGATCGGCGTCTGCTGTGTTGTCGTCGTGTGTACAGGATGCGCTTCGTTACCGCGCACTACGTTTACTGCACAGGATCAAAGTCGCGCCAACATACGAGGATATGTCGGTATTCGAACCTGGGCAGACGCATCAGAAGCCGAGCTTCGTGCCAGCGGCTTCAAGCCTCCTTCCCTTTCCCGTTCTTCGGGTGACTTGAATTATCTGTCTCTTTCGGCCGGTGGTGCGGGTGGTGCCTTCGGAGCCGGCCTTCTTAAGGGCTGGACGCACACGGGGTCACGGCCGAAGTTCGACATTGTAAGTGGCGTCAGCACGGGCGCTCTCATCGCGCCCTTCGCCTTTCTGGGAACTTCCTATGACGATCAACTGGAGGAGCTCTATCTCGGGAATGCAACGGGAAACCTAGCCATCCTGCAAAGCCCCTTTAAGATTCTTTCTGGCGCTGGATTGTACGATCCGCGGCCGCTTCGGACCTTGATCGAACGCTACACGACGGAAGAGATGCTCGCCAGGATTGCAGTCGAACATCGCCTTGGCCGCCGACTCTATGTCGTAACCACCAACCTCGATGCACAACGGCCTGTAGTCTGGGATATGGGGGCCATCGCGGCCAGCGGTCGCCCCGACGCATTGAGTTTATTTAGAAATGTCCTGATAGCTTCCGCAAGCATACCTGCGGCCTATCAGCCTGTGATGATCGACGTTGTCGCGGAGGGCAAGCATTTCCAGGAAATGCATGTCGACGGAGGTACAACAACGGAGGTTCTCACGATTCCTGACGTGTTCCTTGCCTCTGGCGAGCGTATGCACGCTCCGGGTAAGCTGAAAATGCACCTCTACATCGTCATACACAACAACCTGTCGCCCGAATTCGAGGTTATTCGGAACAGAAATGTGTCCGTTGCCGCCCGGGCCTTTTCGACAGTCATCAAGTCACAAACACGGGACACCTTGTTGGCGACCTATTCCGTCGCAAAGCGATGGGGGATCGATTTCAACATCGCGAGTATTGATCGCGCTGTTCCGTTCAACACCGCAAATCCGTTCGGGAAAGATTATATGCGGCAAGTATTCAAATCGGGCCTTGACCAGGCTACCTCACATACAGCATGGCGGAAGTCAATGAGTCCGAACGCTGCGCCTGTTGCACAGAATCGCCCGCAAAATATGCCGTATCTTACCGCTCATGGGCCGAATTAAACCGGTCATCCTGAAATATCTGCTATTGTATTCCGACCAGTGCAGATTGATGCGAATGTCCTCCTCCTGTGCGCGGGCCAAAATGCGGGATTAACAATTAATTTATATATTGCAGATAATGAATCATTCACCCGACATGGTCCCGGATCTGCGTTTCAATAAAGTGAGAGCTGGCAAGGACCTTATCCTGGCGACAAAACCATTTGCGGTGGAAGATACCGCGACAAGCTGGTGGGTCATCCTTTCCACTGCCGTTCTGCATGTGGCTGTAACTGTCATTGTGCTCTGTCCCATTTCAGTATTCGTTCAGGTGGCTCTCAGCATATTCCTGGGGCTTCTCATCGTACGGCTCTTTGTCATTAATCATGATCTGCAACATCATACGCTTCTGCCCAGGTCCTGGCTGGCAGGCATTGTCATGCGAATTATGGGAATACTATTATTAAGCCCCAGCAGCATTTGGAAGAGTTCTCACAATCATCATCATAAGCACAACTCCAAAATGCGGGGATCTCAAATCGGTTCGTTTCCGATAATGACCAAAGAGAATTTCGATAGCGCTCCCAAAGCCTTACAGCAACGTTATTTGCTGATGCGCCATCCTCTGACGATCTTGTTCGGCTATGTTTCCATATTCCTACTTGGGATGTGCCTGCTACCTTTTATTGCCAGACCTCGGGAACATGCGGACTGTATTATTGCTTTGCTTATTCATCTCACCATCGGTGTTTTTCTTATTCATCTGTTTGGATGGACAGCTTGGCTTTTTGTTCAGGTAATTCCCCACTTTATAGCTTACGGCCTGGGTTCTTACTTGTTCTACGCGCAGCATAATTTTCCCGACGTTGTTTTTATGGAGAACCAGGGCTGGACGTATGAGAAAGCAGCAATGGAATCATCCAGCTATATGAAGATGGGGCCCGTTATGGCATGGTTTACAGGAAATATTGGCTACCATCATATTCATCACCTCAACCCCCATATTCCATTTTACCGCCTGCCAGAGGTATTGAGGAAGATACCGGAATTACAGAGGGCCAAGATAACTTCGCTCCATCCACACGATGTTATGCAATGCCTGCGACTGAAAGTATGGGACGCAAAAGTACAGAGAATGGTGGCGCTTTAAAGCCATCCGTTTAACCGGCTCCTTCTTCTGCTCAGTCACACCTTACACCTTGTTATACTATGTATACTGTTTCCCATATAGCTAAAGCGCTTGAAGGCGAAGTCATCGGCGACGGTGAAATTGAAATCACAGGCATTGCGTCCGCCGATACGGCAGGCGTGGGAGACCTTACCTTCGCCGATACAGCAGCGTATCTCGCGGTAGCCTTATCAGGGAATGCCAGCGCCCTCATCGTTCCCAAGGGCTTTACAGCAGTCGCCAGGAAGACACTGATAGAAGTCAAGAACCCACGCACAGCAGTTGTCCTGGCACTGTCGCTTCTTTATCCGGCGAAGACGCATACGCCGGGTATCCACCCAACTGCCGTGGTTCACTGGACCGCGAAAGTGGATCCAGGCGCCTGCATTGGACCGCACTGCGTACTTGCCGCGGGAGTCCACCTTGGTGCGCGGACCGTGTTGATGGGAGGCAATCACATCGGTGCGGAGAGCATTCTGGGAGAAGATGTTTACCTCCATCCCAACGTCGTGGTCTATGCCAAAACAAAGATAGGCAACCGTGTCACCATCCACGCCGGCACAGTTATTGGCTCCGATGGATACGGTTATGTGTTGGATCAGGGGCTCCATCGTAAGGTGCCTCAGATCGGGAACGTGGTGATTGGCGATGACGTCGAGATTGGGGCAAACGCAGCGATTGATCGGGGAGCACTCGACGCTACTGTCATCGGAGCGGGCACCAAGATCGATAACCTGGTCCATATCGCCCATAATGTTACGGTGGGACGCCATTGCCTTATCATGGGACAAGTCGGTTTTGCAGGCAGCACGCAACTGGGAGACTACGTCGTGGTTGCCTCACAGTCCGGCATATCGGGCCATCTAAAACTTGGCACCAGATCCGTCGTTGGTGCCAAGTCCGGCGTCATGCGAGACGTCCCCGAAGGCGAAACCGTTCTGGGTCACCCCGCCGTGCCAGCCATCCAGGCCAAGCGTCAATGGGTCGCCACCTCACAGTTGCCGGCCGCCTTGCGTAGGCTGAGCGTATTAGAAAAGGGAGCGACTGCAAAAGCAACCCATACCAGTTGAAGTTGAGGAGACGGTCTGCGCACACGCGCTATTCGTAACGCAGCGCATCAATAGGATCCAGGCGGGCGGCTTTGCGGGCGGGATAGAATCCAAAGAAGACGCCGATGGTGAAGCTGACGCTGCACGCCAGGATGACAGAGGAGGTTGATACAATGATCTCCACCTGCGCGAGATGACCGACAAGATGTGCGGCGCCAACACCCAGCAGAACACCGAGGATGCCGCCCAACAGGCTCAGCGTGGTAGCTTCGATGAGGAACTGAAGCAGGATGTCGCCGGACTGGGCGCCGATGGCGATACGGATGCCGATCTCGCGCGTGCGTTCGGTGACGCTTACCAGCATGATGTTCATGATGCCGATGCCGCCGACCAGCAGGGAAATGCTGGAAACGGATGCCAGGAAAAGCGTGATGGTAGTGGAAATGGAGTTGACCGTGTCGGCTATCTCTTTTTGGTTAAGAATGTTGAAGTCGTTGGAGGTTTCCGCCGTCAGGCGGTGGCGCTGTCGGAGAAGGCTGGTGATTTGGGCTTGCGCGAAGTCCATGCGCTCCTTGCTGTTGACCTGGACATTGATGGAGCGCAGGTATTTGTCGCCAGTAAGGCGTTTCATCGCCGTGGTATAGGGGATGATGAGGCGATCGTCCTGGTCGTTACCTCCCATGCCTGCGCCCTTGCTGCTGAGGACACCGATGATGACGAACGGCGTGTTCTTGATACGCACCGTCTGGCCAATCGGATCAATGGGGCCAAAGAGCTGGCTGACAGTTTTGGAACCAATGACCGCCACTTTGGCGCCAGTTCGGACGTCCATGTCGGTAAACATGGTCCCGGCGGCCAGCGGCCAGTCGCGAATCTGAAGGTACGAGGCTGATTCGCCCGCGATGGTGGAGGACCAGTTTTGCCCGTTGCCAATGACCTGTGCGGTGGTGCTCACCTCGGGGCTTACGGCGATGACATCCGGGATCTCAAGGCCGATGGCTTTAGCGTCCTCTATGGTCAATACGCTGGCACTGCCGAGGCCGGAGTTGATACCACCCGAACGGCGGTTGCCGGCAAATACAGTGAGCAGATTCTGCCCGAGAGAGGCCACCCGCGACTCAATCTGCGCCTGAGCTCCATTGCCTACCGCGATCATCGACACAACGGCCGCCACGCCGATGATAATGCCCAGGGCGGTAAGCAGCGAGCGCAGCTTGTGCCGCCGTAGAGCGCGAAGGGCGATCAACGCGGTGAGGACGGGGCGAAGGAAGAACGTCTCGTAAAGGATATACATAGAAAGTCATGCGTGCGAGGAGCATAAGAGGGGCAATGAGGAGCAATGCCGGCACGGCATTTCGATTCGCGTCATCCAAGTTGAGCGTGGCGCTCGGCTTCATCCAGTTGATGACGCTCCCGTGAGGCGCTGCGTCGGTTTTCGTTGAGCGTGTCGCTGAGGACTTTGCCGTCTCGCATCACGATGATGCGTTTGCAGTACGCCGCGATTTCCAGTTCGTGTGTCACCATCACGATGGTGATGCCGGATTTGTTCAGCTCTTCAAACAGGCCCATGATTTCGATGCTCGTACGGCTGTCAAGATTGCCGGTAGGCTCGTCGGCCAGAACCATTTGCGGCTGATTGACCAGCGCCCGTGCAATGGCCACACGCTGCTGCTGGCCGCCAGAAAGCTGGTTAGGCCAGTGATCGCCGCGACCAGCGAGCCCTACTTTGGCCAGCACCGCTTCGGCCCGTTTGCGCTGAGTGGCCATAGATACGAGCGGCTGACTGTAAAACATGGGCAACTCCACGTTTTCCAGCGCGGTGGTACGGGAAAGGAGATGAAAACTCTGGAAGACAAAGCCGAGCTTGTGGTTGCGCAACGTGGCAAGCTGCGAGCGGCTGAGGCTGGAGATATTGACTCCGTCCAGAGAATATTCGCCGCTGTTCGGGCGGTCCAGACAGCCCAGCATGTTCATCAGAGAAGATTTTCCCGATCCACTGGCTCCCATAATGGCAACGAAATCGCCGCGATAAATGTCCAGCATCACGCCGCGCACGGCATGTACTTCCACGGCTGCGCTGCGGTATGTCTTGCAGACATCGCACAGCCGGATAATGGGCGAGGAGGGAGGCGACAAAGTCGTGGATGGCGAAGGAAGTAGGGTGCTCATAGCTCATGGGGTGCCGGTGCCGCAGCAGGCATCTGTTCATTAATTGCCTATTGGAGGTGGACCGAATCCGCCGCCGCCCGGTTTCTTTGCGTTTGCTGCCGTGACGACGGAGTCGCCCGGTTTGAGTCCGGAAATGACTTCCGTGTCCACACCGTTGGAGATGCCCGTGGTGATGACGACAGGCCGAAGCGTGGAGTTGTCACTTTCCAGTGCATACACAAGCCGCTGGGTCCTCTGAAGCTGCGGAATCGAGCCCTGCGGCACGGACAACTTTGCTCCTTCCGGAGGGGCAAATCGCAGTGCGGCATTGGGGATTTTCAGGGCGTTTTCGCGCCGCGTTGCCACTATCGTTACCGTAGCCGTCATGCCGGGAAACAGCTTGCGGTCCGGATTACTGACATCGATAATCGTGTCGTATGTCACTACATTGTTGGTTGTGGTGGCAGCCATCCGCACCTGGACTACATTGCCCACAAATACCTCGGCAGGGAACGCGTCAACAGTAAACTCGGCCTTCTGCCCCGGACGCACCAAACCTATATCCGCTTCCGATACCGTGGCGCTTATATGCATCAGCGTGATGTCCTGCGCTATGGTGAAGAGCACCGGCGTTGTCATGGCCGCGGCTACAGTCTGGCCCAGATCGACTTTGCGTGAGATTACAATGCCGTCGACGGGCGCGTAGATCTTACAGTAGCTGAGATCCGCCTGCGCTTTCTCCAGCGCGCCTTCCTTGATTGTTACCATTGCGTCGGCCTGCGCCAGATCGGCCACCGCTTTGTCCAGATCCGCCTGCGTTGCGGCGTGCTGGGAAACAAGAAGCTTTTTTCTGTCCAGAGTGAGCCGGCTCAGCTCGCGCGCCGCCTTTGCACTGGCCAGATCACCCATCGCCTGATGCAGCGCGGCACTGTAAAGAGCCGAGTCGATCTCCGCTACAATGGCGCCTTTCTTCACCGTCGAGTTGAAGTCGGCATTGAGCACTTTAACCTTGCCGGAAATCTGGCTGCCTACATCTACGCTGACTACTGCGCTAAGCGTTCCGGTTGCTGTTACCGTCTGGATAATCTCACCACTTTGCAGTTTAGCGACATCGTACTGTGGACCTTTTGTTGCCCCCGGACTGCAGCCAACCAGGAACAGCACGCACAGGGGTATGAATAAAAACGATCTGTATCTCATTTCATGTTAAGCTTTTGAACACGTTCTTCCTGAAAGACTCCGATGACCTCATCGATTTTGCGAAGTGCAATCTCGTAGTCGTAAGACTTGGCAGCCAGATCCCGCCGCACCACGTTCAGCGAGTTGAGCGACGCCAGCACTTCGATGCTGGTGGATGTACCCGCCTTATACTGATTCTGAATGTCCAGGTAGGCTTGGTCGGCGGCTTCCACCTGAACCTGCAGGGAGCGCAGATACGCCTCAATCGTGCGCACATTCAGCCAGGCGTCCTTCACCTCCTGTTGAATATTCTTGGCCCGGTCATCGTAGTCCAGTCGGGCCTGATCGATGAGGTTGCGGGAGTTCGCTACATCAAGCTCGCGCTGCCCGCCCGTAAAGATGGGGATATCCACCGCAATGTTCGCGTTCCACGTTCCCTGGCGCGACCGGGAATTGCCCGAGTAGTCGCCGTAGGCCGCATCCGCCTGGGCCGTCACCGTGGGGGCATACTGGGCTAGCGCCTTCTTCCGGCCCTCCATCGTCTGGTCGACGAAGAGTGCCTTTGCCCGCAAGTCTTCCCGCTGCACCATGGCCTGCATGAGGAGCCGGTCGATCGACGCTACGGTTCGGGCATGTTCGGGCGGTTCAACCACTTCGATCGGAGCGTTGACGGGTAGCGAAAGGATATTGCGCAGCGTGCTCTTCAATGATTCGAGCGCGTTTTCCGCCTCGATAGTGAGCTGCCGGTTGCCCTCCACCGTAACCTTCGCATTCAGCACATCAGAACGGAGTACCTCCCCGGCGGCCGCCTTTTTCTGGGCAATATCGAGCTGCCCCTCTGCCAGCCGCAGCGACTCCCGGTAGACGGCCAGGATGCGCCGTTGTTTCAATACGCGGTAATAGACGTCCGAAAGGTCGTAAAGCACGCTGCGCACCGTATACTGGTAGGTCAGACGGGATTCCTGAATGCCGAGCTTTCCCTGTCGCCACGCCGGCAGAACCGTGAAGTCGATGAGCGTCTGCCGGTACGAGATGGAAGCCGTACCCGAATCACTATGGGAGTGCGTGGTGTAATTCTGGTCCGGAAACCGCGTACTCGTGCCGCTGGTCCCCTTGCCCAGGCTGCCAGTTACCGACGGGCCAAGCGTCGTTAGCGTTCCAAGCGCTGTGAGGTTGGCTTTCTGGATCTCGATGTACGCCGTAATGATCGTCTGGTCGCTCAATATCGTACGATCGTAAGCCTGCTCCAGCGTCATGACATTGCCGCCCCCGGCGTGCTTCGCCTGCAAGACAGGAAATTCCGGTCCCATTACGGGTGGACGCGGCTTTGCGTTTCCTGAGGTCCCGGAGATCCCCGTGGTAGCCCTGACAGTTTGCCTATTCGCGGGAACGGCTCGCTGCGTTTTAACTGCGGGCGCCCGACCGGAGGCCGTGGCATCCTGTCCGAAAATGGTTGCCGGACCGCCCGCTCCGAAGGCGAGGACCGCTGCGATTACCGGGATCCAGAGATTACACTGAGAAAACATGCACGGCTTTTCTAGCGTAGGGGATGGAAAAGTGGGCGGATTTAGGATGGGCGGTCGGTCTCGACCATGGGCGGTAAATTAAGGGGTCTGAGGTTTATTCTATAGCACTCGTGACAAAATCCACGCGAAGGACGTAGAATTGACCGCGTATGAGTCTGCGCAGACATCATGATGGTAAGCAAAGCGTCGTGCGGCTTCTGCTGGCACATCCCCTTTACTGGGCGTGCCAGATTTCCGGCTGGGGCTGCGTGGTGATGGTCCACGTGATCCACATGCTGACAGCTCCGCCCCGTGGACCAGAGCCCAGCCTCGCCATATTTGTCGTCTTTGGCTCCCTGGCCCTGAGCACCCACATGTACCGCGCCTTCGTCCACCTGGCGGGATGGCGCGATTTGAGCTGGCAGCGCCTCCTGCCCCGTGCTGTAGCCGCGTGCCTCACCATGGCCCTATTCCACGCCATTCTGATCATGATGTTTATCCCCCCGCCGGACGAGATGAGGTCCCTCAATCTGTGGGTGAACGCCGGTCATCTCGCCATGATAACGGCTGGTTGCTTCTGGCTGCTCTCCGCGTGGTCCGGACTCTATTTCGGCTATCATCTTCACCAGGACTACCAGCGCATACAGCTCAATGAGCTGCGGCTGCAGGCCGCCCTGCGCGAAGCCGAGCACCGCGCACTGAGCGCGCAAATCAATCCCCACTTTCTGTTCAACAGCTTCAACACCATCAACTATCTCATTGAGGAAAATCCCCAGAAGGCGAAGCAGACAGTAACTGAGTTGGCGCGTCTGTTCAGAGCGTCACTCAAAAAATCGCGCGAAAACCTCATTACCCTGCGCGAGGAGATGGAGACTGTGCGTTCCTACCTTTCCCTGGAAAAATCGCGCTTCGAGGACCGCCTGGTGATACACGAAAACATCCCCGATGCCGCGCTGGACGCAATGCTGCCTCCGTTCCTGCTCCAGACGCTCATCGAAAATGCCATCAAATACGGCATGGACTCGCGGCCCCAGGTCGAAATTGACTTCCGTGCTTCGGTCGAAACAGATGGGCTTCGGCTCAGTGTCACCAACCCCGGGGAGATCCGGGCTCACCGCGCAGGCGCAAGGGGTATCGGTCTCGAAAACTCGCGGCTGAGGCTGGAGTTACTCTTTGGCAAAAAAGCATTCCTCAATCTCAGGGCTGCCCAGGACGATGTGGTGCTGGCCGAAGCATTGATTCCACAGGCCGAGGCCGTTTCCTGACGACTCGGGCACGCCCCTAACCACCGAACTGCAATCCCCATGCGCGCGCTCATCGTAGACGACGAACTTCCCGGCAGGGTGGAACTGCGCCGCCAGCTCAAAGTCCATCCTGAAGTAGAGGTAGTCGGCGAAGCCTCGAGTTCAGTCGAAGCGCTGGAGCAGATTCGCGCGCTCGCACCGGAAGTAGTATTCCTCGACATCCAATTGCGAGGCGACACGGCCTTCGATCTTCTCCCCAAACTAAGCGCCCCCATCCCCCACATCATCTTTACCACCGCCTACGACGAGTACGCCGTTCGCGCCTTCGAGGTCAATGCCCTGGACTACCTGCTCAAACCGATCGAGCCGGCGCGCCTCGCCGAAGCGCTCGCGCGGCTTGCGCGAAAGTCGTCCGATCCGGCGTCCTCCATCCCCCTGCCGGAAGGAGCCTCGGTTTCTGCAATTCCCTCAGAATCCTCCGAAACCATGCTTCGCGAGGATGACCGCGTCTTGCTTCGTCAGGAGGACGAGTGCTGGTTCGTCCCCGTCCGCGAGATCCGGCTCTTAGAGTCGGAAGGCAACTATACCCGAGTGCATGCCGGGCGCAGCCACCCGCTCATCTACCGCTCGCTAAACGCCCTGGAAAAACGCCTCCCCAAAACCCTCTTCTTCCGTGCCAACCGCTCGCAGATCATCAATCTTACCTGCATCGAAAACGTAGAAACCTGGTTCGGCGGCACCCTTAAAGTGCGCATCACTGGCGATCTTGAAGTCGAGATTTCTCGGAGGCAGTCAGTTCTGTTCCGCGAACGGGCTTCGCTCTGATAAGGTTAGTCCGACGGGCCTGTGCCAAAACCTTTTACAATGAGGTGCGGCGTCGAAATCACTTTGATATCCTTAAGCAATAAGGAGGGGATCATATGGAAACACGTCAGCTTCTCAACATAGCAGGCAACATCTAGATCGAAATAGTCAATGATGTCTTCTGGATGAAAGTGTTCTGACACTATAATCACCTTTCCTTTGAATCCAGCCTTTCGAACAGACCCGATAAAGAGCATTGTATCTCGGAAAGCCGACTTCTTCTCGGAAATGATGGCGCAAAAGCGGCCTGCATGGGACTTATATTGCATAATGGCATCCATGCCGCTGGAAGCCATCACTACTTCAAATCCATGTATTTCCAGGAACACCTTCAAACGCTTAAGAAATGCTACATTGCTATCGATGCAAAGCAGCCGTGGGGGATCGCTGAAAGCGCACTTTCCGCTTATTTGCGCTGACGGTGTAATTCCCACAGGTAAGAAATACTCGCAGGATATGGATTCACCAGGATCGTCGCGTTTGAAATGCATGGTCGTCCTCCGCTCAAACCAAACTGAGTCGCAACTTAGTCTTACTTCACATGTCAAGATTGGTACAATAAGTAAACTTATTCTCATGACTGACGGCAGTGGTGTGAAGAATTAGGATGAACGGACCAAATCAAAGATAGACGGTAAGGAAACAGGTTTTCATTTCCCACCTTGCGGCGAAAGCGTCAGACCGTACTTCCAGTTCCGATGCCAAGCGACGCAATGGCGCGACTCTTGATTGCGACCGTAACTCTGCGCCGGTGGCACGTTCGTTCTTATGGTATGATCGGCCCGCCTCCCCAGACGCCCGATCATC
>JBGGNE010000275.1:0-80453 GCA_041287705.1 Methylacidiphilales bacterium | reverse complement strand
CGGGTAAAGTAGCCGGCATCCTGGAAGCCGTTGGCAAAGGCAATCTCCGCGATGGTGAGGCGCGGATTGGGTAGCTGCGTGCGGGCGCGTTCCAGGCGGCGGGCGTTAAGGTAGGAGAGAGGCGTGATGCTGAACTTGGCGTGAAAGATACGGCAAAGATGCTCGTAGGTGAAGCTAAGGCCGGCGATCAGTGTCCGTACGCTGGCGGGCTTGTCGATGTGGCTGTCCAGCAGGTCTTTTACCAGGTAGGCCAGGTGGGTGGCGCGGTCTTGCGGGGCGGGCTGGGCACCGCTTTGGCTCCAGAGCAGGCGAAGCAGCAATTCCTGCATGAGTGACCGGCTGGTGGCGGCTTCTACTGGATCCTCGCCTGCCCAGCGTTTGAAGAGCTGGTCCACAATACCCGGCACGGGACCTTGCCTGGCGAATGATCCCGGAGGCAGGGGATGCTGAGCCCATGCGGGCGGATGAATAATGCGATTGGGATCCGGGCGATCTGGAAGGAAGCAGCAGATGGGTGTGGCAGGGCGATCAGGCAGGTGCATCCAGTCGAAGTGAATGCAGGAGCGGCAGACGCCGTCGTCGGCTGTCGTGGTGATATGATGTTTTGCCGGGGGGATAATGATGAACTCCCCAGCGGAGAGGCGGTGCGCCGTTTTTTCCACACGGACCGTACAGATTCCTTCTGTCACTACCACCAGCTCGTGCTCGTACAAGTAGCGCGCCGGCTCCACAGAGCCGGGCGGCCATCGTCCGCGCCAGCAACGGATAATGCGTGGATTCAACTGTTCTGGCCAGGAAGGCGGCGTCATTTATTTGACAAGGATATCATTTATGTCCCATTGGTGTCGAGTTCCGGCAACGCGTATCGTTTGCTCCAGTGAAAACAGAAGCATTCATCTTTACTGGTCCGGGCGAGGTCGAGTTAGGCTCCGTGGAGCTTCCCGAACCTACACATGAGGACATTCTCATCGACACCGAAGTCAGTGGAATCTCCGTGGGGACGGAGCGCTGGGCCTATCTCGGCAAGCGCTCGGAACTCCGCTTTCCCAATGTACCCGGCTATATGGGCGTGGGTACTATTCGTGAAGCGGGTCATTCGGCCTTGGAGAGGGGCTGGAAGAAGGGCCAGCGCGTCTACTTTTTCAAAAGCCGTTTTGAGGGGGAGCTGAATACAGCAAGCTGGATGGGAAGCCATGTGTCCCAGGCGGTTCTGAATGTCTGCGGGAAACGCGGGACTGGCGCGGCAAATATTCACTATCTGGAGCATGTGCCCGATGGCGTTCGGCCGGAAGACGCGGCGCTGACAGGTTTGTGCGGCGTGGCAATGCGGGGCATTGAGATGGCGGTGGTGCCCGTTGGCGCTCAGGTGCTTGTATGCGGACTCGGCGTCATCGGCCAGTACGCGCTGCAGGTGTGCCAGCTGAAAGGAGCTGTCGTTACCGCTACGGACGTCGTGGAATCGCGGTTGGATGTTGCCAGAAAACTTGGCGCGGCCCATGTTATTCACGGGGTAAAGGAGAGCCTTGCGGGGCGTTCTCGCGAGACTGTGCCTGATGGCTACGATATCATTATCGACACATCCAGCGTGGCTGCGGTGGTCAACTCTCTGTTTCCGTTGCTGAAGCTTCACGGCAAGTTTGTGTTTCAGGGATGGTACCCGCCTCCAACAGCACTGGACCTCAACGCCATGCATCTGCGCATGCCGAGCGCTTACTTTCCCTGCGCTCACAGCGCTGAAGCTGTGGAGACGGCGCTTACCTGGACTGCTCGTGGTTTCCTGCAGAGCACCCCGCTGATCACCCACACATTTCGTCCGCAGCAGGTCAAAGAGCTTTACTCGATGATTGCCGCGGGTTCCGACAATTTTCTGGGCATACTGGTGGACTGGAGGAATGCCCCGTGAAGCTGATGAAAGCCCTTGTTGTTCAGGAGCCAGGACGGCTTGTGCTAAGGGAAATCCACGTGCCGGTGCCAAGTCCGCACGAAGCTCTGGTTCGAATTCGCGCGTGCGGCATTTGTTCGACCACCGACCGGGAACTGATTGCGGGCCGGCAACCGTATCATAAGGCATATCCGGCTCTGCTTGGCCACGAGGCGGTGGGAGAAGTCGTGGAAACAGGCCCGAAGGTCCGGCATTTCCATATGGTGGAACTTGTCACGCGGCCATGCGCTATCTGGCCGGGGACATCGCGGGACGGTCTGGCCAGTGCCTGGGGAGGATTCGCGGAGTTTGGCATTGTACGGGACAGGCTTGCGATGGAAGAAGACGGTGATACTTCGATGGCATATGACTATACCGCGCTTAGACAGAACGTTCTTCCCCATGGGCTGAGTGTACAGCAGGGCATTGCGGCTATAGCCCTGGCGGAGACGATGAGCTGGCTGCATCATATGCCACCCGTGGGTGGAAAAGTGGTTTGTGTCGCCGGAACAGGTATCGCCGGGCTTGGCATTGCCCTGTGGTGCAAACTGGCGGGTGCACGCCAGGTGATCGTGCTTGGCCGTCGCGATGAGCGTCTGGCTGTGGCGCGGCGTCTCTGCGCCGACGAAATCATTAACGTGACCTCGCAGGATACGCGCTCCGTAGTGGTACAGCTTACAAATGGACACGGAGTGGACTTCTATGCCGAGGCGGTCGGGCAACGGGATCAGGTGAATATCGGCCTCCGAATACTGGCCAAGGGCGGCACAATCGGCATCTACGGGGCGGCGGAGGATCAGCGCTACGATCTAGGCTGGGGCAACAGCGGCGGGCACGCTTCCGTTCAACTTGCTCCTGCCGAAGAACATCTTTGCTATGGCACGGTCGCAGATCTGCTGCGTCGCGGAATCGTTCGTGCCGAGGACTTTCTCACGCACCAGTGGCCGCTGACGGAATTCGCTGATGCTTTTGCCGCCGTAGACTCAGGCAAGGTATTGAAGGGGCTTCTGACGATGTGAAGACTCTCGAACGGGCCAGGACCGCTTACCACCCATCGCCATTCACCGCGTCAGCTATGGCGTTGGGTGAGCGTGGAGGTGCCTCGGGAACTGTGTTTTGCGCTTCCATCAGCGTCCGGGTCGCTTTGTCCCACGATTTATTGAGGAATGCCCGGCCGGTTTCATCCGACAGCAGGGCGTCGGAGTGAACTATCGGGGCAAAATCATGGACGAGACTGGAAGCAATCCCGAGGTTTCCAGTTTCGGCATGAATCTGGATCAGGTGGGTTGCGCTCAGGGCGAGCCCATCCCATATGCGCTCGGAGATGAGCTTGCCGTTGGCATAGTAGAGACTGATGGCGAGCAGCGACAGGGTATATACCGACATTTCCTGGATGCCGTGCTTTTCCACGCGAACCCAGTGGCGTCATGCGAGCGAGTAGTTGCCCACTCCGCACAACTGGGTGGCGCGGTGGAGATGATGGCTGGTGATGATCTCGCTGTCCTTAAGCGAGAGAAGCTTTCGCCCAGGCAAAAGCGGGTCACGTTGTCGAAGCGCATTACGCTTCGTAAAAGTTGCTCGCAGTTATAGAGAGCGATCTGATATACCGGAAACATGACGCCGCCAAATCCAGATATTCCGGTGGCTTCAATACATGATCCAGTGCAGGAGCCTGTGGGAATGGCTGACACCGCCAGGGAACCTCTGCAGATTGGGCCGTGGGAGCGCGTTCGCAGAGAGCTTTATGTGAACAGGTGGCTTTTGCTTTTCATGTTCGTCGCCACTATAGTGGGCGTAATCGTCTTCATTATGGAATGGCGTATGGGGAAAGACGGTTCCGCGGTTGGTAAACAGGCCATTTGGGCATTTGTCTTCGCCATTCTATTGATGCAAAGAGGGTTTGTCGCGCCTGCCATTTTGTACTGGCACGGCACACGCCACCCGGTTGCCGCAGGTTTTCAGAGTGAATGGAGTAAGGCCCCGGGTGCCGGTGCGGATGTCGGGCCAGAAGTTCTGACGGTGCAGTTTAGCACCTTCCCGCAAGCGGTAACACGCTATTTTAGCTTGCAAGGAGTGTTGCCCGTGCTGTGCATTGTGGTGGGAGTCATAATAGAAACGGCAGCGGGGCAGTTTCGTCTTCAGTCTGTTTTCTCCTATGCCATACTTGCCATTTTGCTGTTGGCAACGAGATATTTAAACATACCGCGCAAACCTCCTCAACTAACGCTCGATTTTTCGCGCGGGCTCGCCCTCGTCGAGCAGCCAGATGTGCCGCGATTCTTCTCCCCGTTTCGTCAGATTCCACTCAAAATCCAACTGGTGAGCATTGCGAGGTTTGAAGCAGGCCACAAGGGAATGTCCTCGGCGTGGACCAGTATCCAGCAATACGCTCACCTGAATGCTGTGTTGCTGGATGGAAAGAAGGAGTCTCTGCACATTTTTGCGAGTGAAGGCTGCGATCCTGTCCGTGTGCAAGACCTTGCTGCCTGGCTTACCATCCAACTGGACCAACGGAGGGAGTGCACTCCCCCTGCAAGCCATGATGAAATTGAGATCAACGAGCTGGACGTAGCGATTGCCCACAGCGAGTACATCCGCAGGGTTGCGAAGAAAATGGGGATTCCTCTCACTCCTCTGCACCAGGAGAATGAAGCAGAGCGTATCGAAGTACTGAAACTGCGCGCCGAAGAAAGCATGAATGCCGGCCGTGACATCGGCTGGGACAGAGCGCTGCAACTCTGGGTACGCAACCATCGTACAACGTGGAAAGCGGCCCGGCTGCCCGTAGGAGAAAAATTTTAGACTGACTCCCGAAACTTGTAATGTGGTCTTACAAACAAACGATTTTTGGGCTTTTCCGGTTGCCTGACCCTATCGTGCAGCTTTTGCATTCTCCTTTTACCTCGCGATCGCCCTGGGCAGCGAGCATTCAGCACAGATGCAGGCTAGACCATTTCGCATCGTTAGTTGGTCTTAGCAGTGGATAGGAGTCCGAAAGCGAGTAGGCTTTCACGTATCCACTATGAACATACTCGCCATTGATGTAGGCGGTTCGCACGTAAAAGCACTGGCTACGGGCCAGACGGAAAAGATCAAGATCGATTCAGGCCCCGACATGACGCCGGATGCCATGGCGACGGAGGTTGTCGCAGCCATTGCCGGCTGGGCTTATGATGTTGTCTCTATCGGTTACCCCGGAGTTGTCATTAAAGATAAACCGATGCTGGAGCCGTCAAACCTTGGTCATGGCTGGGTGGGGTTCAATTACCAGAAGGCGTTTGGCAAGCCGGTGCGGATGGTCAACGACGCGGCGATGCAGGCGCTGGGGAGCTATAAGGGCGGACGAATGCTCTTTCTGGGGCTGGGCACCGGCCTGGGTTCGGCACTTATTATCGACGACGTACTGCAGCCTATGGAATTGGCGCATCTTCCCTACCGTAAGGGCAGCACGTACGAGGACTACGTGGGCAAGCGCGGGCTGGATCGCCTGGGCAAGGCCAGGTGGCGCGAGCACGTGGCGGTTGTCGTCAAGCTGCTGCAGCAGGCGCTCTGCGCGGACTACGTTATTCTCGGCGGCGGCAATGCCGAGAAAGTTAAGGTGCTGCCGGAGAATGTCTTCCTGGGGCACAATGAGGCCGCCTTCACCGGCGGTTTCCGACTCTGGACCGATCGCTTTGGCAACGCTGTCCAGGAGCCCGCGCCGGACTCGCCCGTGGCTATTCCCCAACCCGAAGAAATGAAGGACGCACCGCGCGAGGTGCCTACAGAGGTTCCTCCCGCCAACGTATGAGTGCCACTTCCCATTCTTCCCCAGGCGCAACCGCTTTTGGCGCGCCCGGCATTAAGCCGCAGTGGACCTCCAGCGCCAAGGAAGGCCTTGGTACGGCGTACCACACCAGTTGCCGGCTCTGGTTCACCCTCAGCCACGGCATTGTTAACGAGATCTACTACCCGACTGTCGACCAGCCTAATACGCGTGACTTTCAGTTTCTGATCAGCGACGGCGAAACGTTTTGCCATGAGGAAAAGCGCGATCTCATTCACGAACTGGAATACCCTGCGCTGGCCTGCCCGTACTACAGGCTGACCAACTCCGAGCCCAATGGCCGGTATCGCATCATCAAGGATATCGTGACCGATCCGCACCGTTCCGTGCTTTTGGTGCGTACCAAGGTGGAGATTCTGGATGAATCGCTGCGCGGCAGGCTGCGGCTGTACGCGCTTCTGGCTCCCCACATGGTGAGGCAGGGTGCCGATAACTCAGGCTGCTGCACCGAAGTCAGCGGGCATAACCTCATCCACGCCGGGTATAATAATTTCCACCTCGCTATGGGGTGCAGCGAGAATTTCTCCAGGCGATCGGTCGGCTATGTGGGCGCAAGCGACGGGTGGACCGACCTGATGGATAACTTCCACATGGACTGGGAGTTCCGCTCCGCCGAGCACGGCAACATCGCCCTGATCGGGGAAATCGCCTCTGAAGCCCTGGACGGCGAGTCCTTCATGATAGCCTTAGCGCTGGGCAGAAGTTTCCAGAGCTCCGTGGTCAAGCTGCTGCAATCGCTGGCCGAGCCCTTTGAGGTTCACCGCGACAGCTACGTCCGGCAATGGCAGGCCGCGCGCGTTACGGAAGACGCTGCGCTTTTCGCTCATACCGGCGACGGCGGAAGCATGTACCGTCTCAGCCGCTGCATCTTGCTCGCTCACGAGGACAAGCTGTTTGAGGGCGCGCTTATCGCCTCCATGAGCATCCCGTGGGGCGAAGCGAAGGGAGACGACGATCTGGGCGGTTATCATCTGGTCTGGACGCGCGATATGGTGCAAAGCGCCACCGCGTTGCTGGCCACCGGGCAGACAGGCACTCCGCTGCGCGCACTGATCTGGCTCGCCGCCATTCAGCGCGATGACGGAAGCTTCCCCCAGAATAGCTGGATCGATGGCACCGCCTACTGGCCGGGCCTGCAGCTCGATGAAATTGCCGCACCCATCCTGTTGGCCTGGCGGCTGCGCCGTGCCCAAGTGGATATGGGCAAATTCAATCCCTGCACCATGATTCTTCGTGGCGCGGCGTTCCTGATGCGGCAGGGCCCTGTCACTCACCAGGAGCGCTGGGAGGAAGCGTCGGGCTACTCGCCTTCCACCCTGGCCGTGGTCATCGCCGGACTGGTCTGCGCCGCGGACTTCGCGCGTGTGGCGGGGGACGCGGATACGGAAGCGCTTCTGCTGGAGTACGCCGACTGGCTGGCCGCCCATATCGAGGACTGGACCGTCACCACCGCAGGCGAGCTCGTCCCTGGCTGTCCGAAGCACTACATCCGGGTTAACCCAAGCGACCCGCATCATCCCGATCCCCATGCGGATCCCAATACCACCGAGGTCTCACTGGCCAACGGCGGCGGCCGTCATCCCGCAAAAAGCATTGTGGGTGGCGACTTCCTGAATCTGGTGCGCCTGGGCATCCGCCCCGCAAACGACCCGGCTGTCGTCTCGTCGATCAACGTCATCGATCACATCATCAAATATGATCTGCCCCAGGGCCCATGCTGGCGGCGCTATAATTTCGACGGCTACGGGCAGAAAGACGACGGCGCGGCCTTTGACGGCACAGGCGTCGGCCGCTCCTGGCCCATTCTGACCGGCGAGCGGGGCCACTACGAACTCGCCGCAGGGCGCGACCCCACCCCCTATATCGTGGCGATCGAGAAGTTTGCGAACAACGGCGGCATGATCTGCGAGCAGGTCTGGGACGGCGACGACCTCCCGGGCGGCAAAATGAAACGCGGCGAGCCCAGCGGCTCGGCCATGCCGCTATGCTGGTCGCACGCGGAGTATATCTCGCTCGTTAGAAGCTCGTACGACGGAGTTTGCTTCGACCGCGTAGAGCCCGCCTACCGGCGCTATGTCGCCCAGCCGATCCAGAGCCTCTTTGAGATGTGGACCTTCCGCCACCAGACCCGGCGCATCCCCAGCGGCAAAACGCTTCGCCTTATTGTCGATGCCGACGCCGAAGTGCGCTGGTCCGCCGACGGCTGGGCAACCACTAACACCCGTCACACCGCCCACAACGTCGCGCTGGACCTGCGCTTCGCCGATCTCCCGGTCTTCACCTGCCCGGAAGGCACCAGCGTGGAGTTCACTTTCTTCTGGAAAGAAGCCCAACACTGGGAAGGAAAGAACTTCGTTGTAGCAATTGAGTCTCCGACTCGGTGAAATTGAAACTGAAAAGCGGTTGACCAGAGCTACGGCATGGATGCCCCGTGCCGCAGCCTGTCATGAGCGGCGGCCAACTGCTTCGCGCCGACTGGCCTGCGTGCCCGGCAGCCCTCCCCTCTCCAGCTACCTGGATGTTGGCTCTGTCAAAACCGCAGCAACATTCCACCTGGGAGTCACTGCGCCCATCGACTTACGCGTCTACAAGTTCAGACAAATCTGAAATGATCAGATCCGGCGGCAGAAGATCCAACGGATAGTCTGTATCGCCTCCTTCTCTGCCGCTTTCATTGTTCGTTATCCATACCGCGGAGCATCCCAGCTTCCTGGCGGGATGCACATCTCTCTGGGGCGAGTCTCCTACGAACAGCACGCGGGCCGGGTCCACACCAAAATGTTGAAGAGCAACATGAAACAGGCGTGGGTCGGGTTTTACACAACCATAGTCTGATGACCAGACGATGTGCTCGAAGCACGGAAAAACGCCGGCGCGCTTCAGGTTATCCTCAAACGGCTCCTTCGGTCCCCAGACGTTGGAGATAATTCCGAGTCGATACCTCGCGGCAAGAGCCTTCAGCGAAGCGGCATGACGCGAGGAGATTGTACCTATTTCATGAAGACTCACCATCATATCGATGCGTTGGATCTCAGCATCATTCAACTTTGATCCTTCTGGGCCGTTCTCCCTCATTTCCTTTAGTACATCGCCGACGCGCGGAAAAGAATTACATTGCTGCAAATCTTCCCAGATCTGGAATAGTCTCTCCACAAGCCGATCCATAATACTTTGCACCTGCCGCCGCGAAAGCTTTGAGCCTCCCGTATGTACATATGCTGGATAGTAATCAACACCAGGACCAAACCTGTCATTCTCAAACATAAACGTTTTGCCCTGATCCAGAAGAATCACGTCAAATGCATCAACAAATCGATTTCTCATAGTGGCAATGTGCAAATTTTGCACGGCGGACAGTGATGTTTGCGGTCGCAATTCAAGCTCTTGTGTCCTGACCTAAAGAATTGCAAACGTCCGTGCCCGCTGATGCAACATTTCCTGAAAGTGGGCTTTCGCTATTTATATTGATCCAGATTGGCACGGACGGCATTTGAAATAATCTCTTCAAGCTTAGGAGGGCTGACGAATACTTATGGCTGCATGGTTACGATTCCCTGTTGATGGCTTATGCTCGAACGTTCGGCATAGATTCAATACGGACTCAAGGCGAGCGCTCTAGCCCGATGAACGGCTACGACTTGCGCCCCTGGTAGAAGCAGATGCGGAGCAAAAAGCTGCGGCGCAGAATCCTCCCGGCTCCGGTAAAGCCAGGCTGGTAAATGGCGGCGAATCGTTTGTTTCGGTCGCCCAGGCAGGCTATGTCATCAAGGTACTGATGCCGAAGGGGGGCGGCTACTCGGCGCCTGGACGAAACACATTTATACCAATATCACGGTTTGAAAGCTGGATCCAGCCGGCCAACGACAACGTGATGCTTGTCTGGGGAATAGAACTCGGACACCGACAGCGTGCTCCAGGAGTAGCCGGCGATCTTCCCCTCTTTGTCAGCGTAAAGACGCAGAATACCTCGTCCTACCCCTGTGCCGAAGGTTTTGTCTGGCTTGCGACGTGTGTCCTGGGGGCCATGGCCGGACTTGGATGAATCGATAATGACAACCTCCCACTGCGTGGTATCCGCTAAAAGCGGCGGGGATGCTTCACGGAGCGTTGGAGCCTGAACAACTACCATAATGTGGCCGGTATCGTGTTTGCCAGGTTCCTGTGTACCTGCCAGGTATTTCACCGCGATAAAGTCGCCACGTTTCATTTGATCAATGCGATCAACCCGAAGGAATCCGTTTCCTGCCTCAATCTTGTCGTGATAAATTCTGGCGACCGGCATAGCCCGGCTCAGCCACTGTTGGATCTGGTCTGCGGAGTATCCGTAGGTATGCTGCAGCAAAAGCGTGACGAAGGCACTGCAGTCGCACCGCGCCGAGGATTGCTCGACGCCGGCATCTCCCTTCCATTTGATGAACGGATCCTTGTAGGCGTACTCGTTGTTTCGGGAATCCAGTTCGCTAACCAGTTTCTCGGCTGCGTCCACGTGAGCCATGCGATCCTGCGCGTGAATTGGTATACAGAGTGAAGCCATTGCGCCGATAAAGACATACAGGAAGTTAGGTAATCGCGAACGATTTACCAGATTGGAATCGCTCATTTTTCTCGCTGAAAATGGGCAAAACCGAACGATGCATGCGGCAATATTTAACGCGATTCCCATACCATCTCAGGATACACTGAGTACCGAACGCCTCAAATGAGAAATGGCGCAGATTTGCGTTTGCGTAATTCAATAACCCAAAGCTGGAACGGTGGGTCTAAACTTTCGAAAGCTTGATAAGCTTCCGAATCAATCAAAGAGACTAAATTGTGATATCGCCAATTAAACCGCCTGACGAGGCACGGCGCCTGGAAGCTCTCTGGCAATTTGATCTGCTGGATACCGAACCGGAGCAGGCATTCGACGATCTGACCGCCCTCGCAGCGCATGTATGTGAGGCTCCCGTGGCGCTTGTCACGCTGGTAGACAAAGAGCGGCAATGGTTTAAGTCCAGGCAGGGATTCTCTCTCTGCCAGACCCATCGCGATGTCTCGTTCTGCGGGCATGCCATTCTTGAGAAGCAGATGCTCCTGGTGCCGGATGCGGCCAATGACGAACGGTTTGCAGACAATCCCCTGGTAGCAGGCGAGGAGCATATACGCTTTTACCTGGGCATTCCGCTGACTACACACGACGGCCACGCCCTGGGTGCCCTGGTGGTGATGGATCGTGTTCCTCGCCAGTTATCGCAGGCTCAAATACAGGCAATGGAGCGTCTGGCCCGGCAGGTGATGTCTCAGCTCACCCTCAGGATGCAAACCAGAGTGTTGTCAGAACGGGAGCGGCTGCTACGCACCATTTTCGATGCGGAGCCCGAATGTGTGAAGATGATAAATCGGGATGGAACCGTGTGCATGATGAATCGCGCCGGCCTGGAGATCATTGAGGCGGATTCCCTGGAGCAGGTTTCCGGCAAGTGCATCTATCCCATTGTGGCGGATGACTATCGCGCGCGGTTTGTAGCACTCAACGAACGTGTGTTTCGAGGTGAAAGCGGCACGCTGCAGTTTGAAATTGTCGGCTTTAAAGGGCGCAGGAAATGGCTTGAGACCCACGCGGCACCCTTGCGAAATGAAAACGGAGATGTCTCGGGCGTCCTGGCGATTACCCGTGACCTAACCGCACGCCGGGAAGCGGAGGCGGAAGCTTCGCTTCGCAAAACTCAGTTAGAAACCGCGATGCATCTGGTCCACATGGGAGCCTGGCACCGGGATTTTGCCACGGACAGGATCTCCACGTTCGAGCGCAGCAGTCCCTTTGCAGAACTGCACGGCGACCACTATCCGGAGTCTGGCGCGGAGTACCTGCTGCGAGTGCATCCGGACGACCGCAAGATGGTCTCGAAAGCACTGGAGCACTCCCGGGAAACGGGATTATACCGGGCTAAGTTTCGCATTGTGCTGGCCGATGGCACGATTCGCTGGATAGAGGGACACGGCAAGTGCGAACGCGATTTCGAGGGACACCCGACTGGCCTTATAGGCGTTGACCGAGACATTACCGACCAGGAAATGGCGGATCAGGCTACCCGCGAGCGCAAGGAACTTCTGCGTCTGTATGCCGAACATGGCCCGGCGGCCATCGCCATGCTGGACACGGATATGAAGTACCTGGTAGTCAGCCGCCGCTGGGTGGAAACCTACCGCCTTCAGGGGCTGACCATCATTGGACGCTCCCATTACAATCTGTTCCCCAACACCCCGCCGCGCTGGAAGGAGATTCATCAGCGCTGCCTGCACGGAGCAGTAGAAAGCTGTGACGAGGAATCTTTCCAGCGGTCCGATGGCAGCATAGTTTGGATCCGGTGGGAAATCAGGCCCTGGCATCGAGCCGATGGCTCCATCGGCGGCATCCTGTTTTTTTCCGAAGATATTACCGAAAGAAAACAGGCGGACCTTGCAATCCGCGAAAGCGAAAGCAAGTACCGCACTATTATCGAATGCGCTTCCGACGGAATTCTGATCTCCGATGCGAACAGCATCATCACAGATGCCAATGCAGAAAGCTGCAGGATGTACGGTTACACCCGGGACGAATTACTTGGCATGCATGTCTCCAAGCTTATTTCCCCGTCAGATGCGGAACGTCTCGGGCCGGAAATTGCGCGGCTGGCCTCCGGGGAAGTGATTCGCAGCGAATGGCTCTGTATACGCAAAGACAGCTCGGTATTCCCCATAGACGTAAGCGCCACTCTGTTGCCTGACGGCCTGTTACTGGGCATGGTGCGCGACATTACGGATCGAAAGCGATCTGAAGCAGCGCTACGCTCGAGCGAGGAGAGGTTCAGGCTGTTTATGAACAACAGCCCGACGATCGCCTGGATCAAGAATGAACAGGGCTGTTACGTCTATCTGAGCAAAACTTTTGAAGATTACTTCAATGTTCGCCAGGAAGCCTGGGAAGGCAAGACTGACGCGGAAATCTGGCCTCCAGAAACTGCCATCCGAATTGGAAAAAGCGATCGCGAAGTATTTCAGGCGGGACATGCGCTGCTGCAGACAGAAGAGGTTCAGAATGCTCAGGGCAGTCATTCCTGGTGGCTCAACTCCAAGTTCCCCTTCAGTGACAGCGCGGGCAATCGCTTTATTGCAGGTATCGGCCTGGATATCACGCAGCAAAAGCAGGCGGAGTGGCGCATTCAGCAACTCAACCGCGTTTACTCGGTCCTCAGCGATATCAACCAGACGATTGTGCGTGAGAAAAATCAGCAGGCACTCCTGGCCACCGCATGTCGAATCGTGGTGGACAAAGGGCTGTTCTGCATGGCGTGGATTGGACTGCTGGATTCTTCCACAGGGCGGTTGCGCATTGCCGCGCATGCCGGCGCCGATAATGAAACGATGAAGCTGATAGATTTACTGCTGGCCGACAAGCAGCGTGGCTGTGTCTTTACCATGCAAGCGCTCCGTGGCGGAGAGCATGGCGTCTGCAATGATATTTCGCAGCATCCCCAGGCAGCGCTATGGAAAGATACGGCCCTGAGCCGAGGATACCAATCCATGGCGTCACTACCCCTAACCTTCGAGGGAAGGATCATGGGCACCTTTAACATGTACGCAGGTACGAAAAACTTTTTCGACGACGCGGAAATGAAGCTGCTGGATGAGCTGGCGGCCGATATTTCGTTTGCCATGGAAGTGAGCAAACGCGAGACCGAGCGACGCAAAGCGGAAGAAGAATTACGCTGGCGGACAGCTTTCTTTGAGGCCCAGGTGGAATCCGCCCTGGATGGAATTCTTGTCGTCGACTCCCAGGGCAGGCGGATTCTCCAGAATCAGCGCTTCCACAATCTGTGGAAGATACCCGCCTCGCTCTATTACAGCTCGGACGAGGCCCAGCTTCAGCATGTAAGCAAAAGCATCAAGAACCCGCGCCAGTTTTTGGAAAAGGTCGCTCATCTCTCTTCGCATCCTGACGAAATCAGCCGAGATGAGATTGAGCTGGTGGATGGCACTATACTCGATCGCTATTCATCGCCTGTCCGCGACAAGGCAGGCAAGCATTACGGGCGCATCTGGACGTTTCGCGACATCACTTCGCAGCGCAAGCTGGAGGAGCAGTTGCGCCAGTCACAGAAAATGGAGGCTATCGGCCAGCTTGCGGGTGGTGTCGCACATGATTTCAACAACATCCTGACGGTAATCATGATGCAGGCGGATCTCGCGGCGACAAATCCCGATTCCTCCCCACAAACGCAAGAGATGCTGAAGGAAATCAACGCAGCCTCTGAGCGTGCCGCCAATCTCACCCGGCAATTACTCGCCTTCAGCCGTCGACAGGTCATGCAGCCGCGCCTGGTGGATCTCAACGACATTGTCACAAGCCTGAGCAAGATGCTGCGACGGATCGTCGGCGAAGACTTGCCCATGCAACTCAACCTCTACTCGCGCCCCCTGATGACGCGGGCTGATGCGGGCATGCTGGACCAGGTGCTGCTCAATCTCGTCGTAAATGCACGGGACGCCATGCCTTCCGGCGGAAATCTAATTATATGGACCGGCGAGCGAAACGTGACGCCAGAGGATGTGGCCGGAATTCCGGATGCTTCTCCCGGCCGCTACGCGCGGCTTAGTGTCACCGATAACGGAATGGGGATTCCGGAAGATAAGCTGCCTCATATTTTCGAGCCATTCTTCACCACCAAAGAACCAGGCAAAGGCACGGGGCTTGGACTAGCCACAGTATTCGGAATCGTCAAGCAGCACCTGGGCTTCATTACCGTCGAAAGCAAAGTAGAGCACGGCACGACCGTTCACATTTACCTGCCTGCGGAAAAGAGCGAGGAGCCCGCCCCCGCTGAAGCTAAAACGGTGTTCACGCTGCAAGGTGGCAAGGAAACTGTCCTGCTGGTGGAAGATGAAGCCGGAGTGCGACTGATCACACGGATTAGCCTGGAGCGAGCAGGCTACAAAGTGCTGGAAGCACCAGACGGCGTAAAGGCACTGAAACTGGCTACCGAGTATAAGGAGCCAATCCACCTGCTGATTACGGATATTGTTATGCCGGAAGGCATTAGCGGAAGAGAGCTGGCCTCGAAACTGCAAGCCATTAAATCCGGGTTGCGAGTTATCTTCATCAGCGGCTACAGCGCGGAAATCGCCGGCAGGGAACTGGCTCTGCAGGAAGGGCAAAACTTCATCCAGAAGCCCTTCCAGATCGGTAAACTGCTGGAAACCGTTCGCCGCAGCCTCGAGAGCTGAGTACATTACTCTGCCCCGCACTTGCTTCAGATCACCGCGCTAACACCTGCTCGAACCGCAGCAACTCTGCCTCACCTCAGGAGCAGAGGACCAAATCACCGGGTTTGATCCTCTCTTTAAGCTCGGACCCGCTCAGGAAGTGCTCCTGAATGACTCCCCAACTGGGCGTGTTAAGCTTTGGTGCGCAGGGTAAGGCGGGGACGAGTGGCATCCTTTGCGAACCGCTTTCTGCCTGTCAGGTTAACGAATTCCTGGGGCTCGCTGCTTTTGCGCAGTTTGGCCTGATTGCAGATCATTTCAACGAATCCCACATCTTCAGCCAGGATCGATCCTGCCAGAAAAGCGGAATTTGCCTCCTCAAGCGCAGCTTTAAACCGACGCGCTTCCAGTTTGAGGGCAATGGAATGACGGATTTCGTAGCGAAGTTGATAAGGTGTGATAGAGGATTTCATTGAAGTGGATGGGGTGGGGGCGATTCAGGAGACAGTGCCGATTGGTTGGTTTGCCATTTTTACCTTCCGGCCCTACTCCGGCTTGCGTTGTAGTAGTTGAGCAGTTAAGTTGTTAACCGGGAATAGGACCCTGGTCCTATTTTTTGACAGAATGTGCTTGGATAGTTTGAATAGTTTTAGTCTCATCATAGAATGGACAGCTCGAATAACGACGAAGACCAACTGATCGTCGATTTGCACGAAGCAGCGACCCTGGACCAGCTTTCCTCGGCCTCGTTTGCTCTCGTGGAACGATTTCTGCCCCAGCAACTCTCGATCCTAGCTCTGAGACCCATTGAATTCGAACTGCCGGGCATGACGTCCCAGCCAAGGTTTCAGCCTGTCCTGGATTCATGGATCGAAGAAGATCACAAAGTCGACATCTGGCTTCAGCGCAGCCCTGTCAATCCGTCCGTCACAGCCGTGCGCCACTCGGACTACACTCCGCTGGATGTCCTGCACGCAAGCGAGTTTTACGAGCGCACTATCAGCCGTCTGGGTGCGGAGTACGGCGCTACCATCGTGGCATGGCGCGGCTCTGTCTGGCTCGCAACACTCACCGTGTTCCGCACTGCGGAGCAGGGAGACTTTTCCGATCAGGACATGCAGCAGTTACGCCGCTGGCAAACCCATTTCAGCTCCGCCGTGCGACGTGTTGCGTGCTGGCAGGAGACGCGGCTGGCTGGCGAATCGCTTGCGTCCTTCATCTGGGCGCTTCCCAGCGCCGCCGTGGTTCTTGACTGGGATCTGCGCGTGCTTCACCACAATGCACTTTGCGAGGCCCTGTGCCACCGCTGGCGCACTGCAGATGAAGCGGGGAACAAGAAGCGCCCGCGCGCCTTTACGGTGCCTGGAGACATCCTGGCCGCGATCGAGGCGATACGTCCCGCCATCATCGAAGCCAAGACCAACCGTCCGGGCGGAAAAAAGAATTTGCCGACCACCAGTGTCGAAAACCGTCGCATGCCCGCGCTCAGCGCTGAAATCCAGTTTCTGCCCTCGCGGACTCTCAGTCTTTCCAAAGGAATGTTCCTCGTAACCCTCGTACAGCGTGACACGCAACAACGTAACGAGCAGGTGTGGAACAATCTTGCCCTGCTGACCAGGCGCGAACGCGAATGCGTCGAACTGGCAGCTCGCGGCCTTGGCAATGAATCGATCGGCGAACGCCTCGGCACCAGCAAGAGCACGGTCCGCAATCAGTTCTCCAGCATCTACTCCAAACTGGGACTGACCACGCGGCGCGAAATTATCGCGCTATTCGCAAGAATGTCCCCTGACAGCGTAACCTCGCCTTCGGACGTCAGCTAGTCTGGGAAGGGATTCTGGCGCGGCCTCAGGCCGTCGGTTATTTCCCGCGCAGGCACGCCTCACATCAGGGTGAAGGTCCTACATCCCCTTCTCCACAATTTTCTGCAGGCTCTCCACCAGCAGCCGCCCGCGCTTCTGCCCGTAGTGGCGGTGGCACGTTACCGAGATAGCGTCGGCCAGATCCTCCAGGGCTCCACCGCTGCCCTGTACTTCCGTCGAGCGATCAATTACCACCAGTTCGCAGCCGGCAGCGGCCATCGCTGCAGTCAGCAGTTCTGTATCGAAGCGTGAGAGTACAGAGCTGCGACAAATCACCACCCGATTGGGTTTGGTGGCAATCAGTTGCAAAAGTTTTTTACGCGACCCAATTCCGGAAACTTTTTCCCGAATTATTTTCGTCACGATCCATCCTCGGGCGGCGGAAAAGTCCCTGCAGAGGCGCTCCTGCTCCTCTAGCTCCTCATTTTTTTGGCGAGGATTCACGCGTACGTAAATAACTGTGTGGCACGAATCAGATCCATCTGATACAGTTTCCTGAAACTGATCATCTCGCACCAAAATCATACCAGTTGGGGTACGTCGGATTTTCGACCCTTTGGGCATTTGCCCTCGGGTGGCCCATCGCCAGGCCGTCTGGTAGGCAACACCTTGTCTACGAGCCCAGGCGGCAAGTGGAACCGACTGAAACTCGCCCTTATGAGTTGGGTGAAACACGAGATCATTGTATACCGACTTGGATGATTTGCGACTATTTTGATTGATAGAAGTCTAACCCCTGCGTGTAACTATCTGCGGTGACAACACATGGCAACTTCTTTATTTACCAGACCATGTTAACAGACCTGCGCCACGTGTTGAATCCGACCCCAGAAAACCTGCAGCAACAACCACCGCCGGCCCCTCCAGAGGGAGCCGGACTCAACCGCCATCCGTTTTCCATCCAAATAGGCACCGCGAGGTAATCCTATGCATTTGTCCCATTTTTCAAGATGGACACAATCCTGGATGGTCCGGGGTGCGCACGAAACGAGAGATCTGACTGGAAGTAAGCGCCGTATTTCCGGGGTACTTTGTCCCCCAAATAAAGAAGCAATTGCTGAAATCGTCAGGCAGGCGTGTCGTTCCAGAGGTATTCAGCTTCAACCCATATCCTGCGGCAGGAACTGGGGCTTCGGATCGGCTCTTCCCGATCAGGATGACGTTTATCTGCTCGACCTTTCTCTTTTAAATTCCATTCAGAATCTGGATCTCACCGAACATCGGGTTACACTGGAACCCGGAGTCACACAAGGACAATTGGATAAAGCGCTGGAACTATCCGGCAGATCTCACACCTTTAATGTAACGGGCGCGGGGGCTACCGCAAGTGTGCTGGGTAACGCCCTGGAACGCGGGATAGGTTACGTGCAACAACGGGACCTGGATATTCTGGAGCTGGAACTGATTACCGGAAACGGCGACATTCTGAAGACCTCACGGTTTGACTCCCGCCTCGCGGGAAGGCACCGTAGCGGCCTGGGACCTGATCCGCTTGGTCTTTTCACCCAGAGCTCGTTCGGAATCGTTACAGGGGCAACGCTGGCGCTTAAACGGCGTCCTGAGCAAATGAGCTCTCTCTCACTTGCCATGCGGGATGCAGACTGCCTTCCAGAGTTCTTCACAGTCCTCTCCGATATCCTGGCGGAAGGCTGGCTTCACTGCGTACCGCACGTCTTTAACGACACGCGGTTCACCACCAGCCTGGAACCATTCCTTGGCCCCGCCAATACACCGCAGTTTTCGCCATGGTCCGCGATGATCCCCATCGCCGCCCCGTCCGCGGTAGCACGGGGAATGGCGCAGGAACTGGAAAGACGCCTCTCACCGCTGGGCAAAGTCACGTCGGCTCTGCTGTCCTGCCCTGTGGATCAAACCCAGCCTGCCTCTCAGCATCCTGTGACCGCAATGCCACCCTATCTCCTGGCGGAACTCGGCAAGCTCTCGCAGGGAATCCCCAGCAATATCGCCATGCCAGGCGTCGCCTGGGCGGCTCTGCAAAAGCGTGTTGCGGATGATTCGGATCCTGAAACGGCCTCCACGGCAGGGTTGATCCACGTCACCCCCACCTGCCCTCTTGCCGGCGGCGCGCCAACCGAGTTGCTCAGCATTATTGAGCGCGTTCGATCCACGCACCGATGGCGTACGCTGCCCATGACTTTCAATGTCATGTCCTGCCGCCTGGCTGCGCTGATTATCTCGATCCCGTTTGATCGTGCCCAGCCTGATGAAGCCGCCCGCTGCAGGGATTTCGCGAGCGAACTACTCGAGGCCTGCTGCTTCGCCGGGTTCGCCCCGTACAGATTGGGGATAGAGCCTAAAGCCGCCAGTTTGCCCTCCGCAGCCGCTCCATGGCGCAATTTGTTTAGCGCCATACAGCAACAGTTGGATCCGTACAGCGTTCTTGCTTCCGGAAAGTATCACCACCTTTGGGAAAACCGAGTCGTATCATGCTAACTTCCACCCCTACCATCGCCCGCAGGGTCAGCCTTCCCGCCACCATCCGCTCCCGGCCGCAGCGCGCCGTCCGACGGATCGCGCGCAGGATCCCCGTCATTACGGCGTGCGGCATGATCGCCCCGCAGTCGGCCAACGTTGAGGAATTCTGGAAAATGGTGCGTGCCGGAGCCAGCGCCATCACTTCCATACGGCGCTTTGATGCTTCCCAACTGGCCTGCACCATCGGTGGCGAAGTGCCCGAGTTCGACCTGGGCTTCATCCACCCTTCGTTCAAACCCCGCAGAATGGCCCGCCATACACTGCTGCTGCTGGAGGCCGCGCGACAGGTTCGGCATCTGTGCCCTAAGCTGCCTCCCAGTCGAATGGCTATCCGCGTGGGTCTGGCCACCAGTTGCCTGGATATGATCTGCGAATCCGGCGTCGCCCGCGAGCGGGGCGGCCTTGATGCGGTTAGCAAATTCATGATCACGCAGTCGCCGCCTCACGCCGCGGTAGGGACGCTGACGCACTTCCTGGGACTGAGCTGCGATGTCCAGACCATCTCCAATGCGTGCGCAGCCGGCCTCGACGCTATCGGTGCGGCGGCATCCATGATTCGCAACGATGAAGCGGATTGTGTCATCACAGGCGGCAGCGATTCCGCTCTCGGCGTCTCCCCCCTGGCGGAGTTTATTGCCAGCGGCCTGGCTTCTCTGCGCAACAACGTGCCGTCTCTCGCCAGCCGTCCGTTCGATACGTTTGCGGACAGCGGCGTCCTCTCCGAAGGCGGTGTTGTGCTTATCGTGGAAGAACGCAGCGCCGCTCTGGCCCGTGGGATGCCGATCCTGGCTGAGATCGTGGGGCACACGGTTAGGAATGATCCCGACCGAACGCGTCCCGGCAGCGGTTACGCGCCATGCATGCAGGCAGCGCTGGAACTTGCCAAAATGGACACCTGGCAGATCGATACCATCTCCGCATGGGCTCCCGGTCATCCAGTGCTCGACCGAGCCGAAGCCGACGCCATTCGGGAAGTTTTTCAGGAACAAACCCTCGGCATACCGATTACCTCCATCAAAGGTGTAGTTGGTAATCCCCTGGCAGCCGCGGGACCTATGCAGGTAGTAGCGGCCATTAAGGCGATGCAGGAGGGAATCGTCCCACCTATTGCCAACCATGAGATTCCCCTTGCCGGCTGCGAGCTGGATTACGTCACTGGTCGGCCGCGCCATTCCCACCCGGAAGTGACTCTCATCAACGCCCATGGCGTAGGAGGAGGCAACTCCACGCTTCTCCTTCGCCGCTGTTAATCCCCTCTCATACCTTTACTATCATGCTCGACGATATCCATTTGAGTTCAGATACCGAGACAGCTCTCCTCTCTCAGCTTTCAGATCAGAGAACCCTTCCGCCCATATCCGTACGTAGTTGTCCATCTCTGGCAAACGGAATGGACCAGTGGGGTCCCGTGCGCGGCGCCTACATGGTCGGCACCGCCGGTGAGCCTGAGGATGAGAACACCATCCTGTCAGGTCCGCATCCCTCCATGATTCCCTTCATTTCGAGGCTGCACGCTCCCGTGACGCTGCGGGACGTAGAGGCACCCGATCTTCACGAGGAACTTGTGGTGGGGAACTACCTCCGAGAAAACAACGCCCGCGCTCTGTTCCCCTGGCGCGCTGAGCCGGAAGATCATCTCGTCGGCTGGCTGCTTATTGATGTCGACGACGAATCCCCTGAGAAGCTGGATGAAATCGCAGCCGCGCTGGCTCTGCTCAACCCGCGGTTCAAAGTAGCCACGCCGGATTCCGTGCTTCCGGTAAAGGAAGTTGTGGCCTGGCTGGAGGTCGATCGTTTCGGGCTGATCGTGAACCGCTCTCCCTTTGGACGTGAGTTCACAAAGGGCAGCCGAATAGGCTATTCTTACACGTCGCTGAGGTCGCCGGCCTCTAAAGACTGCCTGTACCGAGGGCTGCACGGTGAATCCGAAGTCCGTGCCCCATTCCTTCGTGGCAGTCGATACGAAGCAACGGTAGCCCCCGGCCAGAACGGAATCCGCCTCTTCATTGAGCGTACGCAGAAGCCGCCGAAATCGACCAGCCTGGGGGAATCATGCCTGCTTGCTGATGCCTGGACCGAGGCCCGAACCGTGTGCAACGCGATGGGACTTGGCTTTCTGCCGAAGCCACAGCTCTTCGGCGCGGCCCAAGAAACACGCGTTTCCCTCTCGCAAAACTCATGCACGGAAGTTCTGGGGGAGATGTGGCGCTACATCCAGTCCGTGAGCTCGCTGCTTGATATCTCTACGGCAAAGGTCCAGCTCTCGCCGCGCTCCAGTCAGTACCTCGCGCTGGATATCGATATCGAATGGCTAAAGCAAGGTTCGTTTCCCTCAGGCCTGCGTACGGATTGGCTACCCGATGCGGTCACCCGGCACACCCCTGCCATTCGTATGGAGCGATATCTCTCGCTCCTGGGCCTGCGCCTGCAGATCCAGTTCCGTTGCTCCAGAAAGTAGTCGCTGGACCTTGCCGCCGGAACCTGCAATCCCGTACTGTCGGCCTGAGATCTACTTCGGAAAAGGCCTGCTTCACATCTTCGATCTCAAAGCCATTCAGTACGGGACCTGCTGATCCACATATTTTTGACGGAAAGAGCTTTTTTCCTCGCCTGTGGAAAAGATAGGTTGTAGAAAACTTCACTAACATGAAACACGTTCTGGGGGAATCTTTCGACATGTCTCTTGGTTTTAAACGCAAACTGCAACGATGTGTTGCAATTGGGGTACTGGGAATATTCGCGGCCTCTGTGCTGATGATCAGCGCGCAAGCTGCTGACGCTCCCAAGCCGGCGACAAAGAAGCCTCTTACGGAGCTTGCCGCTCCCTTCGATCTTGATAAGGACGGGGAACTCAGCCCTGCGGAACTGAAGGCTTTTGAGGACAGCAAGAAAGCCAATCACGATAAGCGCCGTCAGGATGAGCTGGCGAAGTACGACCTGAACCACGATGGCAAAATCAATAAGGACGAGCGCGAAAAGATCAAGGCCGATAAGGATATCGAGAAAGCCAGGGTAGACGCAGAAAAGGCGAAAGCTTCGGCCGAAAAAGCCAAACTCAAGGCTGACGAAAAAGCAAAGACCGCCAAAGAAAAAGCATCCAAGCCGCCGGTGACCAGCGCCACCAACGCGCCTGCCAAGCCTTAGGTGATTGGAAGCGAGCGCACCGTACCAGGCGATACATACTGTGCAGCGTGCTCGCTTCATTTTGGAGAAATTCAGTTCGCCAGCTCTTTTCTCCGGGAGGAGTTGGTGATCTGGTACTTGGTTTGAATGCGGGGGAATCGAGTTCGCGTAGTCACGCGAAGGACGAGCAGGTCAGGTCGGGATAAGTACGTTTTACTGGCGCAAGTTGCCGCGCCAAAATCTCAGGTCGGATTTGCGGTTTGCCCATTCGTCATGGTTTTGGTGTGGCGATAATTGTATCTGGATCTACGTGGTTAAGATCAACTGCGTTACGTCATCCACTTTAAAGGAGTAAAATGGGATTGGCATACTCGTTCCCTCGCATATGGCCAATTCATGTTCAAAATCGATAAAGAATTGCACAATTGCAGCAATTGCGGGTATTTGCCTTCAAACGTCATTATTGCCACACTGACAGCATTAGTTCACGCGTTAGCTCCCGGTCTGCCTGTGCGCAGCCCACCCTTCCGAAAATCGCGACGATAATGATGATGAAACTGCATATCCGCTCCGGAAATCATGTCAGGCGTGCCTTCGCCTCGCGCCGTGGTTCCGCATTGCTCATCAGCCTTTGTGCCGTGGTGTTGCTGACAGGTATTGTGCTGGCGTTCTTCTCGCGTGCTCAACTTAACCGCCAGATCGCATCATCCACCACCAATTACTTCCGTGCAGAAGTATTCGCACGCAGTGCCGGCGAAGACCTTATCGGGGAACTGCGTCGCGAAATAGTGGATAACTCCGACGTGCTTTACGGGGATCCCGAGCACCCGAATCCCACTTACCCGGCCGTTTACAAGAGCCGCCCCGGCACCTCGCCTTCGCCGGAGAAGATCGGCGTGGATGCACCTGACACTCTCGGCGCACGCACCATTTGCAAGGTTTCGACCGCAGGCAAAGGCATGCGCCAGGCCAGCTCGGTCGTCGGCTCCAATGTTTCAATCGATACGCCCAGCGCGAATGGTCGCAAAGTGTCGGCGTCTGCCTGGTTTACGGCTTCCGGTCCCAAAATGGGCTCGCAGACTACCCTGCCCACGTGGGTTTACCTTACCCGCTCGGGCGCGAAGACACCGGCCCTCACTTCGGCGCTGAACCGCCAGAGCACGGACTATGTTATCGGGCGCTATGCCTACACCATCTATGATACATCCGGCCTGCTGGATGCCAACGTGGTCGGGTACCCCACCGCAGCGTCCGCGCTCAGCGCCGATAAATCATGCATGGCTTACGCTGACATGACCGCGCTGGAAACCGCCGGCACCATCACCGCGGCTAAGGTTAATGATTTTGTCACGTGGCGAAACGGAACCAGTGCTGCCAGCTCCACCGCCTGGGCAGACTTCCTGACTACATTTGCTGAGCCATACGGTTTTCTCTACGCCAAGCAAGGGCATCAGGCATTTCTTAGCCGCCGCGATTTGCTGAAGGCTTCGACGGTCTCCATTTTACCGGCTTCCGCAAATTACTTCACCCACTTTGCGCGCTCGGTTAATGCCCCTTCGTGGACGCCGCTAATCAATGCTACCGAGGAAGGTGGCTCGGGCACGGAGTATGCCTACCGCACTAACGCCGAGAAGTCCGAGGTAAGCGGTAATCCTGTCGCGAACCGCAACGTGGAAAACGTACGCCACACCGCCGCCGCTTCCATTCGCCATTACTCGGATAAGGGCGAGAAAGAAGAATACGATGTTGCGGAGGGCGACCCGATTGTGAAGGGCCGCTTTTCTCTGGGAAAGCTTGCCTGGGTTGGTTATGACGGTCCAAACACCGCGGCATTTGCCTCCACCGTGACTTCTGCTCAGCGCGATCAGGCTATTATGGACTGCTTTGGCCTGCGCTGGAACAATGCCTACAGCCGATGGGATTATGACCACGGCAATCCCGGCCGAATCCTGGCGCTTGGGGAAATTGATGGTCGCGAACCCGATTTCTTTGAGCTCCTGAAGGCGGGAATTCTGTCCGGTTCCCTGGGGAATCAGCCGGGCTCCGTCTCGCTGAGTTCCAGCGGTGTGACGGTCGGGCCGGCTGGATTGTACTTCGAGTACGTTTCCGCCAGCAAAGACCATCAGATTCTTCAGATTGGCGCCAATATCATCGATCAGGCAGATGCCGATAACTACCCCACGGCGATCTATCAGAATCTGATTCCGATGCCTGCCTATGGCCTGAACCAGCTCTACAACACCGTCTTTGGACAGGAAAATCTGCCGATGCTGCAACGCATAACGCAGGTTACCTACAAAACGGATGCCGATGACACCACAGTCGGCGAGAGCGATACGTGGCTGAACCCGGAAGTCTGGAACATGCACGAGAGTTCGACCGCCGATCCTACGAAATTCCCGCTCACCCCTTCCAAGCTGCGCATGGTGACCTACGGCGGCTGCATGCTGCGTCAGTACGAGGACAACACCGCCCTGGGCCAGAAGAAGACGCGCGAGCGCATTGGCACCACGACGATCGATTTCGGAACAGATCAGCTGAATCCCAAGATTGACGGCATCGTCAGCTTTGTTAACCCGTATTTTAAATACACCTCCAAAGGGGCTGTCGTAAAGCCGACTCCATTCTTTGATACTCCCGCCATTCTTCAGGGCTGGGGCAATACTACCGAGGATAATTACGAGGATTTGACCGAGCCCTCGGGGCCCAGGAACTTTCTCTTCTACCGCAAACCACCGACTACCAAGACAACGGCGCGGCTGTTGGGTGTATGGCTTGGTTCGATTCCGCGCGATCCTCGCACAGGTCCGGAAGGCTATCCCACGCATTACGTAGAAGTGCTTCCTATCTCGTCCCCCGGCGAGCCGCAGCTGACCTTTGTGCTGGAGTATAAGGACAACAACGGGAAATGGCATCCCTACTCCATGATGGCCCGGGTCCAGGAGATCTGGGGTCCCACCTTTGGCTATAAGGAACCAACGGGATGGGTGAACTGGTTCCGTGACTGGAGCGCCGCCAAACCGGATCCTCGCACGGATCGCTTCTCGGCCGCTGCCGGGCGCCTTAACAGCTCTGGCACGACCTATAACAACATGTGGGCCGGCAATTCCACCATTCAGGGCGGGCCGCGCACCATTAGTTCGCAGTCCTTTGGCCATGGTTCCACCAGCTACCTCATGCCCAATACCACGGCTGGATTCACCTACCAGTCACCTGTCGTCAACTCCTTTTCCACGGCGTATCTGCTGGATGACTGGGCCAGGAATATCGCAGTTAAAGATGGCAAGCCCCGTTTCTGGTACAGCGATCCCGATGGTATTGTGCGTCCCGGCGATTCTTGGCGCGGGGACTTAGCGACCTCGGAAGCCAGCTACGGCAGCGGCGACGGCATGCTCCTTTATCATACGGATCTGGATGCGACGACCTATGCGTCCACAGTCTACTCCAAGTATCGCCGCCGTCCGATTATCATGAACCGCCCCTACTCATCGGTAGGCGAGCTTGGCTACGTATTCCGCGATCAGCCTTTCCGCACGCTGGACTTCTGGTCGGACAAGAGCGCTGATTCCGGTCTGCTGGATCTCTTCTCGGTAAACGACACGCTGCCCGGCGGAGTTCAGGGTGGAAAGATCAACCTCAACGCAGCGCCCGTCAATGTCATCAAATCCATCTTGAAGGGCGGCAATAAACAGGCAACCACCACGGCGTTGCCTCCCAAAGCCACCGCTCCCAGCTCCTTGCCTACCACCATCACGGATGCGGAAGCCGAGGCAACCGCCAACGGTATCGTGAACGACATCAGCGCCAAGGGCTCTATCTCCAATCGCGCCGAGCTGGGACGCCGCCTTACGCTGCCCATTTTCAACGATTACAACACCGCGGGCAGCACTGCTGCTGAAAAGCCCAACCGCAACAAATCATACGGCGAAGCACCGATGCGCACTCTCGTCAATCAGATGGATACTCGTACCTGGAATGTACTCGTCGACGTCGTCGCGCAGTGCGGCAAGCTTTCGCCAAACGCGGATGGCCTGGAAGACTTTGTTGTGGAAGGTGAACGACGCTACTGGCTACACGTCGCGATAGATCGGAATACGGGTAAGGTCATTGACCGGCAGTTGGAGGTTGTGAATGAATAAAGTCTCATGGATACCTGCTGTGGTGGGCTTCTCAATTCTCACCTGCATTCTTGTACCCGCGCGTCATCTCGCCGCTCAGGAGCCCGACAAGCAGAATTCTCCTCATCATCAGCGGCCCCAGCAGCAACAGATGAGTCACCAAGTGCGCTTTCCTCTTACAGACGCCGCGTGGAGCATCTCGATTGAGCCGCTTGATCCCAAAGAAGCCGCAAAATTTAAAACCCAGGAACCACAAAAGGAAGCAACCGCAGCCCCACCGGCCGGCGAACCTCAGGTGCGCAAGATCAGTTTTGCTCGCAAAGGCGTACTTCGCAGGGATATCCGCACCTATACGGATGGCAACACGCTTGAGTGCTGGTGGACCGATCAGAACGGCCTGGTTGCCATGCAGGAGAAACCAGGCTCCAGCCGCATCGTGGTCATGAAGTCCGGCAATCTTCAGAAAGATCGTTGGGATGCGACGCTCTTTTCATGGATCAACGCGGTAACCTACAAGGGGGAAGAGATTTTCCGCGATCGTCCTTGCCGTCGCTACGAGACCTCGGTAACGCAGCGCAACTCAGAGAAGCTGACTTTGCTGGCGTGGATCGATTCCGAAACGAACCGCCCCATCGGCTGGACTGACGGCGGCAACGCCACGCTCTTCGCCTTTGACGAGCAGGTACCGGAATCGCTGGTCATCCCTGCCCCGTACCAGCGCGAACTCGATCGCATTAAAGCGTTCTACGCTCCACCCCCTCCGCCCCAGCCCAATCGCCCTCGCCGCACGTAAGCCGGGCTTGTCATTTTTGAGTAAAATAAAGAGTAAGAACCTCGGTCACAGGACTGAGGTTCGCACATTCGTGTCTGCGTCACGGTGCTGCGTCAGGCATTTTTGAGGTCAAAGCAGGTAGCATGCTGCGCAGGGCCTGTCTGCCGGCCATGCACAGACAGAGCTAATGACAGGAGCGAAGTCGATTCCGGAATATGTCCGATTACAGGACAAAGAGTTAAGATGACTCCTTAATGCAATTTTATTGCATAAATTCTTTGCAAAAATCGCCCGATTCCACTAAATCCGCTTAATGCAACTTACTTGCGTCTTTGGTAGTTCAAGAATAAATCGCGCATTCTTCAGTGGCTTTGTCGGTCTTTTCACTCTTGTGGGCATACCTTGCAGCATCGAAATTGCCCTGGCCGCAGATATGCCCTATCCCAATAAAGCTGCACAAAAGACAACCGACGCTCCTTCTGCCGGCTCGAGCTTGCGGGATCCGATTATCAACGAGGGGCTCAACGCACCGCCCGTTACGCTGGAGGCAGTGACTGTCTTCGGTCAGCTTGACGAAGCTCGGCAAAAGATTGTGCCCTCACTGGGCGCCACGGTATATAGCATTGACCAGACTCAGATTCAGTCGCAGGCCCAGGGAGAGAACGTTCCGTTCAACAAACTTCTGCTGCGGTTTCCGGGCGTAAGCCAGGATTCCCTCGGCTCCGGGGCGGTCCACATCCGCAACGAGCACTCCAACATTCAGTACCGCATTAACGATGTCCTGATACCCGAGGGCATCACTGGCTTTGGCAACGAGTTCGATACCCGGTTTGTAGACAGGGTAGATCTGATCACCGGAGCTCTTCCCGCACAGTTTGGGCTCAGAACTGCCGGCATCGTCGATATTCACACCAAGAGCGGCGCGCTTAATCCTGGCGGCACTCTGAACATGTACGGCGGCAGCAATGAAACTCTGAACCCCAGCATGCAGTACGGCGGAACAATTGGCAAAACCAGCTTCTATGTGTCAGGCAGCTACCTTCATAGTACTCTGGGAATTGAAAACCCCACGAGTTCGCGCGATGCCATTCATGACACTACGGAACAGTTCCGCGGTTTCGCCTACATCTCTCATATTATTGATGACACCAGCCGTATCAGTTTGATTACCGGGGCATCCTACAAGCAGTTTGAAATCCCCAATACGCCCGGCCTGCAAAACAACGAGAGCTCCACCTTCTTCCCTACTGCGGACGTGCAGACGTTCGATTCCGCAGCCCTGAACGAACGCCAGCGAGAGCAAAATAACTATGAAGTGCTGGCGTACCAGAAGACTGTAGATGCACTGACCTTCCAGGTAGCACTTTTTAATCGCTACAGCCAGGTTTCGTTTGATCCTGACTGGCAGGGCGATCTCTTCTTTAACGGTGTAGCAGGAAGCATTGATAAAAGCGTTATGTCGAATGGCCTGCAGTTCGATGGAAGCTATGAGCTTAACGATTGCCATACTCTCCGGGGCGGACTGATTTTTAACTATCAGGGCGCGTTGCAGGTAACAAACACTTCTGTATTTGCCACGGATGAAGATGGTGAAGCCGTGGGCGATCCTTTCATGATTGCAGATCGCTCCTATCAGGCCGCTTTTACTCTGGGCCTCTATCTGCAGGACGAATGGAAAATCACCAGAGACTGGACCGTAAACTATGGTGGACGCTTTGATCTGTATCTCGGACAGACGGATCAGAATCAGTTTAGCCCGCGCATCAACACTACCTATCAGTTAAGCAAAAACACATCCATCCACGCCGGCTACGCCAGCTACTTTACGCCGCCTTCTTTGGAAAACACCCCTTCCGGAGCCGTCAGCAAGTTTGCCGGCACCACCAACGCGGCGGATCCCGATCTCCCCAATGATCCCGCCCAGGCCGAGCGCTCTCACTACTTCGATATAGGTATTGTACATAAGTTTACGCCCGCCTATCAGGTAG
The DNA here is from genome assembly GCA_041287705.1 of Methylacidiphilales bacterium. Classification (GTDB taxonomy): domain Bacteria; phylum Verrucomicrobiota; class Verrucomicrobiia; order Methylacidiphilales; family UBA1321; genus LW23. The sequence goes on along the minus strand of JBGGNE010000275.1, from coordinate 51,125 downwards.
GGATCGACGCCTATTACAAGAAGGCCCAAAACCAGCTGGATAACGGACAGTTCGGCGCTGCGCCTATTCTCAGTGTCTTTAACTATCGCGAAGGAGAGATTTTCGGTCTGGAAATCAGCCAGTCCTATACACAAGGCGGCTTATCTGCATACGCCAACTTCTCACTGGAGCGCGGCATAGGCAAAGGCTTTAACTCCTCCCAGGCCATTGTGGCAGAAGATCCAGAGTACGTGGATAATCACTTTATCTATCTGGATCACGATCAACGCTTCTCCGGCGCAGTAGGCGTTTCCTATCTCATCAGCCAGATTGAGAACCGCCCCTATGTCGAGATGATTTGCGGCAGCGGCCTGCGGAATGAAGGCGCGGTACCCAATGGCGGAACGCTTCCCGCTTACTGCGCCGTGAACATGGGCTTCGAGCAATCGTTCAAGTTCATCGGCGCAGAAAACCTGAAATTCCGCATGGACGTCCTCAACCTCTTCGACCAGACCTATCAGCTCCGCGACGGAACCGGCATCGGAGCCGGCGCCGCCCAGTACGGCCAGCGCCGCAGCATCTACGGAGGCATGAGCTACTCGTTCTGAACTCAGGAACTGGGCGCCGTCCCCATTGCATGAGGCATTACTCCGCAGCCGCGGGGCGGAAGCGTTCTGCCACGCGGTCAACGCCTCGGCGCGGGCCTTCCACGGGTTTGTAGGTGGAGGTGGCGGCGTCCCAGGTGGTTTTGGTGGGATAGGGATAGATGGGGATATCCAGCTCAGTCTTGCCGTTCGCAGCGCGTTTTCCTCGGATAGCTTCGGGGGCGGTGCCTTTTTCGCGCCAGGTTTTAACCAGGTCCACCAGATTGCCCTGGGGGCTAAGGCCGGGGCCGCCGCCGTGGGCCATGCCGGGGATGATGTAGAGTTTGCAGAACGATTGCACTTTCTCCAGGCTGCCGAAGTGCTCGACCACACGCTCGTAATAGTCCAGCGTAGCGTGGTAGGGCACGATTTGATCGGCTGCCCCCGACGAAATGATGAGCTTGCCACCGCGCTTTTCGAAGGCGCTGAGATCGGCGTTTTCGGCGTTGAGGTAAGGCCCCAGAGCCTTGGTATAAGTGTCGATGTCACTGCCGAAATTGATGTCGCCGAGCTTTTTATTGGCGCCAAAAACCCACTTGAAGAGGTACAAATGCCCGTGCGAGGGATCAAAGGGGCAGCCGAAAGGAATGCCGTTGAAGATGCGCTCGCCGGTTTCCGCGTGCCTGGGGCCGTCGAAGAGCTTTCGCATAGCATCGGCATGATCCCTGGTGAGCGTGGGATCCTTCTGTAAAGCCAGGGCGATGACGGCTTCGATGTCTTTGCCCTCGCAGCGAGGATCGGAAATGAACTTGCCCGCGATTGCCGGCACTTCGCGCGATGCCATATATTCGTTCCCCGCAGCCACGATGTTATCCTGTTGCGTCTTGGTGAACGCGCACTTGGCGAGAATCTGATCGTTCCAGAGGAAGTAAGCGTGAAGCGGGGTGCGGCAATGCGCCGGAATGGCCGCGACAATGCCGTCGTAGTCTTCGGGATACCGCTGGGCTTCCTGCAGAGCCTGCTGTCCTCCTGTTGAACCGCCGTTGAAGTAGGAGAATTCAGGCGGCTTGCCGTAGTACGCCTGGATAACCTGCTTGGCCGCAACGGTCATGAGATGCGTGGCGCGGAAACCGAAATCCTTCCAGACCTCAGTGTTCCCTACACCCGAATCTGCATTGGGCGCGGTGCCCATATCCGTAGTCACAGCGGCATAGCCACCGCTGGCCGGCCAGGCCAGGCCCACGGAGTTGATACGTCCTGCGGATCCGCCATTGCCCAGGCCGAGCATCCTGGAGTTCCATTTCGCGGCTTCCGGAAGCCATATCTCGACATTGATATTGGAGCCCTTGGCCGGATTCAGCACCATTTTAACAATGGTACGTGGTGGCAGGTTGTTGGCCTTCTTGCCATCCGGAGCGGTGATGGATGGCGATGCATCGTACTGCACCTGGGTGATGGTAGCGCAATCGATTTTCAGAGCTTTTATGGCCGCAATCCGGTCGTCCGCGGGCGGCAGAGCCGTGGTGTTCGTCTGTGTATTCTGGCCGTACGCCACCATGTTGAGAAACTGAGTCACCAGGCAGAGAGTTGCGACTTTTATGTTCATAATTCAACGCCCGCACCGGGAATGGATATTGAGCGCTACAATGGTGATGGGAGTATTGGCATACGACAAGGCTTAATTAGATCTCAAAGGCTGCGTCTACAGTTTGAACAAAATATGTTGTTGTCACGCGGCAAAGTGAAGGCAGAGTGGGTGCCCTTCTCGCCATTGCTAAGCATGTGGCATATAAGCAACACCGCGTACGTTGGCCAGACTGCCGCACGGGAATATCCCGGTCGAACGTCACCAAAATAATTTATGAGCGTCGTGATAGTTTTTGCAGCGTTGATCTTCCTCATGATCATCGCCTATCGGGGATACAGCGTTATTCTCTTCGCTCCCATAGCGGCGCTTGGCGCGGTTCTGCTGACCGACGCCTCGCTGGTCGCCCCCATGTTCAGCGGGTTATTCATGGTCAGGCTGGCCGACTTTCTCAAACAGTACTTCCCGGTGTTTCTGCTTGGGGCGATCTTTGGCAAACTTATGGAGATATCCGGCTTTGCCAAATCCATAGTAGCCACAATTATTGCCACTGTGGGCAGCAACCGCGCCATCGCTTCGATCGTCGCGGTATGCGCCCTGCTCACCTACGGAGGTGTATCGCTCTTTGTAGTGGTGTTTGCGGTATATCCCTTCGCGGCAGAAATGTTTAAGCGAGCTAACATTCCCAAGCGGCTGATTCCCGGTAGCATAGCGCTGGGGGCGTTCACGTTCACCATGGATTGCCTGCCTGGCACTCCGCAGATTCAGAACATCATTCCCACGACTTTCTTTAAGACCACGATATTCTCCGCTCCATGGCTGGGTATTATGGGGGCTGTTTTCATCCTTATTGCCGGCTTGGCCTACATGGAGTGGCGTCGGCGCACAGCCGAACTGGCTGGAGAAGGCTACGGGGAAAATCTCATCAATGAGCCCGAGACGGTGGAAGACGGGCAGATGTGCCACCCTGCAATTGCCATTATACCGCTACTGCTTGTCGGCGTTATGAACTATGTGTTTACGTCGGCCATTCCCTGGTTTTATGGCCCGACACATTCGTTCCAGCCCAGCATGTTTGGCAAAGCAGCGCCGGTTACTCAGGAAATTTCTCGCCTCACGGCAGTCTGGGCAGTAGAGGGGGCGCTCCTGATTGGTATCGCTTCCGTCCTCGCTTTTTCCTGGAAGAGTACCTCAGCTCGCTTCGCTGAGGGCACCAAGCCGGCGATCTCGGGCGCACTGCTTGCCTCCATGAATACGGCTTCGGAGTATGGTTTCGGAGCTGTCATTGCAGCCTTGCCAGGCTTTGTAGCGGTCACCGGAATGATAGCGCTTTTTAAGGAACCGCTCATCGATATCGCCATAACTGTAAGCGCGCTTGCGGGCATAACGGGGTCGGCATCGGGAGGACTCAGCATTGCCCTGGCCGCCATGCAGGACACCTTTATTCCCCACGCACTGCAGGCAGGTATTCCCGCGGAAGTGCTGCACCGCGTCGCCTCCATGGCCAGTGGCGGGATGGATACCCTGCCACACAACGGCGCGGTTATTACTCTGCTGTCCGTTACAGGACTGACTCACGCGCAATCGTATCGCGATATCTTTGCCATTACGCTCATTAAGACAGCGGCAGTCTTTGTCGTCATAGCGGTATTTTATCTGACGGGCCTTGTGTAGGGATTCTGCTGCGACCACGGCTACGCGAATGCTCATCGCGCCGGGCCAGGAGTGGATTTTCCCTCGACCCACGCGCCTTCCAGCATAATCGTCTGCGGTCTGGCAGGAATTCCCCTTTCGTTGCGGTTAATCTGTGCAACTACGGCATCCACAACCGAAGCGCCGGCCAGCGTCCAGCTCTGATCGAGTCCGGAGACATTGGAATCAAAGGCAGAAGGAACACCCAGATGCGCCACGGCGACATCGCCCGGAACGCAAATGCCGAGCTGCTGAAGGCAGTAGACGAGCCCGTCGTGGCCCACAATGACGTCCGGCTTGTATTTCTTCATCCACGCCGCCAGGGGAACGGGATCAAGTGCCTTGCGCAGATGGATGGGTACTCTGCGCGAAGCCGGAAGCCGCACCTGATAGCCCGCCATGCAGGAGGTAAACGTGCGATCAACCTTGTCATCCACCCATTCATCCATGGCGAGACCTATCCGCTTATACCCTTTCTGGTCCAGCATATTCAACACCAGCCACATGCCGTGGTATTGATGATGCGTGACGCAGTGAATGCGAGGGCTGAGCAGGGAGTTTCCCAAGGCAGCAGAGCTCCACTGGGACCAGTCAAACTCATCCAGCACGCCGACACGCGGCAACGGAGCCAGAATGACGCCCTGAATATTGCGGGAACGAAGCACGCGCGACAAGTTGTGCTGGTTCAGCCCAGGCTCTCTAATCCAGAATGTATCGACCAGATACCCCACCTCGCGAGCACGCGCTCTCATCCCCTGGTAAGCCAGGTACGCCACGGGATGTTTCTGCCAGGCCGTGGGTGATTCAAAAGCTGTAAGGTACGCCAGATTAGCCTGATACGGCACGGGTCTCGAGGAACGGATGTGCGTCATCAGATTCGCCACCATGGGGTTGGGCTGGTAGCCGAGCTTTTCCGCTACTCCCATGATTTTCTGACGCGTTGCGGACGAAATGCGTGGGTGATTGCGCAGGGCAAGCGACACCGTCATGATGCTGACATGGGCCTCGTCTGCAATGGTCTTCATCGTAGGCCTCATGTCGCTTACTCCTTTCCTTATCCGTCGGTGTCGGGTTATCAGGCAAAGCGCCGCCTGCCGGTTGGCTTTCGAACAGTATACTTTGCCGTATACGCCGAAAGCCTCCGAAATAACGCCGTTTTTTGCGCGAAATGCGCATGGACTCTACCTCTGAGCCGGCCTTAGCTCGACGGTCTGCCGCTTTCGTCAACGCTTTTCCACCTCCTTTTTAAAAAGTGTGCGCCCATCTTGGGCTGTCGGTCGCGGGTGAGAATGCCTTTGCGGTTGCCCATCATTCGATTCAATCCCTGCTTGGTAGCAAAATCCGCCAGATTCCAGATGTGCTCGCCTATGATCCACGGACACTGATCCAGTACCTGAGAGTAAAGTCTGAAGATCTCCACCTGATATTCTTCACTAAACATGACAGGTGGATCGCTATGCATTCCCGCAATGGTATCAGCACCAAACTCCAACATGAATACGGGTTGCCCGAAGCGCTCACGCCATGCCTTAAGCTCATACATCAGGCATTGTGTAAGAACTGCTTCATCCAGGTCTCCTGTATTCTCATACCAGCCGTAGTAACGGGAGACACATATGAAGTCCGCAAGCTGCTGAACGCGGCATGCTTCCGGGCGAGAGCTCTGCTCGAAAGTGAGTGGGCGCGTAGGATCCAGCTCACGCGTCCTCTTAACCAGCGCCTCGGCGTAGGGCAAGGCGCCCTCTTCATATGTGGGAGCTTCTACCAGCAGATTCCACGCAACAATACATGGATGATGTGCATCCCTGGCAATCAAGGCTTCGATATCCGCAAGATGATTAGCTAATGTATGTTGATCTACCTTGCCATGCGTAAACCAGTCTGTCTTCTCATTCCATGGATTAAATCCTACTGCAGGCACTTCACCAATAACGGCTATACCTCGACGATCAGCTTCATCCAGCCACTCTTCGTCGTAGGGATAGTGCGACGTACGAAAGGAATTGGCTCCCAGCCACTCCATCATCGCGAAGTCTTTCGTCAGCACCACGGAGTTATGTCCACGCCCAAACAATACGCTGTCCTCGTGCTTTCCCACACCCCTAAAATAGAAAGGCTTGCCATTTAGTAGAAATGCATCCTTGCTGACGGAGACTGTGCGAATACCAACCGGCAGGGCATAGCGATCTACCAGCTTATCTCCTTCCAGCAAATCGCATTGAAGAAGATAAAGATGCGGAGATTCCGGAGCCCACGGATGAACATTTTCAATTGTACAACTTCCCTGAAATCCTTCGCCCTGTGCCACTTCCATGGCATTGGCATCCAGAAGACGCACCTTCAGTCTGCCACGTTCTCCGTACTCTTTAACATTCCAATTCAGGATGCCAAGCTTTCCCTCTATACTGGATGTAACGTTAATAGCTTCGATACGATGTCGAGGCAGATGTAACAGCATAACGCTACGGTGAATACCGGAATAGTTGTAGAAATCATGGAAGCTATCCTGGTGAACCCTCTTACCTGTGTAGCCGGGGCGTTTCATTCCCGCAGCAACAACATTTCCTGTGGGAAGATCTGCAAATGTCAGGCGGTTATTCACGCGGATGGTAAGCAGATGCAGAACATGTTCGTCCGTCAGCTCACCAAGAGAGACGGAAAAGGGAAGAAAGGCTCCACGGTGAGTGCCGAGGCATATGCCATCCCACCATACCGTGGCGTGATTTCCCGCGGCACCGATACGGATTTCGATGTCATCATGGCTCCATCCCCTGGGAACCCACACTTCGCGTTGATACCATACCGCCCCCACGTGATCTCGAAGGGCTGGATCCTGCGTTAAGTCATTGTAACTTGCGGGAACCGGCATCTTCAGAGCACCCGGCAGGCGCGAAGAATGCCATCCCCTGCCCTCTCCACCATCATCGGGGTCCTGAGCAAAATGCCAGAGACCGTCCAGCATCTTGATTTCGCGCGCTTCATTATCAACAGGTTTCAGCATGTCCGTTTTACGTAGGGGTTTAGGATATCGATTACAACAATCGCTCTGGTTTAACCCTAAACAAGGGAGAAGAAACCTTCTGTAAACAGCAAAAACAGAAACGGTGCGGATTGCCATGAGCCGATACTCAGGCTATCTTTGCGCAGGAAAATCATCTTACCTATGCTCATAGCACCCATTGCAGAAAAGATTCCGCATATCACGACAATACACGACATTCAACTGGAGGATAATTACAGATGGCTGCAGGATCCAAAGGACCAAAAAGTACTGGATTACCTTACGGCAGAAAATGCGTATGCTGAAGCATGGTTTGAAGGTTCTCAGGAGCTCCAGGACAAGCTGAATGATGAGATCATCAGCTATATCAACGAAGATTATGAAGAAGTGCCCTACAAGTTCGGTACGTATTTGTATGGTACCCGCACCAAGAAGGGCCTTCAATATCCCATCTTTTATCGCATTAAAGATGAGGTAGAAACAATTTATCTGGATCTGAACATACTTGCAGAGGGCGAGAAGTTCTTTAACATCGGTCAGCATACTGTAAGTCCCGATGAAACGATGCTTGCCTATACAACCGATACGGTAGGCTTCAGACAGTACAAGCTCTACATCAAAAATCTGGAGACAGGTGCGGTAACAGGTCCTATAGCCGAGAATACCGGCAGCGTAGTCTGGGCGGCTGACAACAGAACACTGCTTTATACAATAGAAGATTCCGCCAAGCGCGACTATCGCGTATACCGTCATGTACTGGGCCAGACAAGGGATGGCGATGCACTCATCTTTGAAGAAAGCGATGAACGGTTTTCCGTTGGTGTAGGCGAAAGTCTGGATCGAAGCATGCTCTTTGTAGAGACTTCGAGCCACACGACGAGCGAGTATTATTTTGTGCCCTCAGCAACTCCCGCAGCAGACCTGAGTATTATTTTTCCAAGGCAGCAGGACATCCAGTACGATCCTGAGCTTCATGGTGAAGATTTTGTTATTCGAATAAATGACAAGGGCAATAACTTCAGATTAATCCGGACACCCATTGACAAACCGGAGCTTGAAACAGCAGAAGAACTCGTACCGCATCGTGATGATGTTTCCCTTTCACGACACTCTGTTCTTAAGACCTATTGCGTCTTGTTTGAAAGAGCCAATGCATTGCAACGGCTGAGCATTCTGCCTTTGAATGGCGAGGCATCTTATCTGGTGGATTTCCCGGAACCCACCTATTCGCTGTATGGAGCAGCCAACTATATTTATAGCGCTAGAACTTATCGCTACAGCTATGGATCCCTGGTCTCACCACAGGGAACGTATGAGTTAGATCTTAAATCGGGTAAGTCCACACTGCTCAAGGAAAGAACGCCGCCCGGACCTTATGAGAAGAGCAACTATCAGTCCGAACGTATCTTTGCAACTTCTTTGGATGGAACTAAAATTCCCATCTCGTTGATATACCGCAAGGATCTCTTCAAAAAAGGAAAGAATCCGCTGCATTTGCTCGGTTATGGATCATACGGCATTAGTATGCCCTCCAGCTTTAGTGCTGCCCGAGTTCCGTTATTAGATAGAGGCTTTATTGCTGCCATTGCTCACATTAGAGGTGGTGGCGAATATGGTAAATCCTGGCATGATGCAGGCAAGATGGAAAACAAGATGAACACCTTTACGGATTTCATTGCCGTAACGGAACATCTCATTAAGGAAGGATATACCGCAGCAGATCAGGTAATTGCAGAAGGAGGAAGCGCGGGAGGGCTTCTTATGGGAGCAATTTCTAATCTTCGTCCGGAGCTTTATCGCGCAATACTTTCAGAAGTGCCTTTCGTGGATGTTCTCAATACCATGCTCGATGACAGCCTTCCTCTCACGGTAGGAGAATACGAGGAATGGGGCAATCCCAACGAAAAGGATGCGTTTGATCGTATGCGCTCGTATTCTCCATACGATAATCTGCAGAATAAAGATTATCCCACCATACTTGTCCGCACCTCACTTTATGACAGTCAGGTGATGTACTGGGAACCTGCTAAATATGTTGCCAAACTTCGTACGTTGAAGACTGACTCTAATCCCCTGCTCTTCCTCATTAATATGAATGCAGGCCACGGTGGTTCGTCCGGTCGCTATGATTCCATACGTGAACGCGCACAGGAACTTGCCTTTATGCTGAAGGTGCTGGGTCTGAAGGATTAGGCTTCCGGCTTCCAAAGACGTTGCGACCAATAATGCTGCCCGCCTTCTGTATCAGAGTTTTCGTGAGCTCTGCAGTTGCCCCGGGAAGTATTGCAGCGGCCCGCCGGAACGCCTGCTGGTTGGCGCTAACGCGTCTTTCATGTCGCGGAGAAGCATCATGCATTCCATTGCACAAAAGATTCCGAGTAATTGCACCCACACGCAACGTAAATAAGGCACTCGTTGTTCCTTCTATAAGAGAATGCACTACGTTGGTAAAGCCTGGCAGCTCTGTAATGGTATTGCTAAGAATTATTTCCAGCGTTGAATCCAGATCCATTTCATCCATCTTATCCACGAGCATAGCTGTAATAAAGATTTCCGAATAGATGGTCCAGAGCGCCTTTACCGAAGTACGATGACCGTAATGCTCGATCAGTTCCTGCACCATCTGCAAATTTACCATAAGGAGAGTGATAGCTTCCAATCGTCCGTTCTGCATGATGGTATTGCTGAGAAAGATCACCCTCGCTTTTTCATCAATAATAGTCTGAGCGCTTTGATCCAGATGCTCAATGGAGCGTTTAAGTAACTCATCCAGAATACCTGCACGGATGACAGCATAGCCAAGCTCATCTTTAAGTGGTTTGCTTAGTCTGGGATTTCTCAGGACACGCCTGGCCACCTGCATCTTTGCTCCATACGGAGCATTCTCCAGATTACCTAGGTGTAGCTCTGGAGTGTAGAGTGCCAGAGCGACAGGCCGCAGTGCAAACGCATAAAGCGCGCCAACAACCGTTACGTAAAACAGCAGTTCCAGCCAGGCGCTTATTGCTGCAAGACGATCTCCGATCGATATAACCGCAAGAAATGAGGGTGCAATTATCAGAATTGCGCAAAAGATGCCCAGAGGCGCCAGGACCCAGAACAAGCTTTGTCGCATATCATTGGAGGTTAAGACCGAATGGATCTTTGGGCGTTTTCCAGCACAGGTCTTATATTGTGGATAAAGCTTAGTATGGTAATAGCATTCTGAATAGCAACAGTTGCCGCTTTGTATCTGGCCTCTTCTCTCGCTTTATACTTGTCGGTCTTGTTCGTCAGCAGCGCTTTAAGATATTCCCGGCGCTTTTCTTCCCATTCTTCAAACACAGTCAGAATGATGTTCTTAAGGCTTTCTACGGACATCTTAAACTTTTCGATGAAGCGCGCATAATGCTCGGTAAGCAAAGCGCCTATTTCATCCGCATTGTAATGACCCCAGAATTTCCACGGATGCTTGATGGCGATATCAAACCCCACTTCAAGTGGCGGGGAGTTTCCCGGCAAAAGGTTCTGCGTATCGTTACAAAATCCTGTGTCGCCGCCGTCAACCTGCTTCCAGAGCAGGTCGATTTCTTCTATAGTTTCATCCCGAAAGGCTTCACTGATCTTCCTCTTTGCATAGCTGTCAAAATTATCGGGCTTAGTGCCAATACTATGAAAGCCCTTGGTTGCAATACCCTTCAGTTCCAGAATGAAGTGCTCAACCAGCTTGATCATTTCGGATGTATTCATTCCATGCGAGGCAGCCCTTCGTGATTCGAGGCGTTCCGCCAGCTTTTTCATACATGCCTGCTGCTGATCATCTATCATACGCGCCGCGTAATCATAAACTTCCAGGCGCCGCGACTCGTTGAAGAAACACAGCGAAGCAATAGAAGGCAGGATTTTGCTCGTGATTAAGTGCAGACGCTTCTGATAGTCCTCCGCAATCTCGCGCTGCTGCTTTAAGAAACGTTCCAACACTTCCTCAGAATTCACCAGCGTCTGGTCAATTCTTTCCAGGCAATTGCGCTCCTTTATATTCGCACATTCTCGGGAGAGCTGATCCAGAATCACCTGCTTGAAGCCGGCAAAGCATGAATCCTTTTTCCAGGCTTCGTTCTTCTGCTCAATACCATCCCACTCCAGGCCGAGGTTGAACCAGTGCCCAAATAGTTCACCGTCGGGTCCCAGCGCCCTGCGTATACGCTGATAGGATTCCCGCTGCTGGGCTTCCGCTTCCTTCTGTAAATCTTTGGGGTCCCGCCAGTAGCGGCCTTCTATGCGGTTCTGCAGCGCCCACATCGGGCGATGCGATTTGGAAGTATGTATCTTGCGCAGGAATTGCTCTGTCTGTTGATTAATGGCGGCTATAGAGCTTTGTAGAAACAAAAAGAAATCAGCGTTCGATACAATCCAGTCATGGATATGATTTTCCTGCGCATTCTGCTCGACACTATCAAGGCCGGGCATATCCACCAGGCAAGTATTATAGTCCAGAAACTTACCTGACTTTACCCATACGACGGTGATAAGCGGTTCAGGCTCGGCGGCAACAGGTTTTGCGGCCAGGCGCTTATGAATCTCGGCGGAATCCAGGGGGAAGTACTTTACATCTACAACGGCATGCAGCGCATCCTCTGGGATTACACCTTTAAGATAGTCAATGACAAGATCAAATACATATTGCCGGTCACCGCCGTGCCGCATGAAGTACTGGCAACACTGTTCCTTTTCTCCTCGCAGAATCAGGCATGGGCGTTGCGTGGTATCAACACCGTAACCCATAGGGCTGATTTCCCGCTCCACCAGGCAGTTTGTAAGAGTGGATTTACCCGATTTGAGTGCACCAAAGATAACAACAAAGAACAGATTGGACTCGAACAGCAGCATCGCACAATTCAGCTGGGTAAGTATATGCCTTAATGCGCTGGCTTCTGCGGTTTTATCAAGATCTACCTTCAGATTGAGAATCTGCAGCTCATCTTTAAAAATTGTAAGCAGCGCATGGGTTTCCGGCGTTCGAATACGTTTGGAGATTTCATTAAGCTGCAGAGGATGCGGAATATCATGCATGGTAGGTACCTCGTGAGCTGTGGGATTAACTCAGCTCTCAGTTCTGTGTTTCTCCATTATCTTTAAAATACTTTCGAACGCATGCGGCTGAATCCCCATCTTTCCATCAAAATTCTTATCCAACAAAAAGATAGCCAGCAGAATGAGGCCCAGAATGGTGGCTACAATGGCATTCATTGTGGCCTGCGCATAAACGTTTACAGATCCAAAGAAACATCCAAATGTAAGCGCCGAAAGTGCACCTACAATTAACACCGTCCAAAGAATAAAGGGTACTTCCGTAGCGCTGGATAACAAGCGAAGATTCCGGTCCATACTTAACTGTGTATAAACAGAAAGCATTTGCGCCTGAATGTTCAGCGCTCCCGGATTTTCCTTCATACCAGGCTGCTTATATACGGTTACAATCAGATCGCTGAGTTTCTGAAACTGCATAGAGGCAGCATGTGAAGCTTCTCCTTTTGCCATTTTGGGCCACTCATCGTTAATCACCATCTCCATGTAGCTGCGGATGGCGTCTTCGATCTGAACGTGCATTTCCAACGGCACTTCCAACCCTTTAGACAGGCGGAACAGGTTCTGGCAATTCACCGCCTCCTGCTGGCAGGTAGAGTCTGCCGCTGTGTATCCGTTCCATACGACAACGACCACGAAGGCGAGCAGCACGGAATAAAAAGCTGCAAGCGCCCCAAATTTGGCACCTGCGACTTCGTTATTGCAGTGCAGATTTTCGAAGGCAAAATGACGGCGAAGCACCAATGGACCAGCGGCGCCAAGAGCGAAACAGAACGCGCCAGTCAATAGCGCGATCACGAAAACAGGAGGAGTTTCCACGGACCTCCTTATAGTTGACCTTTGCTTAATTTTCAAGGTTTCTTACAGGGATGGCAAAAAATAAATGTTACCCAGCGCGAATCCTTGTTTAGTCCGTGGCAGATGAGCGGATAACGGGGGCGGAGCAGGGATGAGAGTTGACTTCCCGCCCCATTATCTCGATAGACTGTCTATCATGTTAGGCACTGGCGCTACGCCCCTGAGGTCGGGGGAACGATTTCTGCAGCTTGTGCAGGTGCAACTGCATGTCTCCAGGCGGATGAAGATTGTCCCCTCCGTGTGGAACTATAAGCTTCTAAGCCCATTCTGGCGGATTTACTCCGTGGAATCGACCGGCGCTTATGTGCAACATGGCGAACGGAAGACGCATCTTGTACCGGGGCGACTGTGCATGATACCAGCGTGGCTTCCGTTTCAGACGGGACTGACAAAGGCTGTTGTGCAGGATTTCATGCACTTTAACGTTACAGGATTACCGCCAACGCTTATCCGCCGCGTGTTTGACCGCCCTATCATGCTTCCCGCAGACGTCGTTCTGGATGAGCTGGCAACGCGCTGGAAGGCTGGCTTTGACGTGGCGCCCGATGCTTTCCACGTTGGACAGCCGGAAGTGGAATCCGTAAAGCAATTGCATGACTTCGGCTGGGCGCTTGCGCTGATTCACGCCGTGCTCGCCACCAGTCTCACCTATATGCCTGCGGCAAGGCGCGCTCTGTGCGCTCGCTGGTTGGAGGAATCGCGTGAACTTCAGCCCGTCCTGGATCATATTGATGCGCGGCTAAAGAATCCCCCGTCCAACGAAGAGCTTGCGCGACTGTATCATGTCAGCCCCAGCCATCTCATTCGCCTGTTCCGCAAAAAGATGGGGCTGACGCCGGCCCAGTACGGGCTGGAGCGGCGTGTCGCTGTTGCCGCCGCGTGGCTGACTTCTACCGATCTGACTCTGGAGCATATCGCGGAGCAGGTTGGATTCACGGATCGGTTCCATTTCTCCAAAGCGTTTAAAGCATGCCTGGGAGTGCCTCCCGTCAAATATCGGCTGATGCATCGGAAAGACGTATAAGCTATATGCTTCGCCTCCGTTTCCTGCTAATGCCTATGCGCGTTTTTTACATAAACCTGCCAACTCTCTCCATAGCTTCAATTCGTCAGAATTGCGATAATCGGCAGCATCATGAAAGAAAAAGCATTGCGCTTCAGACAGGTTCATCTTGATTTCCATACCAGCGGCGACATCACGGATGTTGGCACGCGGTTCGACAAAAGGCAGTTTCAGGAGGCCCTGCGCCTTGGTAACGTCAACTCCATCACGCTGTTCTCCAAATGCCATCACGGCTGGAGTTATCACCCCACTGGAGTTGGAAAGATCCATCCCCACCTCAACCGCAATCTGCTGGCCGAGCAAATTGAGGCCTGCCGAGAGATCAATGTTCGCTGCCCCATCTACCTTTCAGCCGGTGTGGACGAATACATGGCCATGGAGCACCCGGAGTGGGTCGTGAAGTCAAAGGAGGGGGTTACACACAAACCGCTGGAAGTGGGCTGGTTCAAGATCCTGCGCTTCAATTCGCCTTATCTGGATTATTTGTGCGCGCAGATCGAAGAAGTGAACGATCTGTGGCCGGACAATGACGGCATTTTTCTGGATATCATTGGGGCACACATGGATTACTCTCCAGGGGCTCTGCGCGAGATGAAGAGCCTGCGGCTCAACCCGGAAAAAGACGACGACGTGCGGCAATACTCCGGAATTGTGCTGGAGCGCTATTTTGAGCGTACAACCGCTTCCTCCCGCAGTCGCAATCCCGAAAACCGTGTGTTTCACAACTCCGGGCACATTTCCATCGGCTCCCGGCATTTACTGTCGTTCAACAGCCATCTGGAGCTTGAGTCGCTGCCCACAGGCGGCTGGGGCTGGGATCACTTTCCCCTCACCGCGCGGTATGCACAGACCACGGGCTATGACTTTCTGGGCATGACCGGTAAATTCCACACCTCGTGGGGTGAGTTCGGTGGTTTCAAGCGGCCTGCAGCGCTACGCTATGAATGCGCGCAAATGCTTGCCATGGGCGCCAAATGCTCTATTGGCGATCAACTCCATCCCTCCGGCGAAATGAACCGCGACACCTATGCGCTGATTGGAGTGGCCTACAATGAAGTAGCGGTCAATGAACCCTGGTGCGGAAACGTCGTCCCCTCAGCCCGTATCGCCATTGTCAGCACCGTTAAAGATCAGGGATCGCTGTCAGGTCAAAGTCAGAAGGTGTATGCAGATGAAGGCGCCTCGCGTATGTTGCTGGAGCTGCAACTGCCGTTTGTCGTGCTGGATGCTCAGACAGAGTGGACCAGCTACGACCTTATTATACTCCCCGACAGTATCGAACTGAACCCGGACCTTCTGGAACGTGCAAAGCAGTATCTGGCAAACGGCGGTCGAATTCTGGCATCCGGCTCCAGCCTGATGAATGCGGATAAGACGGCCTTCGCAATAGACCCCGGCGCAACTCTGAAAGGGCGCGGCGATCTGAACACGACGTACCTCGTCGCAACGGACCTGAGCCCAGCCGTACCGGTTCGCTCGGAAATCGCCATCCGCGGCGGCGCCTGGGATGCAGAGCTGACAACTGGTCGCATTCTCGCCGGCCGCGCGGATTCATATTTCAATCGGACCTGGGAGCACTTCTGCAGCCATCAGCACGCACCGGATGCAGGCCCGTCCCCCTATCCCGCCGCAGTGCTTGGCGATCGCGTTGCCTGGTTCGCCAACGATATCTTTACGTCCTATCGCCAGCATGGACAGCCGCTGTATCGCGATTTCATACTGGCCGCCATCCGGCAGCTTCTGAACAACGCGTTACCCGTGGAAACCACGCTGCCCAGCACCGGTCGTGCCGCACTGATGGAACAACCGCAGGAAAGTCGCTACATCTTCCATCTGCTCTTCGCCATACCGTCCGTACGCGGTACCGGCATCGAGATCCTGGAAGATCTGATTCCCATTCATGATGTTCGCTGCACCGTCCGCGTTCCAAAACAGATAAGCAACGTGCGCATGGTGCCGAATGACGTAGCAGTCAGCTTCACCCAGGATGGAGATGCCGTCTCGTTCACCATCCCCCGCCTCGAAGGCCATCAGATGGTGGAGATGAGCTACGTCTCATAGATAGGCGAATTCCGTCCGTCTGCCGAATAATGTTATGGATTGGACGTTTCGCATTTAGCGGAGCGTCCAATCCATTTTAATAGACATTTCAGTAGGATCACCTGCCAGTGCCTGCATTGGCCAGTGCAGTGGTTTCTTCCATGACCATTGGCAGGCGATCATGAATATCAACAAGAACATCCCTCATGAAGAACACCGAACCTCCATTGCGACCAAACAAGGAAACATTGCTATAATCTCTTTCCACCAGAGATTGAGCGAGTTTTGTCTGATTGATGAAGGCAGGAGTAAAAATTGGAAATCCCACCGATAGTTCATCCTGAAAGCTGGCTATCGCTTTTGTATCCGAAGAAATCAGGCCGATCTGAGACAACTCGTTAAAGATCTTCTCAATTGAAGGGGTTGCTCTGCCTGCCGTTGGAGTCAGCACTTCTACAGTAATACGATGAACTCCATCTACAGGAGTGCCCTGAACATTATCATAGAGCGTAACGCGGAATGTCTCCATTTCTGGATCAAAACACGTCATGTAAAAGAGAGGAGATACTGGCGGCTTATCCAGAACAAAATGGTACAGGGAAATGCGCGAATGTTTGGGGGCTGTCATTTGCGCAGCCTCTGCATGACCTGTCAGCCGTAGCAACATGGCAGCCGGAAGAGTCCAGATCAGGTGATTAAAGTTTACCACCTTGCCGCTCTTCAAGGTGGCTGAGCAAAGCCTGCGGGAGTCACCAGGTTCTGCAGCCAGGGCAGTAATACTGTCCTCCGTAATGACCTGAACACCAAGGGCCTCCAGATCTTCGGCAAGCAATCTGGTCCACTCGCCAATGCCACCCGTCCGCGGGTAGTAGGATGTGCGTCCAACAACGCCGTGCGAGGAACTATGAAAGGCAAGGCGCGAATCGATCGCGGGGTTCTCCTTCAGCTTGATCGAACTCTCCGGATCATATGCAAGGAAGCGAAACAGCCCAAACGTATGGTGGGCCACAGGAGAAAGCTCCGAAAGCTCATGCCCGTAAAATTTCTTCATGATGGGCGAAAATACGTGCTCGGCCATCTGCTGCCCGTACTGCGCTGTTACGTAGTCTTTCAGGTTGGCGCCGCCCCCGGCTTCCTCAAAACCTGCAACTGGATCAGGAAACTGGATCAGAGTGGAGCTGATCGAATCATGAAGTTCTTTGCCCAGAGAATGCAGGCTTATGTTACCAGAAATCTCATTCAGTTGGCCAAAGGCATAGTTGCCAGTCTTGTAAAAGGGAATCTGCAGCCACTCCTCGCTAGTTATGCGACCAAAGAGCCTGCGGTCCAGATCCGCAATGCCAAGCTTTTCGGGCAGATGCGTTCCGTAATCAAATACCCACTCCTCACGCTCAAAAGTCCGCGAAGCCAGCAGCCCGCCGAGCGCCGCATTTCGTTCGACAATGGTAACCCGCGCCCCCGCTTCGGCCAGCGTACGGGCAGAAAGCATGCCGGCAATACCCCCGCCGGCGACAAGGAATGAGCAAGGTGGTAGCATGGGTCTCGTATATACAGATGGATTGCTCGGAAAGACCAGCAATTTCGGGCCATGCCGACAGATCGCGGCCCTATTTAGTATTAAGTTAAGTTCTGCAAGATTTACATCCCGTGCGTGTTCTTGCTAATGATCATCAGACCCCAACGCGGGTTTGGCCTTCAGGGTGCGGCCCTCGTGACACCTCAGCACCCTTCTCTATTATGAAAGTTCTCTTTACCGCCCTCTACCCCATGTGGACTTTCCATTACACCACGGAAATGGAAATTCTGCAGGGTCATCTGAATAATGGAGACGATGTAACGCTGGTGCAGTGCAGGGCTTCACTCAAAAACTGCGAGCCAAACCCCAAACACCTCCTCTATCACTGCGCACGCTGCATCGGCATTCAGCAGGATGCGACAGCAATGCTGGAAGGAAAATTTAACATTGTCTCCTGGCCGGAGAAAGATCCCTCGCTTCCGTGGGATTTGAAAACCCGGTTTAGGGACGGCTACGAGCTGCGCGACTACGTCTATAAAGGTTTCGATTTCGGCGCATGTGTTTTCTCTTCATTGGTGGATCGCACGGGTAATGTCTACCCAAACCCGCGCGACTTTCCAGAGATCACCCAGGGACTCATTTCGGATGCGTACAAGGCCTATACGTTTGCGGTCAACGAGTTGAAAAGGGGTGGATATGACTGCGTGTATGTATTTAACGGCCGTTTTGCCACCGCCCGCCCCTGGATACGCGCCTGCGAACAGGCCGGGGTGACGTTCAGAACGCACGAACGTGGCGGCATCAAAACGTACTATGTCGCCGAGAACACGGTACCGCATGAACCCACGCAGTACGCCCGACTGATCCCCCAGTTTTGGGAAGCCAACAAGCACAATCCCGAAATCTACAAGCAGGGAATGGAGTTCTACGACGAGCGCCCGCGTGGCAAGCTTTCCGGCTGGGTCTCATACACCAAGAACCAGACAGCGGGCCTGTTGCCCGAGGACTGGGACGATGATCGCCGCAATATTGTTATCTTTGCCTCAACTGAGGGAGAGTTCAGCGGCCTTACGGGCCTGATCAAGTCGCGGCTATTCAAATCGCAGTACGACGGGGTCCTGGCCATCTGCAAAGGCATGGAGGGTGAGGCAAACACCCGCATTTACCTGCGCATACACCCTAATTCCATACGCGAAAAACTTCAGTGGTGGGTGCGCCCGGAAATCACGCAACTCAAGAATCTGACTCTTGTCCTTCCCGATTCGATTGTCTCCAGCTACGCCATGCTCTGGAAATCGGAGAAAGTCATCGCGTTCACTTCCACCATGGGCATTGAGGCAACCTATTATCAGAAGCCCGGCGTACTTGCGAACGAAAGTGCATATCGCGGCTATGATGCTGTATATGAGCCTGATACTGTTGAGGATCTCATCACCTGTATCAAGTCAACACTTGTTCCTAAAGACAAAGAAAAAGCCATAGCCTATGGTGCCTTCTGGCGATGCAGCGGACACCATTATAAGTATTGCCAGGAAGTTAACTACTACACGCTTACCTTTAAAGGCAAAAGACTCGAAGCGGGGCGACCAGCACATGAATGGCTTGGGAAATGCGAATCTCGTCCGGCAGTCAGTGGCATCAGGAAGTGGCTGCAGGACTGGAAAGACAAATCGGATTTCGAAAAGCTGTACAAAGAGCAGGACGGCTGGCTTGCAGAATCGCCACGTCCCGCGGAAGGAAAGCTCAGCGCTTCATCATGTGCTAACAAAGAGTGCTGTACTTCCTAAAACGCTTAACTGCGGCGAAGAGGCTCACCGCAATGCAAATTGGTTTCGATAAATTGTGCCGGAATTCCCAACCGGCACGATAAACCCGCTTACAACGTGTCTCACTTCTTCTTTTTCTTTGCCTGCTCATCAGCCTGAGCCTTTTTAGCCGCCGCCTGAGCCTGCGCGTGCCGCTTCAATACCCCCACTACTTTAGTCTTCTGCTCGTCATTCAACATACCTTCAATGGTAGTGCACATAGTCTTGTGTGCTTCGGCTGACTGGGCCTTTTTCTGTTTGGCATCGAGTGCGTTATCATTCCTGATTCCGTCCAACGCATCTCGATACGTATTCATGGCGTTGTTGAATTTCAGCTTTTGATCCTCATCAAGACCAATAGTAGTGGCAAATTGGGACACTTTATTTGCGTCGGCAGAAGTCAGACCGGAAACGCA
The DNA here is from genome assembly GCA_041287705.1 of Methylacidiphilales bacterium. Classification (GTDB taxonomy): domain Bacteria; phylum Verrucomicrobiota; class Verrucomicrobiia; order Methylacidiphilales; family UBA1321; genus LW23. The sequence goes on along the minus strand of JBGGNE010000275.1, from coordinate 31,519 downwards.
GGCGATGACCGCGGTCTTTACCTCCTTGTCGGTTGGTGGAGCCACGGGCTTGGGAGCGGGCGCTTCTGCAGGTACAGGTGCGGGTGTTTCCTGGGCATGCAGTACAATGCCTGGGACCGCCGGAATGAGCAGAAGAGCGGCAAGAGCGAGACGGGAGGAATACCGGAAAGAGGTCCAGTTCATAAGGAAAGCCAGGATAAGCGTGATCTTTGGGTGACGTTCAACACAAGGCACATGCGGCTAACGGTTGCCGATCTGCGACTCACATTTTTGATCTATATCAGATTCCGTGCCCTCTGTCATCACCTTATCCATCGTCGATGCTCAGGAATCAGAGATTTCTGTTTTTGTTCCAGTACAGATGATACTCTGCCGAAAATCAGCTGTCCCATACACAACAAAGCGGAGGTCGGAGATTTCTCTCCTCCCTCCGCATGACAACGATTTCCTTTTAGCTTTGCTAACCCTTAGGCGCTGTGGCGGGACTGCTTCTGTTTGCCTTCAACCACGCTTTCGGGATCAGCGAGATCATCAGCGGAGAAACGGCCGCGTACGTCGCTGAACGTGGGCCCATTGGGCACTTCCGGAATCTTCGCCGTAAAGCTGCCCGTGGAAACAGGCTCAAACGCAAAGACGCGCGCCTCTGCCTTCCCGGTGCCACCCCATGTTTCCATAGGCACAAAACGCAAGGCCTTTGCCTTAACATCAGGCAATGCTACCTGAAGCAGGCGCTGATAGTTATTTGTTTCCTCATACACCGTGGTCCAGCCGCCCGATCCGTCTGCATCGGCTGCGGCTTCAATCTTGAAGCGCTTGACGAGCGTGGCGGAAAGAGGAGCACCGGCGTGCGGATAGGCGCAGGGCATACGCTTTTCCATGTTCAGATTGCTGTCCAGCACAAGACGAACACCGCCGACCGACTGAGTTTCACCCCAGGTGTAGCTAATCTCGTCGCCGCACTTGCCTTCCCATGCGTGCTTTTCATCGGCGCGATCGCGATCCAGTCCATCCAGCAGCGCTTCGAGATTTTCGCCATCACCGCTCAGTCTGCCCGTGCGTGCAAGTTCGGATATCGGTCGTGAAATTCCCGGCAGCCAGCAATCGTCATCCATCAGCGTTGCCTGCAACTCGCTGAGTCGCTCGCCGCTGCTGAGGTTGCGAGGTGAAGTACTGTGGCGCACGCAGAGTGCTGCCGCCGTACCCGCCGCCTGGCCAATGATGGAGCAGGTGCCCATGACACGGGTGCTGGAAAGCGCTGCATGCGTGACGGAAATATTGCGTCCCGCAAACAGCAGATTAGAGATATTCCTGGAATACAGGCTGCGGTAGGGAATCCCATACGGCGAAGGCGCCGGGTGGAAGATCGTGGGATGCCCCGGATAATAGATGCCCGCCGGGTGATGGTCGTCCATGCTCCAGCCGCCATAGGCAATCTTGTCGGTAAAGTCACCACCCGCACGCACATCGTTCTGCGTCAGAACGTGGTCACCCACAAAGCGGCGGTTCTCGCGCTTGCCGGGCAATGAGCCTACCCACTCCAGAGCCCAGTTCTCCGCCTGATTCTTTTCCTTAGCGTAGTTTTTGATGTAGTCCCAGACACCGTAGCCAATGCGCATCAGCTCATCGCGGATGGGCTCGGCGGCAGCGATGGTATCCTGCAGACCGCCAACTTCCAGCCACCAGAAATTATGCGCGCTGACACCATGTATGCGGTGAGGCAGATCATCTTTGCTGGTGAATTTATATGCCCAGCGCGGAGGTGTATAACCTACGGCCTCTTTGGTGCGACGCAGCTGAATCAGCAGCGTGTTGCCCATGGTCTTCGCGTCAGCCGTGTGGGGCTGGATATCTTCATTAAATTCCGCACGCGCTTCCCGGCCGGTACGAAATTCCGCGCCTGTCACGGCTGCCAGAATGCTGTCGCCGCTGCAGTCGATAAAGTATTTTGCCTTGATCGTATGCCACGTCTGGCTGGTGAGCTGCCAGGCGTCAATACCCACGATCGTGTCACCGTCCATCTCCGCGTCGGTGCAGCTGCAATTCAGAAAGGCGGTGAGGTTAGGCTGATGAAAAATCTTGCCCCAGAGAACGCTATCCCACACGGAGAAGTTGCCCTCTGCATTGCGGTACTCATTCTCCAGCTGGATTTCCTCCAGAATTCCCGCTTCCTTATTATTCTTGCCATGAGCGCCGCAGATCCACATACGGACCTCCGACGATGCGTTGCCGCCAAATACGGGGCGGTCGTGAACCAGGGCGGTTTTGGCGCCGTTACGGGCGGAGGCAATCGCGGCGCATACGCCGGACATACCGCCACCGATGACGCACACATCGAACTCGTGGGACAAACGGGTCAGGAATTTCTTCATCTCAAGCTAGGGAGGGATTATGCGGGCCGGCGGCTACGGGAGACAACGCATAGTAGTGCGGCGCATTCCCGACCATTAAAACTCTGGCCTGCTATCCCTAATAGTGAGACAACCACGTCAAAAAGCAAGTATTTTGAAAACAGGGAGCGACGATTGCTGATAGTAATGATTGCATCAACAGGCTAAACGCTATCCCGATTTTCGGTGCGTGTTACTGCCCCTGCCAGAGCGTAGCGGGATTCTGAGAAGTCACCGTAAACGTGCGGGCATACTCTACCGGACTGGCTGTTCCCAGACGTTTGATGATGATGGTGCTCAGCTTTTTGGCCGCCAGCCCTTTTGTTGCATCATTCACAATGGTACCGGGCTGAATGGAAACCTCGTACATCGCTTCAGTTGTGCTTGCTACCTTGTCACCGGCGGATGAAAAGTAGAAGGGTGGCACGTCCTGATTCTGCACGAGCGTCTGCACCTGCTGCAGAATGTGAGCGCTGGTAGAGCTCTTGATCGAATCCTGCGCTGCGTTCATTCCCACTCCCAATAAACCCATGACCGGCAGCATGGCGAAGGAGACGATGCTGATCGACATCACGACCTCCACCAAAGAAAAACCACGACTCAATCGACAGGAACAGTGGCTGACGGCTTTGCGTTTAACGGGAAACAGCTGCATCACTTTCCGAACAATCCTGGCGGTAAAGGTGGCGTTTATCGTCATGACGTTAATTTGCAGCTAAAGCGTGTGAATCACAACTTCACCGCTACGGGACCTGTCCCGGGATTTCAGTCCCCTGAAAGCTATCCTCCGAGTGTCATTACCTGCGTCAATTGCCACTGCAAACAGAGATTCGTCGCGCATCCGTGAAATGCAAAGGAATGCAGGGAAGCTGATGATCAGGAAATGACACAATCCAGGCCAAAGAAGGGTACACGCCCAGGCTCATGAGCCAGCCGGACATATACCCTTTCTTCATTCTTAACAGCAGCCACTTACTTTGCGGTAGTCCCAAAGCGGATCTTGTACATTTCGGCGTGAATCTCACGAGCTGCCGATATCAGTTCCGTATAGGGAGTGTCGGCAATCGAGATAAAACCTACATTGCCGTTTTCGCCATCCATGGCCCGGCCTGTCGTGGCCTGATCACTATACTGGAACCAGTGCGCACCGATGAATTTAGGCAGTGCGAGCACGCTTTTGATGTAGTTCTGATACGCCCTGCCACGCGCATTCTGGTCGGCGACACCCACCAGCCCAACGTCAAAGACGCCGCGATCGGTCGAACCGAAATGAAACTCGCCGATCACGACCGGCTTGTCGTAAGGATCGAGAACGCTCCACTCCCTGGGATCAATGGAAATGCGATACACGTTAAATGAGAAGACATCGCTGTATTTGGCAGCTGCCTCCAGGACCTCCGGCGAGTAACCTGCAAAGCGGCAGCCCAGGTACAAATGGTTGGGATCCTCCTTTTTGATCGCCGCCTGCACCGTACTGAAGTGCTTATCAGCAAGATCTTTCAGAAGCATGGAGAGATCAGCAAGAAGAGGCTCGGTGAAAGGATCCTTGAGCGTAACGGGTGTTTGCATCGCCGACCAGTCTGCAAACGTTGTGCCCCAGGCCACGTTCAGCTTCGCTACTTCACCATATTTCTTCTGAAGGAGAGTCAGGAAAGCCCGCTTTGCTGGAGAGTCGCCTGCTTTGCACTTCAGGGCAGTCAGCACAAGAGTATACTGAGAACGCGGCCCGCTGCGGAAGTAGCCCCAGTGCTCCTCATTTCCCACAAAATAGCCCAGGAAGTAGGGATCGTCCTTTACCCTGGATGCCTGCGGCTTCAGTCCCGCCGCTACGTCAATGGCAAACTGAGGATCATAGGGATCACTCATGGCACGCACCTGCTCGTGGCCGGTCGAAATGCGGGCGTGATTAGCCGGCGTCCAGACGGTTGCGGTGTAAGGCACTCGTCCGTTATTCATCGTTTCCCAGCTGGAAAACGCGCCAATCGTATTGAAGCCCCAGGAAATCAGTCTGTCATAAGTCTTGGCAAACCATTTTGTCTTGTAGTCGGGGCCGTACTTGCGTCCAAGATTGGCACCCAGAAAATTAATCTGCGCACCATCCTTGCTCTTGTACTTCGCCAGATGCGCATCGTTTTCCGGCAACGCCATGAACATGTATTCGCGGCCTTTCGTTATGGTCGATTCCCCGGCGGTAATGGTAGTAGGACCAAATGAGAGGAACAATCGCCCTTCCGGATCAACAAACGACCACTTGTCCTGATACTTGGCAACCCGGAAAAAGCCTGTCGCCTCCAGTTGCGGTCCATCTGCCCATCCGCCAAATTTGTTACGTTGAGCCACCGCTGGGTGAGCTGCAAGATCAGCATTCTCCTTTTCTATCTGCGCCGCAAAGTCAGCATCACTGTTAATCTTCCCGGGCCAGTCCGTTTTGCTGTACTGCCCGTACTTGTCGATAATGTTGCTGTAATCGTATTTGCGACCAGGAATGAGCCGGACGTTGTCCACCACCAACTGCAGTTCACCGTGAGGCCGCTGCATAAAGATCTGCCACATGACAATATGGCCCAGATCGAACGGTCCCCTGCCACTGGAACCGAGGTTGCGATACTCGCCAAAGCCGGGCAAACCCTTCATGCCCAATGAGGCTGGATCCACGCCAAATGGCAGCACGAATGTCACGCGCTGCTTCCCATCAATGGACCCCTTTCCTGACCGCGAATTGTTGCCGTTCCCATCCGCCTTATCGGAGCTATCGATGCGAACGCCAAACGCCACGGTATCTTCACCGGGATTGTACAGATCAAACACCAGACCGCCATATCCGCGGAAATCAGCAGGCTTTGCCTGTGTGAAGAAAACGGAGGGATACGCTGCCGGCGGCTTGAACGTGATACGAAACGCTTTGGATCCTTCCGTTACACCATCAGTAACGACTGCAATTTCGGCTGAGTTGGGCTTTATATCGGCTAAATCTGACTCCGCCTCAAATCCCTGGAGGAAGCGCGTGTCCTTCTTCAGCTCCACGTCTGACGTTGCGTTAGCAGCGACCGGTTGAGCGGCCGACGGACCATCTGCGAAACTCACAGCTGTGCCTGTCATAAAAGCGATTGCGCCTAAGCCTGCAATCCGCCCTGCTCTGGATAGCGACGAAATCATGCGCCCGGATTCCGAGATTCGGAGAAAACTCATACATTGAATCTATGGCAAAAGCATCCAACGGAATAGTGCAACTCCAGATCACTTTTATGTCAATCGCTGACTGCCCGAGACTGGCTAACATCATATCCAGTATTCGATGACATCCTGCAGTGCCTCGGAGATCCGCGGTTCGGCCAACGGATCGCGATCCATATCCAGTTCCCTGACCAGCATTTCCGCAAGTCGAAATGTCTGGGATCGCAACTCCGGCACTGCCGAGGATTCCCACAGCGTTCCCTTCAGCAGTGTCCCCGTTGCATAGATCGTCTGCGAAATGTTCCCGTACATGTCCTTCACCCCAAAGTCAGGGCCGACGCTCAGTCCCATCTCCATCTCATCCGAAATCACAGTCCCACGAGCTGCCAGATTCCTCAGTAAAGCACGTGCGGGATTGGGCACATCCGGCATCGCCCCAACGCTACGGGTGTCTTTTGCCAGGCAGCTCTCTTTCGGGCCCGTGCAGTTGAGAATTGAGCCAGCTTCAATCGTAAGCTTTTCCCGGCCCTGCTCACCGCATTGCAGCTTCAACTCGATATTCTCTCCGTTCGGGTCCGCCTGCAAAATACGGGCTTTCAGGACTTCCAGCTTCCCTTCCGAAATCGCCCCCATCAACTGCTGGTGGATGGAAGGTGCAATGCGATGACGCGTAATATTCCACCGCGTGCGAAACCGCCTTGAGAACTGGCGCTTTTCCGCCAGGGAAAAGCCCTGCCACAGCCGTTGCGTGTAGGGTCGCAGCTTATCGATAAGAATGGCGGGATTGATCCCCGTAGCACGGGCCTCGCGAAGCTTTGCCGCGAAGATGTGGAAGAGTCCGCGCAAAGAAGTATCCGCTTCATCGCCCGTAATATAGTCCGGGTACTCAACGCCCTTGAAGTGCGAGAGCGGCAAAAGGCCGTTTCGCGAAATGGCATAGATTTTCCCCTTCCAGCCGATATCCTGCAAGGAAAGCACTGTGTCTACCATGGTGAGGCCCGTGCCGATAATCAGCACGTTCTTTTCGGGTGAAGGCAGAAGAGACTCCCAGCCTGTCCACGGATTCGCTATATAACGCGCATCACTCGCATCAAGTCCCGGAATACGGATCTCGCCCGGTGGCTGATTACCTAAAGCCATGATCGCCTTGTCAGCCTCGATCGTGCCACCGCCGGCAAGATGAACTGTGGCGACTCCAGAGTGGTCGCTCGTAATATCCACGGCATCCTGAGGCACTACTTCCACCGTAATACCCTTGTCGGCAGCAATACTGCCCGTATACCAGAAGAAAAGATTATGTAGATAATCCCCAAAAACGCGGCGAGGCACAAACTGCTCCCGCAACACGGGCAGCGGTATGTGGAGATACTCGGATCTGGCAGCCAGCCACTCCAGAAAATGCGTCGGCTGATCGGCCAGTGCCGACATGTTGCGCGCCACCACGTTCAGCAAATGGCTGCTATTGAGAGTACTATAAGCAACTCCCCGGCACGGAAGACCGCCCTTACTGAGAATAGTAATTTTAAGGCGCGGCTCTGCTTTCGTATGAACGCCTGACGCAGCGCCTGTACTCAGACGAATGATATTTACCGCCGTCAAAATGCCGGTAAAGCCGCCACCCACAATTACAACGCTTTTCATATATTGGGCAAATCCTCGCTCTGAAAAGGTTGCGTGAAGACGAGCTTAAAGTCGAGCGATTCCGTAGACTTCAACAAATAATTTCCTCTGCTTCGTTTGACTGTCCATTGACGGTCTGCTGGCTGCCAGGCCTTACGGAATGTTATACTCCAAACTGATATTCAAGGCTGTTTTCGCAATATAAACTGCATTTACAGTAACTGCTACGAGACTCTCGACAATTACTGGAAAATAGTACACAATATCACACTACCGAGCCCGGGTTTACTCCCTCGCTCTTTTGACAGCACATTCCATTTTTCTATGACACTTAAAGCCGTTCCACTGTTTGCGATCGCTCTGATCGCCGGCGCGCTCAGCGTCCTGCAAATCCAGTCTGCCGTCGCAGAAACCGTCCGCGTCGACAGCGAAGGAATCACGATTGAGAATGGTACAGCCAAGGTGCAGTTGAGTTTTCCTGAGCTGATGAATGGTGCCAAGGCAGTCAGCAAAATCTCGGAGAAAAGCGTTACGGAAAAGAGCGCTGTGCTGAGGTATGAAGGTGGAGGGCAGATTGCCGTTACTGCAAAGGAAGACTCCATCGTTTTTGAGACGTCGGAGATCCCTGCCGGTATTAACCATATCACGGGAAGCGTGAAACTTCCTGTCACCAGCTATAGCGGTGGTAAATGGAAGGCGGATGACGCCTCGGGATCTTTCCCCGATGACAAGGCAGAAAAGCCGAACCTGTACGAAGGCAATCCCAGATTGGTCTCCTTCATCGGTCGCGGCGGGCCTGATATTCGTCTTGGCGTGCCTGCCAATACTTATCAGCAGGTTCAGGATCTGCGATTCTATCACACGAATGCCTACTTTTATAAGTACTGGATGACGTATGCACCAGGAACGAATACATACACCATTTTACTCGGCGACGCTGCCAGACCTGCCAAAGCCGGTGACAAGCCCTCTGCGACTACTTCAGCCCCGCTGCCTGCCGCTGTAACACCAGCACCCTCCTCGCGCCTTCCTGACACTAGTGCTAGAGGCACAACAATCTGCAAGTGGAAGGATGGTAAGAAGGCCTGCTTCATGATTGTGTTTGATGACAGCATTCCCTGCCACCTGAAGATCGTGGTTCCGCTGCTGGACAAGTATAAAATTCCCGGCACTTTCTATGTCAATCCAGGTCTCGATCCCTTTCAGCGCCGCAAAGCTGAATGGACCAAAGCTGCTGAATCGCCATATATCGAGCTGGCTAACCACACCAGCACCCACAAAGGCATCAACAGCCTGGAAGAACTGGATAACGAACTCAGCGAGTGCTCGAAGGTCATCTATGAGTGCACTCCTCAGAAGAAAAATCCCCGCCTTATCGGCTTTGGCCAGCCCGGCGGTGTACCCTGGAAAGCTACCAAAGAGGAAACCAACACGGCGCTGGAGAAAGCTCATCTGGTCAACCGCCCTCCCTTTTATGGACTGCCCTTCCACTACAAAACGAGTGCAGAACTCGTGGCAGTCGTGGATAAAGCCATCAGCAAAGGCGAGATGGGCCATATTGACTTCCATGGAGTAGGCGAGGACTGGCTCAAGGTCCCCACCGAGTTCCTGACGACCCTGCTGGATAAACTGACCGCCGAGCAGGCCCAGGTCTGGACTACGGATACTGTGTCCTGGCGGAAGTACACCACGGAGCTCCAGACGGCGAACATCAAGGTCCTGCAAAAAGATGCCGGCGAAATCCGACTGGAGCTCAGCTCCGCTGCCGATCCAGCCTTCTACGATCTGCCTCTCACCCTCTCCACTATCGTACCTGATGACTGGAAGGAGTGCGAAATAACGCAGGGCTCTACCAAAATCGCCGCAACTGCCGCCAACGGAAAGATCCAGTACGACGCCCTGCCGGGCAAGGAGCCTATCAGCATCAAGCCGACGAAGAAATGATGGAAAAGACGCGCTACAGCAATCCTGCCCGGGACAAGCGAGGCAGCTTCGACGGGCTGCATTTCATCGGTGCGGATGCACAGTATCAGATCTCCAACGTTGCTTTTACCGGATGCCGTCTTGGAGACAAACGGGTGGATACCGGTATAAGCTCCTGACCATCAACGAGTCTGTCACAGGCATTTCCTTCAGACCGTAACACACATATCCCACGAAGATTAGCATAGTGTACAGAAGCTGCTTAGCCTATATTCCCGGGCACCATGAGCCAGCAGCCGCAGCCTAAACAAAGTGCCCTCCAACGTCTGGCCACCGCGCAACAGATCCGCGAGTGGCGCGATGAAGGTCTGTTGACATCCGCCCAGCAGGAAAATGCCGAGCGCCTGCTGTGCGACCGCCTGGACTGGGAACTGTGGATTTCCAGGCTGCTGCTGCTGATGGCCACCGCATTTCTGCTCTTTGCGGTTGTCTTTTTCTTTGCCTACAACTGGGCGGAAATCAAGCCGCTGCACAAGCTGTTGCTGGTGGAAGGCGCTATTGCCGTTTGCCTTGCGGGGGCATGGTGGCGCGGTTTTCAGGATCTTGTTGGCCAGATGCTTCTGCTGGCGGCATCGGTTCTGGTTGGAGTTTTCCTCGGCGTATTCGGGCAGATCTACCAGACAGGGGCGGACAGCTACACGCTTTTTGTGGCCTGGGCGGTACTGATTCTGCCGTGGGTAATCCTGGGGCAAAGCGGTGCACTGTGGATGTTCTGGCTGCTACTCATCAATCTTGGCACTGGCATCTACTACAGCGAGATGCTGCCAAGACACTTTCCCATTATCCCCATCATGATGATGCTCAACATAGTGGCGCTGAGCCTGCGCGAGTTCGCGGCATTGCGAGGTGCGAAGTGCTGTATGGAAGAGTGGCAACGGTGGGTTCTGGTGCTTGGCATTCTCGGCGTACTTACGTTCATGGTTTGGCTCCGTATTGTCTGGGACAGCTATATGGATGGCGGCATCAACCTCACTCCCGCTGTTTACACAGGAGTTTTAATAGGCGGTTTCATTTTCTACCGCTATGTGCTGCGCAATCTCTTCGTCATCTCCATGCTGATGCTAAGCGCGTGCATTATCCTTTGCACCTTAATCGGACGAGGCATTTTTGAAGGCTTACAGGAGCCTGTTTTTTCTTTCTTTATCATGGGCTTTATTGTCGTGGGCATTTTTGCCATCGGCTTCTTTATACTTCGGGCAATATCAAGACAGATCGCGCAGGAAGTTCGCGAACGCGATCAGCTGCATCAGGAGAACCCCGCAACATGACAATCAACCAGCTGCTTGAATTTTTAGAGTCAGAAGGCACTGTGACTCATGAACAACGTGTCTCACTGGTTGCGCATACCACGCAGCCTGCCGAGCGCCTGCCCTGGTATCTGTACGGGCTTGTTGCTATGGGAGCATGGATTTCGTGCTTCTTCTTTCTGGGCTTTATCGGCGCCTTCTTCGGCTGGCTGATCTACGACAACATCTTCCTGCTCATGATGTTTGGCATTCCCCTGGTGGGAACAGCCACGCTGGCTTCACGACTCAAACTTGGGGTATTCGTAGACCAGGTAGCGTTAGCCTTCAGTGTTACTGGCCATATTCTTATTCTCTGTGCCATAGGACAGTTTGCGTATGTATATATTGGCCACGGCACAGAATTCGGCGCTGTCGCGCTGGCAAGCCTTGCTCTGGCGGGCGGCCTCTACTTCGTCTATACGGATTACCTTCACAGGTTTCTTTCCTTTATCAATGCCTATACTCTTATCTGGATCTGGCTTGTCCAGGATCAGGTGCGCATCTTCAGCAAGCCACCCCCAGTCAGCCTGTCCACCCTTTTGCTGGGCGATCTGATTATCGGTATCCAGTTGCTGCTGCTTGGCTGGATTTTTCTGCGTCCCAGCGCTCCCCGGCACTGGCGCCCTCTGGGTTATGCGACCGCAGTTGCCCTGCTGGCGCAGGAGGTGATGACACGCTTTATCTCCATGGTCGGGCTGCGGATGATGTACGGGCTCCACGGCTCTCATCTCTTCTACTCGCTGGCCCTCATAGGGCTCCTCATCTGGCTTGCCGGGCCTCCCTGGTTTCGTCGACGAACTCATGGTGAATTCGGCCTGCTCTTCGCTGCGCTTGCCTTGGGCGCAATCGGTACTCCGACCACACTTCTGGCGCTGGCGTTTTTGGTCGGCGGCTTTGCGCTGCAGGATCGCTTTTTTATGATCAGCGGCAGTTTGTCCCTTGGCTACTTCCTGTTTATGTACTATTATGATATAAACGTGGATCTTGCCACGAAGTCAGGAATCCTTTTATCGGTAGGCATTGTCATACTATTGGCCCGCTATTTTCTGCAGCTCAGCCTTTGGAAAGGAAGCACGTCATGAACATGGTTCGCAATATTCTTTTCCTGGTGTCCGGCCTCGGCGTATTTGCTGCTTTAAACTACGCCGTGTATGATAAGCAGCAGGTCGTGGATTCATGCGATTCTGTTTATCTTAAGCTTGCCCCTGTCGATCCCCGCTCGTTAATGCAGGGCGACTATATGCGGCTTGATTATGAACTGAGCCGTCAGGCCGCCCAGGCCAAGGAGAAGCAGACGGAGAAGATTGCGGAAGCCCCGGTAGGCCGGCTCATTGTGGCATGTGATAAGGATGGAGTCGCCAGCTTTGTTCGCTTCGACGATGGAACTCCGCTGGCGGCAGGTGAGAAATATCTGGTGTATCACGACGGCAATGGCCACGTCCGTCTGGGTGCGGAATCCTACTTCTTTCAGGAGGGTGACGCAAAGATTTACGAGAAAGCCACTTACGGTGAGTTGCGCGTAAATCCGGCGGGAGAATCCGTGTTGATGGGACTTTGTGATACCAACCGGCAGCAACTGGGAAAGAGAGCTTCCGGGTTATAACATATAACCAGTCCCTGATATTGACCTTGGCACCGCTTTGGCGTTAGATCAAAGGAATGATTGCGTCGCTTGGCCCATTACCTCAGGGCGATGACTCCGTTGCCAAGTACCGGCAAATCAGCGAGCATCTTCGCGACCTCATCCAGAATGGCGAACTGCGGCCTGGCACGCGGCTCCCCGGAATGATCGCCCTGGCGAAGCAGTGGGACACCAACTACTTCACGGTAGCTTCCGCCCTTACACCGCTGGCCAACGAAGGTCTGATCCGCCGCACCCCTCGCGGCACTTTCGTCCAGAACAGACGTTCCACGGTCACTGCGGTAGCTCTGTATTACGGCACAAATCCGTGGGATGATCCCGAGGGCTCGTATTACCAGCAGGCTTACCGCGAATTGCGGCGCGAGCTTGAATCGTGCGGAATCGCGTGCCAGCTCTTCATGGATCTCCGCCCGCTGGAACATCAGCACGTTCCCCTACCCGAGCTGATACGTGCTATGGAGCGCAGGGAAGTGCAGGGCGTTGTGGGACTCATGCTGAACTCCCAGATGGTGCGCTGGCTGGAGAATCTGCCCGTGCCCATGGCCCTGCTGAGCACCGGCGCGAAGGACAAGACGCTCGGCCCCATGTTTGGCGAGGTGCTTGATTCTTTCGTACGCCATAACTGCCGTTCGGTTGGCATCATTTTCCCCACTTCGCAGGAGATTTATCCCGAGTTTGAAGCGGCCTGCCTGGAGCGGGGCATACGAACAAAGCAGACCTGGGTGCGGAAACTTTCCAGGCATAGTCTGATGCGGGGCGAGCACTTTGGATACCAGGAGTTCAAGCATCTGTGGTCATTGCCGGCAGGCGACCGTCCCGAGGGTATCTATGTGATGCCGGACTGGGTGTGCCGTGGCGTCATTACCGCCGCGCTGGAACTGGGTGTCCGCGTTCCCGGCGATGTGCGCTTCGTCCTTTTTAGTAATGCGGGCCTGGAGTACGTATGCCCGTGGAAAGTTCCCATGATGGTGTCCGATGTCCGCAAATCTGCCCTGGCGCTTGTGAACCATTTGCTTGACCAGGATCCTGCCCGTCCCGGCTACGGCCAGGTGGCGAATCCGCACGCACGGCTGGTGGAGTAAGCTTGCCGGAATACGGAAGCTTACCAGCGTCCAACCTTCTTTGACTCTGAATTAGAGACGAACCAGCTTTTTTGTCGATATCGCAATAATGACTTCCCAAGTTTCAGGAAATCTAGTTATATTATCTAGCTCAAACGACACGCCATTGTCCAATTCATTCCTGTCATAGAGCAGGTTCAATATCGTCTGAATCCCCTTCCCTGTCATGAGATCCACATTCATCCCCCTTCGCAGGTTGTCGTCTGTCGCACTTGCCACATGGCTAAGCGCGGCGTCGCTTTTCGCCACCGAAACCGAAAATCGCGGTCTTCGCGTTGTACCAGCTCCCGGTCAGGTATCGGTTGATGGCAAAATTGAGGACTGGGACCTGACCGGTGGCATTTTTGCCTGCGGCGAACTTGAGCATCTGCGTGATAACTCTTCCGTATGGCTTCACGCCATGCATGACAGTGAGTACCTGTATGTTCTGGCGCGCTGGAAGGATCCCACGCCGCTGAACAATCCGGAATCCCTGGGAGGCCATGGCTTTAACGGCGATTGTCTGCAGTTCCGCTGTATCCTTTTCCCCGATACGCCGGATAAGTGCATCACCTGGTGGGATGGGTGGCGCGATAATCAGGGCCGCCCCGTGGCAGGCCGCGAATGCCCTGGCAAGCGCAACGGCGCTGGCGACAGTGTAGATCTCCCGTCGATGCCCAACGCCATTGAGAACGGTGTAAAAATGGCGTTCCATGTCGATACGGACGGCAAAGGCTATGTGCAGGAGATGGCTATCCCCTGGAAGTTGCTGAGCGCCAAAGGCACAGCCCCGAAAACAGGAGAACGCTTCAAGATCACTTTTGAGCCTAATTTCACCGCCGGACAGTTTGGCCGCATCACCATCAAGGACGTGTTTGATGAGGTAAAGGCGCCGGATCGCATCTTTACGTTCCGCGCCTATAAGGACTGGGGATGGGCCACGATGATGCCCTATGGAAAACTGGAGCCGCAGTCCGTGCGCACTGCGGACGGTCGCAGCTTCCCCGTCTCGCTTGATGAAGGCACGCCCACGGTAAACTGGGATGGTCTGGTGCAGCGCTTTGAATGGCCGGGGTTCAAGCCTATCGCGTTTGACATGCCCTTCGACGGCTACGTTTCCCTGAACCTCGTTGACAAGGATGGCGTTGTCGTGCGCCATCTGCTGAATCAGCAGCAACGCAGCAAAGGCCCGGCCACCGTGCAGTGGGATGGCCTTACCGATGCTACTTACCGCACTCCCGGCCAGCCGGTGCCTGCTGGCGAATATACCTGGAAGGCCATCGCCCACCCCGGCGCAAAGCTGACCCTGTGCGGTTACGCCTCGTTTAGCGGTCGCGCTCCCTGGCAGGCAACGCCTGAAGATTTCTGGCTGGGCGATCACGGTGTACCCAGCTCGATTGTTACTGATGGTGACCGGCTCTATCTCGCCTGCAACGGCGCTGAAGGCGGGCGGCATCTCATTTCCACGGATTTTGAAGGCAAGCTGATCTGGAGCCTGCAGAACACCTCAGGCGCCAACGACCCCGAATACATTGCTGTCGATAGCGGGTCCGTCTACGTCGTCCATCCCAAGAGCACCTGGCGCGTGGATAAAGTACCTATCCTGATGACCCGGGTGGATGCCAAAACAGGCGCCTACATGCCGTGGGCAAACGCCAAAAAGAGCCATATCCTCACTCAGACGGATCTGGCGGGGAAAGATAGTGCGGACAATGCCAACAACATCCCGGATCACATTGTAGGTCTGGACGCACGGGACGGTCTTCTCTACGGCACGACCGGCGACACCACGTTTTACCCCACCGACATTACGGACTGGAAAGAATTCCTGACCAAAGTGAAGGCGGATTCCTCGCTGGAAGCTCTTGTGCTTGATGATCTGACCCCGGGTGACCTCGACAACATCAGGAATTTCCTCGCCGGCAAAAAGCCGGACGCGATTCAGCAGGCGTTGATTACAAAGATCGTCAAGAACCTGAATGAAGTATTGCAATCGAAGACGTTTGCGCCCGGCAAAGAACCGGAGACAAATCCCGCGAAGCGGGCGCTTGCGAACAGGCAGTTGCTGGAACAAAAGCTTGCCCCCTCTCTGGTAAAGCTGGATCACCGCCTGATTGTGCTGGATGGAAACACCGGCGTCCTCCAGAAAAGCTGGCCTCTGCCTCTCGCAACTTCCATCAAAGTAGTGGATGCCAAAACCGCCTATGTGATTTGCGGCGATGAAGTTCGCAGTGTTGATCTGACAACGGGCACTTCCAAAGCCGTACTGACCGGCCTCGCCAATCCACGTTCACTGAACGTCGATGCAAAAGGTCGCCTTCTCGTAAGTCTTGGCGCGCCGGAGCATCAGGTTGCGGTATTTAGTATGGACGGTAAGGAGATCGGGCGCATTGGCGAAAAGGATGGACGCCAGACAGGTCCCTGGCAGGCCAATCGCATGCTGAAGCCCGCGGGTATTGTTGTCGATGCCAGGGGCAAGCTCTGGGTCATGGAGCACGATGAGTTCCCCAAACGTGTGAGCGTGTGGGCCTATGGAAATGGCTCTGATCTGGCTCCTGCAGCATTCTCCACCACGCTGCTGAAGCAGTTCTTCGGGCCGACCCATTACGGAGCATCCGGCGGAGCAGTTAATCCTCGCGATCCTGACATCATGGTCGGCGAAGCGTGCGAATGGCGTATTGATCCCAAGGGCGGTCCGGCGGAGTGCCTGGGAACGTTTGACAACAACTTCCACGGCTTTGCGGCGTACCGCGAAGGCTCGAACGGCAAGCTGTATCTCTATACCGTGGAGATGCGTTACGGAGTGGGCAGCATCCAGATCTGGGAACGTCTTGGCGACGGCCAGTACAAGTTGCATGCTCTTCTTCGCAATGATCCGAAGAATGCAGATCCCAAAACTGGCGCAACAGAGCTCTGGACGGATCTCAATGGCGACGGCAAGGAGCAGCCCGAGGAAGTTCAACGCCATCCCGGCGCCCTGTACACGGCGGGAAGCAACTGCTGGTCATTGAACCTTGGGCCCGACCTCTCGCTCTACGCCTTCGATAAATCCGACGGCAAGCTGAAAGCACTGACGTCTGCCGGCTTCACGGATAAGGGCGCTCCAAAATATGATCTTACTCAGATCAAGACGATGCCCGATTCGATGAGCAACGGCTATCGCAACAACTACAGTTGCGCCCTGCCGAGCGTGGATAACAAGCATATCCTGCTGAATCTTGCGGTGAAGGATCATCCTGCGGGCTTCATGTGGCATTGCTTCGATATGGCCAGTGGCAAACTGATGTGGACCTATCCCAACCCCTACTTCCAGGTGCACGGATCCCACAAGGCTCCGCAGCCGGAGAACGGCTTGTTCCGTGGGGCGTTCGGACCGGTCGGCACAGGTAACCTGCCCGGAGTGGGCTGCTTCTGGGCGATCAACGGCAACCTGGGTGAATGGTGGGCGCTGAATTCCGAGGGTTTCTTCGTCTCGGGACTCTACAGCGGCAACATCTTCGACTGGCAATGGCCAGAGAAGCCTTTGCCCGGCTCGGACATGACCAATCTTCCGGCGGGTTGCGGTGGGGAAGACTTTGGTGGTTCCCTGACTCAGGCGAAAGATGGAAAGGTTTACATTCAGTCCGGCAAAATCGGCATCTGGAATGTGGCGCTGAGCGGTCTTGAGAAAACTGTGCCCATCGCCCCGCCCACTGGAAGTTCTGCCGGCAAAATCGTGATCAGCGAGCCCGATACCAAAAAGGCTCTCGCCATGCGTGAAACAGCGCTGCAAACATCAGCCGGCGGCTCCTTGACAGTCACCAAAGCAACCATCAAGTTCACGGGCAACCTGGATCAGGACTTTAAAGGCTGCAACATTCTGTCTTACCAGAAGAGTGAAGACGCCGCCGTACGTACTGCCCTGGCCTGCGACGACACAAAGCTCTACGTGGGCTGGCATGTCCGGGACATGACGCCGTGGATCAATGGCGCCAAGGATATCTCCCAGATGTACTCGTGTGGCGATACCGTGGATCTGCAGCTCGCCACCAGCCCCGATGGTGCCGCCAAACGTGGCAAAGCCATGGCCACAAAGGGCGATCTGCGCCTGTCTATCGGCAATTACAACGGCAAACCCACAGCTGTGCTCTATCGCTTCATCAGCGATGAGAAAAAGCCGCGCACTTTCAGCTCCGGCGTTATTCAGGGCTGGGTGGTGGATTATGTCGACGTGCTGGCCGACGCGGAAATCAACGTAAAGGTTGACGCAGGAAAGGGCTACATTGTGGAAGCGGCCCTGCCCCTGGATTCGCTCGGCATCAAACTGACGCCCAAGCTTACCCTTCGCGGCGACTTCGGCGCAACGCATGCCGACCCTGCTGGTGTCCGCACCCGACTGCGCACTCACTGGTCCAATCAGCATACCGGCCTTGTGGATGATGTGGTTTTCGAACTGCAGCCCGAGCCCGCCAACTGGGGTGAGCTGAACTTCCCGTAAAGTCTCAGTTCAGTTATAAGCCAAGGGCGCTGTGTGTGCAGTTATATGCACGCACAGCGCCTTTTCCGTCCCTAAACATACGTAAGAGCATTACTCCTTTTGCTTGCGTATAAAGGCCGCTAACTGCTGTGCATCCGAATTTCCAGAGCCATCAAGGCCGTTCAACATTCCTGACTGATCTTCCTCACTGCGATTCTGGCCGAGCTTAAACTTGGCTTCGATACGTGATATGGAAATGGTGAAGCCCACAATGGCTTTCAGCAACCCGTCCGCCGTGGCAGCAGGTAGTCGCGTCTCCATATTCCATGGTTGTGGCATATGCTTTTCATACTTGCTTGTCGTATCCCGCAGGATTCTGAGAAGTCCCTCCTTATCTTCAACTATTTGGGGGATGCCATAAACATGTACCGAAGCATAGTTCCACGTGGGAACTGCAACCGGAGCTGCATACCAGGAAGGTGAAATGTAGGCATGGGGCCCATTGAAGATGCACAGAATCTCCTGACCAGACGCGAAGTGTTGCCACTGCCCGTTCGCCCGAGCCATATGACTTACGAGCATCGTGGGGCGACCTTCATTTTTACGCAAAAGCACAGGCAGAGAAGTGGCCCATGGAATCCCTTCTCTCTGGGTAACGACTGTTGCAAATCCGTAAGTATCTATGAATTCAACTATCCTTGGGGGATCATCAACACGGTTAGCTGGAGGGATATACATTTTGCGCAAGTAATAGCTGGGCGCAGCATCTTGTACGCCGCGCTGCGAACGGACTACAAGATACTGCATCATCCCATCGAATAACGGCTGGCCTGCCCAACCGTCATCCAGAGAGATTAATTCCGCACTACATCATATAGCATGCGCGCGCCGTCCTTTCCGCGAACAGCCACGGTAAAGACAAGCTGTCCGGCTTCCACCTTCGTCTCAAGCTTCTCCAGACGTTTGCCGCTCGTGGTGAGAGCATACACCGAGTAAGCGCCAGGCTCTGCCAGCGAGATGTGCACGGTGGCAGCGCCATCGCGTACGAGATAGGGAAGTTTGCCCCACTCATAAAGTGTTTGCCGAGCCGCTTCGCCGTAACGGACGCCGGTATTCTGCAGATCGGTAAGATGCGTTACCAGCAGACGCCTGGATGTGCGGATAGGCGAAGGATCGAGGCTGTTGACAAAGACAGTTGCGCCAGTCGTCAGTCCATCGATTTGCACGCCGGATTTCTCGGCCAGGATCGTCTTGCCGGGCTCGGCATAGCCGCCGGCGCTCTTGGGCGTGTCGATCACAAGCACCCCCTCCTTGGGAAGTATGGAAATCTCGCCAGTTTCCGAACGAATCAGCTTATCTGTGCCCGAGGCCGCTTCCGGCAAATTGGCCTGTTTTAGCAGATCCGCAACAGCTTCCTTACTGCCTCCGGACTGAGCAGGCAGCGTCAACAGACCCGGCAGCGCCTGATCTGTTTCGCTAACAATGATATTGCCAATCTGCGTTATCCAGGCAGCGGAGCGGATAGCCGAGGCGCTGAGTTTTTGCGGCGGATTACGCAGAAGATCGCGCGGCAGCACCATCGCAAGACGGTTTGATGCGGGAGCCACATCGCGGCGCAGATAAAGTAGCACCGCAAGCCGGTCGGATGCCAGACTCAGGGGATCGCTGGCCATGTCAAAATAGCCCGCGGGCTTTGGCTCAAAGAGGTTCGGCGCACTATGGCTGTAAGCAAAACGCCACACACAATCCCAGTCCTGCAACGCAGCCATCGCGCTCGTCAGGATTCCACCCACCCCGCGAAAACGGCCTGGGCCGGAGTAGTTGAACTCGCTGACCGTGAAGGGCTTGCCATAGATTCGAACGCTTGCGACACCAGATGCCCCAGGCGCTGCTGCCTCAATCGGGTTTGTGTTGGGGCATTCGCTTGGCAATTGCCATGATTTCTCCAGAAAGCTGGGGTGATCCACGTAGAAATGCTCGTCCACGTAATCATACTTATTGCGGGCCGCCTGCAGAGGAACCATTCCGGGACCGGCGTTGTTCACGTTTGTCAGCAGGGCCTGGCACTTCAGTTCATCCCTCAGAAAAGCGCGAAGCCGATCGCACATTGCCCGTTCGGTATCCGTAACAAAAACCTGGCACAGACGGGCACGACGTGACTGTGCAAGGATGGAACCAGGAAGCCCAACCGTGTTCCTGGCGGGATCCTCCGTTGGACCCAGATCGCCCAAAGCGATTTCAAGCTCTTCGCGCGTGGGGTAACGCGCTGCCAGCCAGCGGTTCCAGGCGGATGTCCACTCCGGAATCTGCTTGATATGACCCCAGAGATGGTTCGCGGGCCCTTCGTTAATCAGTGATATCCATGCCAGCGCTGGATCGTCTGCAACGCGCTTGCCTGTGTACGGGTTCACGCGGTCCAGTAACTTACGGCTGAAAGTCTTGAGATCTTCGAACGCCGGCTCGTAGACAGGCACAAGCACCTTGTACTTGTCCATGGCAATACGCGACTCCTGAAGTCCAATCTGCTTGCCCGAGACAGGGCGCGATACAAAAAGATCCGTGGTAATCCACAGACCGCGCTTTGCACAGCCAGCCATGAAGTAGTCAAGCTGATCCACCTTTGCAGGATCCCAGTCGAAACCAGGATCATTCACTGTCTTTGTCAGCTGGCCTTCGTAATGGTGGACACGAACGGTGTTGTAACCCAGGCGCACCAGCCGATCCAGCAGCTTGTCGGTCTGCTCCCTCGGCAGGTACATCGAGCTGAAACAGAAATTCACGCCATAGAAGCGGCGCGCCTTGTCTGGATCATTTTTATAAGCGAAATGGCCGTCCTTGTTCACGATGACGCGGCCCTTCGAGCCGCATGGTCCATCCGTCAGGCCGTGAGTGCTGAGATCAAGAGCAGATCCCGGCTCGATATCCAGCTCGGACTGAAGCGGTACCCACTCGGCATTGGCCTCCAGTACGACCGGTTTGAGGATCATGGGAAGTTCATGGGTGTAGGCCAGCCCATCAGAAACACTTATGGACATGGCAACCACACGGCTTTCCTTCGCGGCAAGCTTTCCGGATCCCTGACCAATGCGAAGCGTGAAATCAGACTTACCCCATTGCCGGTTATCCTGAAGGGTGATGGAAGCAGGCTGCGCGAAGGCAAACTTCAGGGTTCGGCCCCCGGGAAACTTAAGGACCAGGTTGCGTGCTTTATTGGCAAAAAGCTGGGTGACGTTGTATTTATCCGGAAAGACACCCTTGGTTTCGTCGGCTTCCCATGTGCCGCCTGCCAGAGTGGCCAGATTAAAATCAGCGGCAACCGCGAGCTGCTCCAGATTCATTGCAGATGCCGAACTGAACGTCCACGCGGCGTCCACATTGCCATCTTTGGCGGCAGCCTTGAATTCGCCATCAATAGTCTGATCGCCTGCCTTGATCCTGAAACGATAAGGATTTTCCGCTGATGGCTCAGAGCCTGCCCTGGCACTTAATGCCGTTGGCCAGTAGAAGTTCCAGTTTCCGTCCGCAGCAAATGGGGCAAAAGTACAAACTTTCTCGCCATCAGCCACAAAGTGCAGTCGACCGGCGCTGCCGCCGGCCAGCAATGGACTATCCGCCGCGGAGCAGCAGGTTCCAGTCGTAACCAGAGCCGCAATAGCCATGGCAATATATCTCCCAAACGTGTGTGACATCGACATCATAGGAATTGATAAGTGCAAGAGTAACTGCGAGTGTCTTCTAGGGCACGATTTAAGTGCTGATATTTTACTCTGATATTGTTGAATTGGTAGTACCCGCTCTGTACATCGAAGGAGTGATACCCACAATCTGTCGGAATTTTCGATTGAAATAAGCAAGATCTCCAAAGCCGGACTCAAGCGCGATGTTGACAATCTTGTCGTCATTTCCCCGCAAACGAATCATGGCCGCCTGAATCCGCCGCTCGATAAGATAATCGAAAAGCCGCTTGCCGGTATAGGTCTTGAAGACACGGCAAAGAGTTGTTCGGCTATATCCGGCACGTTTCGCAAGATTCTCCAGAGTAAGCGCCTCTGCAAAGTTTTGATCCAGATACTGCCGAAGTTCCTCTATGCGGGGCTGGGATACAGGAGCGTCTGGCCGACTGGGAAGCACCCCGTGCTCCAGCGCGTGCCGGCAGCAGCGTATCAGAAAAATCTTGAAGTGGAGCGCGACTGCCTCCTCAAAACCGGCAGGTTGCCGAGTCAGCTCTCGTTGAATAGAAAAAAGCGGAGCAGCAAACTCGTTAGGGTTATCAAACTGCAACCGAACAATTCGATTTAACCGGTGCTGAAAGCGAGGATGGAGCGGAAGAAACAGAGGAAGAACAGGTTGCAGAGCATGGGGCAGCGAAGGCAGAGGGTGATGCTGAAGATCCAGATAAACATTCAGAATATCCATCCCCTTTTCGTCGGTCAGCACATCGTGCCGCTGACCATAGTGCGTGACGGCCAGAGACGCTCCATTCTCCGCAAACGCTTCGTCATCAATAATATGCCTGCCTCGGCCACGAAGGATGAGAGTGAGAAGAACAACATCCAGGGAATGCAGGTTGATCTCTCGATTGATATAGTCCGGGTAATACTCCACTCCAATACCAACAGAATCCAGAGAGGGCTGCCGCTGGCGAATACGAAGAGTCAACATAGTCCCGTTATCGCGATAACATAGTCCAGGTAGTGACCGCTTTAAAGTCTTATATTGTCCTGCATGAATACAACGCTCTCGCAGGATCAAATTGAAAAGTATCAGCAGGATGGCTTCGTCGTGCAGCCTGGATTCCTTTCCTCCAGCGAGGTCGCAGAATTGAAATCAGCTATGCTGGAGAGTATAGCTGAGATGGCCCGCACGCAGGGCAACGCCATGGTCGCGGGCGGCGGCGCCAAAATGGAGCAGAAGGGTCACTACGCGAAAGTGTTTACGCAACGGCTAAACCTCTGGCGCATCAACAAAACAGTGAAGAGCTACATGCTTTCACCCGATCTGGGCAAGATGCTGTGCCGCCTGGCAGATATAGATGGCATTCGTGTATGGCACGATCAGGCGTTGATCAAAGAGCCGTTTGGTAATCCGACCTCATGGCATCTGGATAACCCATACTGGTCCTTCTTCTCGCGAGACGCTGTGTCTGTATGGATAGCACTGGAGGATGCTACTCTGGAAAACGGCTGCATGTGGTTCTCTCCTGCATCTCAGAAGCTGGCAGCATTTGAGAATGTAGGTATCGGCCAAAACATCGGTGATTTATTTAACGTCTATCCCGCAATGGGTGAGATTGATCCTGTTGCAGCACCCATGAAGGCAGGCGATTGTAGCTTCCACAATGGACTGACTGCCCATGGTGCAGGTGCAAACATGACACGAAAGCGCCGTATGGCCATGACATGCGCCTACATGCCGGCAGGAAGCACATTCAATGGCAAACAAAACATACTGCCTGAAGACTACTTTGCCTCTTTAAAGCCTGGTGATATACTGGAAAACGACGATTGGAATCCCATAGTTTATAGTAAAAGCGTGGCCGCTGTAGCACTTGTTTAACGTAGGCAGGTATAGGTTGAGTTTGCGCTTCCATTACTTCGCACCAAATGCAATAATGGATGCGCAACGCCAACTGTACCATATGACTACTTCATGGAGACTACTGTCCCTGCTTTTCGCGTTGTCTGCCTGCTTGCTGGGAATCAATGTTGTTGTGTTGCGCGCGGCAGATACAATATCTCCGGAAAAAGTGATTGAAACAGAAGGTGCTCTTGTCATTTCCGACGGATCGTCAAAATACATCTTTTGCAAAGGCGGCAGATTCGAATCAAGGCCGGTCGGCATCTCGGGCAGGACCATGCGTGGTTACTGGGAACGGAACAAGGATGGCCAGTTTGTTGTTGTTGTACTTCTGGGGTGGGTAAATGGGCTATCCGGTAACGATGAATACAGACGCATCGTCTTCTCCATTTATGATATTTATAGAGAAAGCCAACCTAAAAGGACTGCCAGTCAACCCAAAAATCCTGTCTATAGCACGTATTTCCTTATCGAGGAATTTGTTCGTATAGAGAAGCCGGAAAAAGAGATTTGGAGTCTGGACAAACTTCCACTGAACCAGAATGGACTCTGACGCTTCCACTTCCATTCAGCAGGCTGAAGAACTGGCCCGTGCCAACCGCGCGTTGGTAGACAACGAACAGCGACTGAGGCTGGCCATAGCCACCGGCCGCATCGGGCTATGGGTGTGGAATTCCTCGGATGTAGCCAACGCCGGGGACTGGTCGCTGCGGCTGAAGGAGATCTTTGGGCTCGATGGAGATACGGAGATCACGCATGACCTTTTTCTCAAGTGTGTGCATCCGGAAGACCGCGATCGCGTACATCAGGCGGTAATGCAGGCTTTGGGCGGTGCCAACAACGGCGAATATGCGGCGGAATACCGCGTAGTACGGCAAAACGACGGAGGTGTCCGCTGGGTGACCGCCCGTGCGCAGGCATTTCTCGATGCTCAGGGGAATCCCTTCCGGTTCATCGGTACGCTGATGGATATTACCGACCGCAAGGAAGCAGAGCAGGCAGCCGCCCGGCAGAACGCGGAACTGGAAGAGCGCATTGCGGAAAGAACGGCCGATCTGGAGCATGCAAACAAAGCGCTTCAGCAGGAAGTAGAGGAGCGGCGGCGGGCGGAAATCGCTCTGCGCCGCAGCGAGGATTACCTCCGCACGGTCATTGATACTGTTCCGGGTCTCGTGTGGAGTTCCCTGCCGGGCGGCGACATTGAATACCTGAACAAGCGCTGGCTGGAATATACCGGCATGACGCTTGAGACCGCACGCGGATGGGGTTGGCAGACTGCCATTCACCCCGATGATCTTTCCGGTCTTACCAACTACTGGAAGTATATTCTGGCCGCCGAAATTCAGGGCGAAACAGAAGCCCGTATGCGCCGATACGACGGCGAATACCGCTGGTTTCTGTTCCGGGGCGTTCCTCTCCACAATGATGAGGGTCATGTGGTGAAATGGTATGGCAGCACCACGGATATTCAGGCGTTGCGCAATACTGAGCACGTAGCCCGCGGCCAGCTCTCTGCCCTTGAACGCACATTAAGCGCCATGGCCAATGAGAGCGAGCCGGACAAGCTGCTGGAACACGTGTTGCGCATGTTTGCCAATCAACTTCATGGCCAAAGTGTCAGCGTCTGGGATCGCACGGCGGAAGATCAACTGCTGCTAGTCGCCACCTTTGAGGATGGGGTTGTGCGTATGCCGGCCCAGAATGCGGGCCTTCTGGACGGCACGGGAATCATGACTCAGAACCACCCCGTATGGCGGGAGGTTTTCCGCACCGGCTCCGACTGCGTACTCGGTGATCTGACTCAGGATCCCCCTCGCCTGCGTCTTTCACGAGAAAACGCCACCTGGCACAACTGGTCGGAAGGCGTGGCACCGCAGTTTCTCGAACCGATTACTCAGATCACCCGCCGTCTGACTTCCCTGGGCGTTGTCGCGTCGCTTACAGTTCCGATGCTGGTCGCCGGTCGGGTGGCGGGACTTATTGGCGTGCGCGTGAGGCAGCGGGAACCGTTTCGGCCCGAGGAAATTGAGCTGGCACGCGCTCTGGCCCATCAGGCAATGCTTGCGATTCAGCTCATGCGTTTGTCCCAGGAAAGCCGCGAAGCGGCAGTGGCAGCCGAACGCAACCGCTTTGCGCGCGATATCCATGACACACTGGCGCAGGGATTTACGGGCGTCATCGTTCAACTGGAGGCGGCGGAAGACGCGGGCGTTGCAGCTGCGGAAAGAGGTTTAGTCAACCCGGCAAGCAGCCTTGCGCAAGAGGCAATTGCCCACATAGCCCGAGCCCGCGAACTTGCCAGAGAGAGCCTGCAGGAAGCGCGTCGTTCCGTGCATGCACTGAGGCCACAGGCTCTTACCGAAAAAGATCTGTGCCGTGCGATGGAGGACCTGATCGCCAGGCAGACGGCAGGCACGGCAGTGCGCGGCATCTTTGCCTGCCGGGGCAATGCAATAGAGCTGCCGATCGACTGGCAGGATAACCTGCTGCGCATCTGCCAGGAAAGTCTTACCAACGCGTTGCGTCATGCCCACGCAACTCAGTTTTCTGCGCTGCTGGATTTTTCAGATAAAGAGGAAGTCGTCCTGCAATTTTCGGACAATGGAATCGGCGTGGATTCAACCCGTCATCACCGAGACGGCTTTGGTCTTCTGGGAATGCGCGAAAGGGCTGAATCCATCGGCGGCATTTTTTCCATCACAAGCCCTCCACTGAAAGCTGTCCCCGCTGGTATTATCAAGCCTGACCTTCAGCAGATCGAATTACTTGCCGATAACGGGTATCAACACTCAACCGGGACTGTGATCCGGGTTGTCTTGCCCCTCGCTTCTCGTGCATAAACGTGTAGGGCCAACATGAAACCTGCTTTACCCGCATCAACCTCACCATCAGTAACGACACGAATTCGTGTCCTGATTGCGGATGATCACGTCACTGTGTTGGAAGGATTGGCGGCAATGATCGGACGTCAGGCCGATATGGCCGTAGTGGCGGAAGCAGGAAACGGCCGCGACGCAGTGGAGCTCTGGAAGCAGCACCGCCCCGATGTCTCGCTTCTGGATTTGCGGATGCCCGTGCTGGATGGAGTGGGCGCGATTGAATCGATACGTGCACTCTGTCCCACTGCGCTCACCATTGTGCTGACAACTTTTGATACCGACAACGACATTTTGCGCGCAGTAAAAGCCGGGGCACGGGCCTATATCCTGAAGGACGCCAGGCGCGAAGAGCTTCTGGACTGCATTAGGCGTGTCGCAGCCGGCGAAACGTGTGTCTCCCCCGCCCTTCTGGGAAAGCTGACAGCCAATCTCTCTACCCCGCCGCTGACGGGACGAGAGCAGGATGTGCTGACTCTTCTGGCAGTGGGCAAATGCAATAAAGAGATAGGAACGGAGCTGCACATAAGCGAGACGACCGTGAAGTCTCACGTACGCGGTATTTTTCTGAAACTCAACGTATTAAGCCGAACGGAAGCGATTGCCGCCGCAAGCCGTCGCGGTCTTATTCAACTTTAGTCGCGTGTCGTCTCCTCCTTTAGGAGGAGGAAAAGTGTAGCCATCCGGGCAATGGCGGAGGGGCGTATAACGGGGCAAAGTAAGGGAGTCAGATCACTTCCCGGGCTTAAAGTTCTTAGCCCATTTTCATCTATACGACTTAGCCATGAGCCATTACCACAAACTTTTCACTGCCGAAGACAGCGCCGTCGTTTTTATCGATCACCAGCCACAAATGACTTTCGGAGTCGCAAATATCGATCGCGCTGTGCTGATGAACAACGTTACGCTGCTGGCCAGGGTGGCCAAAGAGTTCGGTGTTCCGACAGTTCTTACCGCCGTGGAAACGGAAAGCTTTAGCGGCTACATCTGGCCCCAGTTGCTGGATGTGTTTCCTGGCCAGGAAATTATCGAGCGCAGCAGCATGAACAGCTGGGATGACGCCGGTTTCCGCGCCGCAATCGAGAAGACAGGAAAAAAGAACATCCTGATGACCGGACTGTGGACGGAAGTCTGTGTCACCTGGCCGACCATTGAAATGATCGGTGCCGGATACAATATTTACGTCGTTGAAGACTGCTGTGGCGCAACCTCCCCCGCGGCACATGAAGCAGCGCTCTCCCGCATGGTGCAGGCAGGCGCAACGCGCGTAACGGCTATCCCTGCCCTGCTGGAATGGCAACGCGACTGGGCAAAGCGCGATCATTACAACAACCTGATGAGCCTGATCAAAGCTCAGGGCGGCGCCTACGGTGTTGGTGTTGAATACTGCTACACTCTGGTGCATCACGCTCCGCAAAGCGCCATCAAGCCCCAGGTGGTGCCACCCGGCAAGGGCCACTAACCAGGACTCACCATTCGATACTTTGCTGAGTGCTCAGGCATGCGTTTCCAAGCTCCCTGCGCCTCGGCAAAGTGTGCAATGCCCATGAGCGAGTCCCCTACTTCTGCCGCGAATGCAGGCCACGGTCTGCATATGGCGATCACCCGGCACGTGCGGCCAGAATGCGTTGCCGAGTTTGAGGCCGCTCTGCTGGATTTCGTGCCTGGGACACTGGCTGTTCCCGGCATGCGCGGCGTACATTTGCTGTACCCACCACCCGGCTCGGGATCTACCGAGTACGGTATTCTGCGCAGCTTCGCCGGGCCTGCGGAACGCGACGCTTTTTATGCTTCCGCGCAGTATCGGGACTGGGTCCGCAAAATCGAGCCGCTAACTGAAGGCGGAGCAGAGTGCCGCGAACTCGACGGACTGGAGGTGTGGTTCCAGAATCCCCACACGCCAATGCCTCCGCGCTGGAAGATGGCCTTGCTGACCTGGCTGGGAGTGTGGCCGACGAGCATGGGCGTGGCAGCTCTGGTTCTGCCCTCCATCAGCCCGATAGTGCATCCCATTCTCGTTTCTGGAGTTATGTCGGCGGGCATCGTGGTCTGTCTCACCTGGATTGTCATGCCGAACATAGTGCGGCTGGCCCAACCCTGGCTGCATGTCCCTCAGGACACATCCCACCCCTCTGTATCCCGGCATCCCTAGCTCCTTAGCTTACTAACATTTTCCCACCTCACGATAACATGCCCACGTCCACCCCCATTCGCGTTTCCGCTTATCTCATTCTCCTTAACGGTCGAGTCACCACGCTGGATCCCAGGAAGCCGGAGGCCAGGGAAGTGATCATAGCCGAGGGAAAAATCGTCGGCATCGACAATGCGGATGAATTCGCCCGAGGTCCGGAAACGAAAGTGATTGATCTGCAGGGACGACGCGTCATCCCCGGTCTGTACGACAGCCATTTGCACGTCATTCGGGGTGGCCTGAATTACAACATGGAATTGCGCTGGGAAGGCGTGCCATCCGTCTCACTGGCTCTGCAAATGCTGCGCGAGCAGGCTGCCCGAACTCCTGCGCCGCAGTGGGTACGTGTTGTTGGTGGCTGGAGTGAATTTCAGTTCGCCGAGCGCCGCATGCCTACTCTTGAGGAAATCAACGCTGCAGCACCGGATACGCCCGTCTTTATCCTGCACCTCTACTGCCGTGCCATGCTGAACCGCGCTGCCCTGCAGGTATGCGGCTACACAAAGGATACGCCAAACCCGCCAGGCGGCGAGATTGTTCGAGACAAAGCAGGGAATCCAACGGGCATGCTCGTCGCTCGGCCCAACGCAATGATCCTGTACTCCACGCTCGCCAAGGGCCCGAAGCTGCCCATGGAGTATCAGTATAACTCCACCCGGCACTTTATGCGTGAGCTGAACCGGCTTGGTGTCACCAGTGTGTGCGATGCCGGCGGTGGATATCAGAACTATCCCGAAGATTACGAGATCATTCAGCAACTGCATTCCCGCGGGGAGATGACACTGCGCATTGCCTACAATCTGTTCACCCAAAAGCCGGGCGGTGAACTGGAGGATTTCATGCGCTGGAACAAGATTATTCAGCCCGATGCCGGCGACGACATGCTGCGCTGCAACGGTGCCGGCGAAATGCTTGTCTTTTCCGCAGCGGATTTCGAGGATTTTCTGGAGCCGCGCCCCGACCTCGATGGAAAGCTGGAAAGTGAGCTGGAGCGAGTTGTCCATTTCCTTGCATCCAACCGCTGGCCCTTCCGGCTCCACGCCACCTATAACGAGTCGATTTCCCGGTTCCTCAATGTCTTTGAGCGTGTCAATAAGGAGGCACCGCTTGAAGGCCTGCACTGGTTCTTCGACCATTGCGAAACCATCACCGACCACAATATTGAGCGTGTAAAAGCGCTCGGCGGCGGCATCGCGGTACAGCATCGCATGGCCTTTCAGGGCGAGTACTACGTGGACCGGTATGGCCCCGAGGCTGCGCGCCGCACTCCGCCTTTGCGACGCATGCTGGAACTCGGTGTCCCCGTTGGCGCAGGTACCGACGCAACCCGTGTCGCCAGCTACAACCCCTTCGTTTCGCTCTACTGGATGAGCACCGGCCGCACAGTCGGCGGTCTTGAACTCTATCCGGAGAAAGACCGGCTGAGCCGTGAAGAAGCACTGCGCCTCTACACCCAGGGCAGTACCTGGATGAGCCGGGAGGAAGGTAAGCGCGGTGCTCTGGCCGTGGGACAACTTGCTGATCTGGCAGTGCTGAGCGCCGACTACTTCTCCATACCCGACGAGGAGATCAAATCCCTCGAATCGGTGCTCACCATTCTGGGCGGGAAACCCGTCTATGCCGCCGCGGAATTCAAGCCGCTGGATCCGGAATCGCTGCCGGTAATGCCGGACTGGTCGCCGGTTCACCGCTATCCAGGTTACTGGAGACGGGAACTTACGGCGCATTTGGATCAGACTCATGCCGCAGGTTGCGGTTGCTGCAGCCCGCTCCGCTTCTCCACGTCAGGTGAAACGACTACCTCGAGACGCAAACCACGCGCCTCCACCGCCGGCGGAAGTTCCACACTCAATCTTCCCCAGTGGATGCTGGGACCACGCGGACTTCTGGACGGCGGCTGCGAGTGCTACGCATTTTAAGCGAACGAGGTCGCTTTGCTTGATGCTCAGGCGGATAAAGAAAGATGCAGCGCGATCTCGCGTCACCATCACTATCGTGCGAGAGTTACGCCGCTATGAGTATGAAACGATTCCTGAACCTCCCCGAGCGCGTTGTCGATGAGGTTCTTGGCAGCTTCGTGCAGCTCGCGCCGGTTACTCTCTCGGCACCGGGCAAAGGCGTGCGCATTGTCGCGCGGGCGGACTGGAAGAAAGATCGCGTTGCCCTGATTTCCGGCGGCGGAGCTGGCCACGAGCCCGCCCACGCCGGCTTTGTCGGTGAAGGCATGCTCACCGCCGCGGTTTCCGGCGAGCTGTTCGCCTCGCCCAGCGTAGACGCGGTGCTTGCTGCGATTCGCCATGTCACGGGCTCGCCAGGCTGTCTGCTCATTGTAAAGAATTACACGGGCGACCGGCTCAACTTTGGCCTTGCCGCGGAACGTGCCCGTGCGGAAGGACTCAACGTTGGCGTCGTGATCGTAGGCGACGATGTCGCTCTGGAGAAATCCGTAAAACCGCGGGGTATCGCCGGGACGGTATTAGTGCACAAATATGCAGGCTGGATGGCGGCCAAAGGTCTTGGCCTGGACGAAATTCTCACTCGCATCACGGCATTTGCGGAGCTCCCCATGACGCTCGGTCTCGCTCTGTCTGGTTGCGATGTGCCGGGTCGCGCTGCGGAAACTGGCGGTCACGGCCCCGAGCTCGGTCTCGGAATTCACAACGAGCCCGGTGCCCAGGAAGTAAATCCAGCCAGTGCACGCGAAGCCATGCAACTCGTTCTGACTCCGCTGCTAGCCGAAGCGGTAAGACGCGACCCTGCCCCGGAAACCCGCTACGTGGCTTTCCTCAACAATCTTGGCGGCTGTTCCACACAGGAAATGGGAGTGCTGGCTCATGATCTGCTCGACATCGCAGGTGTGGAGCGACTTGCGTTGATGGTCGCACCGTCATCTCTGATGACATCACTCAATATGCCCGGTTTCTCCGTAACGCTCCTGCCGGCGCAAAGCGACTTTGTCGAGGCACTTTCGTCACCAACAAACGCACCTGCATGGCCTGGAGTACTCACACCGCACAAGACGCAATACTTTGAACCGGCGGTCGATTATCTTGATAAAGACAAGCCGTATGTCTCGTCGGGCGCTCCGGTTGAGCAAAACCCCTCGGTTGTGGCCGCCATCTCTCGCATCACGGAAGTTCTGATCTCTTCAAAGGAGGAGCTGGATTCCCTGGACATGAAAGTGGGCGATGGTGATGCGGGTACAACCATTGCGGCCGGCTCCCAGA